>JAVBNJ010000072.1:0-43013 GCA_031551625.1 Bacteroidales bacterium | reverse complement strand
GTGTAGCAATACGACCTTGTCCGTCGTACTCATTAAAAAGCGGAGTATTGGGATAAGGGGTCAAAATCGCAAAGCGTGGAATATCCACTCCTATTTCGTCAATAAGCTCCGGTAGTTTTTGCAACGACTCAGAGGTATCGCCATCGAAACCTATCATAAAAGTTCCTAACACAGAAATACCTCTCGAATGCCATTTATCCACAATGGTTTTATAATCGGCCACCTTGTTTTTATTTTTTTGCATTTCCGCAAGGTCCGTTGCATTGAATGTTTCGAATCCGGACAAAACTCCGATGCAACCGCTTTGCTGCATCAAGTCAAGCACGCTATCATCGTTTGCTATGTCAAGCGCCACAAGGCCTACCCACTTAATACGCAACTTTTCCATTTCGGATAACAGTTCCCGTGCATATACTTTATCACTGAATGGACTTGGATCCAATAACAGGATTTTTTTCTTCTTTAGTAATCTTAACTCATCAATTACAGCATGCACAGGCCGTCGCGCATTATGCCCCCAAAATGGATGAATAACACAGTAGCGGCAGTGGTTAGGGCAACCATAATCTGCAATGACTGTAGGATGTGTCATGTATCCTTTCTTCCCCATCATATCCCGCCGGGGAGCCGGGATTTCGCTTGCCACAACGTCTTTGGAAGTATATTTATTTTGAGGTGTTCCGGCTGCATAGTCCTCAAAAAATTGCGGTAAAGTACGCTCTGCAGTGCCGACAAAAACAGTATCGGCATATTGAAGCGCCTCATCGGGCAACAGCGATACATGATGTCCGCCAAGCAACACATAGCTACCCCGCTGCTTGAAATAACCCGCCAGTTCATAGGCCCTGGGTGCACTGGATGTCGTAGATGTAATCCCTACTATATCATAGTGCTTCCGGCTATAGTCAATCTTTTGCACACCTTCGTCAACCAGAGTGACCGTACATTTCATTGTCGCCGGAATCAAAGCTGCCAGCATCGACAGTGTCAGCGGCTGGTACGATATAGAAGGCACAAAAGTTTTTCTATAACGGTAAGTAGTGTCGTATGGTAAAATAAATAAAATATTCATACTCTTTCCGGCTAAAATTTATAGTAAACCAACTTCCAATCCAATGGGACGGTTCACACAAAAGCGCTGCCCCTCCCTTCCATTCCAGGTTACCGTATATAAAATACTTTGGTATTTGAAATGCCGGATGCGCGTAAAGATTGTAACAAAAGGGTTTGTTTCGTGTAGTCCTATCATCAGAAAATCGTGTTGCCGGAATTGCACGGCAATTTTCCTTATCAGTATTTCTGCTAAAGCGGCATCATTATTTTTAACCCTAAGAAGTAGTATAGATAGATAATCGGCGTCTTTCCCGCTTTTCGGAAATTGAGGATAGCCAAGCCTTTTTAAAGGCAAGAAGGGCGCCAGTTTATAAAACCCACTATAACCTGAAATAACATATTGCTTGTGTTGCTGCTGATTCCAAACGACACAAGCCGCTACAATAGTACCTGATTTATCGTGCAAATGAAAGAAATTTTCGTCCGGTATATGAAAAGCATCCCATTTTACAGGAGAAAAATCGAAGGCAGGCATTTGGTTGTGGTAAAATACCTGAAGCTCTTCTGTAATGCCGCATTCAAGAACAAGTTCAGAGTTTCTGTTATTTACCGGCTGTGTGGTAGAAAATAAAAACACTGTATATTCGCCACAACTACGATACACTGGCATACCGGCATGGTTTTTCTCAAACATTGCCCGAACAGCGTGGTTTTCTTTCAACAGCGTGTTGTAATACAAATCTACTTTGTTTTTTGTTTGCTTTTTTATAAGTTCGTACCCGTGCGGAATAAACCCCACTTTATGCCGGTAATCCGGCATAATTTTGAGTCCGGTCAAATAGCCGATACGTTTTACTTCGCCACCCACATATTCCGAACGGATAATGCAAGCGCCCATCCCGGCTGGTTGTCCGTTATTCAACGTATCGCGAAGAATAAAAACAACAGCCTCATCGCCGTCCTTTGCCAACGATAGAAAAGGGTTAGGATTTCGCAAAAACTGCACACTTACTTTTCCGCTGAAACCATTAGCGGCATAAAGTTCGTTGATAGCCTCGACATCGGCTTCTGTGGCCACTTGCAATGTATATCTACTTTGGAAGTTCATCTAAATTACATCCTATCGGTACATTCATTCGTTGACTCACTTCTGACCCCAAACGCAAGTTCATTGCCCAGAAAAGAAACCACCACATCGGGCTAGTACGCCTCATTGCCGCAAGCCCACGACGCAACACGGTTTTGAAACCGGCATATTCTTTACGTGTTTCCAAACACCGCAGACTAAGCGCTTCGGCTGTCATGCTTTTAGGATAAAATGCCAATGCACCATAGTGGTAATCCGGCTCCAGCCACCATTTACGGTAAATAAGCCGTTGTTCCTCGTTGAGGCGGCTGTAGAGCGCTGTTCCGGGAAATGGCAGCAAATGGTTAAATGCAACAGTATAAAATTTATGTTTCTGTGCAAAGGCCATGGTAGCAGCAAAAGTATCTTCATCGTCGTTGTCATAGCCAAAAACAAATGTTGCATAAATACCAATCCCCGCCTTGTGTATTCGCTCCACCAACGCATCTTTTTCACGGCAAGAGATATTCACGGTCTTTTTCATTTGCTTGAGATTTTCTTCCTGCAAAGTTTCAAAACCGATGAGAATAAGTTCGCAGCCGCTTTTTTTCATCGCTTGCAAAAGTTCTTCATCTTTTGCCATAGACAGCGTACCCTGCCCGCCCCATCTTATTTTCAGCGGTTCCAGTTTCCGGAACAACTCCATAGCATGCTCCCTGTTGGCAAATAAATTATCGTCGACCAAGAAGAAAAGTTTATGCGGCGAAGATTTTATATCAGCAATAATATCCTCATGGTTTCGCGGGTAGTAGCGTGCATTGTAGAAACAGGAAATAGCGCAGAACTCGCACCTGTGGCAACAACCACGGCCTGTTTCGACCAGTGCAACAGGTAGGTATTTTTTTCCTTCGAATATAGATTTATCCGGACGAACATGATTAAATGCCTGCTCCCCCGTATATTTTTGTTGTAGATTTCCTTTGCAGAAATCGTCCAACATTGTTTGCCACACGTTTTCGGCATTGCCAACAATAATAGCATCGGCATGTTCTGCAGCTTCGTCGGGCAAGAGCGTAACATGATAACCTCCCAATACTACCTTTATTCCCTTACTTCTATACTTGCTTGCAATATCATAACTTCTGCGGGCATTGTACGTTTCCACTGTAATCACGACCAAATCTGTAGGGTCGTCATAGTCGATTAATTCAATGCGGTCATCAAAAAAAGAAGTTTCGACTGCTGCCGGTGTCAAGGCTTTCAGAACAGCAATGGTCAAGGGTTCCATTTTCCATGTACCCATGTATTTTTTTCCTTTCTTTTTACCTATTGCCGGTAGTATAAATGTTAATTTCATAAATTCGTTTCTTAAGTTACCGGATGTCCGAATTGTCGGTCATAACCTCCCGGGTAAATTTTATAAATTTGTCGGCATAGCCTTTGTATCCCATGTTAACCGGGAAAGAGAGCCATGGGCTATGCGTAAATGGGAACAACCGCTGAAGGATTTTCCCGGTACGGTATGTTTGCCGCCAAGCCCATTCAATACCTTCTTCCAATTGTTGCGGTGTCATTTTTTTAGGTACGTATACGCAATGTTCCACATCGTACATTGCCCAATCGTTTTCAATAATCCTGTTTTCCATTTGCAATTGCCGGTAGTAATCGGTTTTTGGAAATGGTGTTAGAATGGAATAGCGAGGTAAATCTATTTTTGTTTTGATAACCATTTCCACGGTTCGTTCAAATACCGAAGTATCTTCATCGTCTGCTCCAAATGCAAAACAACCATTCACAATAATACCGGCATCGTGCAAGCGTTTCATCAATCCAGCATAGTTATCCACATGGTTTATCCCTTTATTGATATATTGCTGGGAGCTTTGGGATACGGATTCAAAACCAATCAGCAAGCCCTTGCAGCCGCTCCTGCGGAACAGGCTTATCAACTCGTCGTCCATGCCAATTGAAGAGGTGGCCAAGCCGAGCCACATTTTTTTCAACGGAATCATTTCAGTAAACAATTTAATGGCATGCGCCCTGTCGGCTATCAGATTAACATCCGGAAAAAGGATAAGCTTCGATTTAAGCATTTCTATTTCCCTGATAACTTCCGGAATAGGGCGCCGGTACAGTGTTTTTCCGAATGCAGCTGGATAGGCACAGAAAGTACATGGGAGCGAACATCCACGTACTGCTTCGAGAGATTTCGTGGTTATATATCTTTTTTTATTCAACAACTCGCGGCGTGGAATGGGGCGGTTTGCAATAGAATAATCACTTGCTTGCTCATAATGGTTTTTCATCCTTCCATTTTTAAAATCAAGCAACATTTCCGGAAAGGTATATTCGGCAAAACCGGTAATTACACAGTCAGCATGTAGTGCTGCTTCTTCCGGCATCAGTGTGGGATGCACACCTCCCATTACTACTTTGATTCCTTTACGCCTGAAATAATCTGCATATGCATAACAACGCGAAGCGGTTCCTGTAATACAAGTTATACCAATTAAATCCGCCTTTAAATCTAATGGAATTTCGCCCGCTGTTTCGTCGTAAATAACAACTTCGGCATGCAACTCTTCCGGAATACAAGCAGCCAGAGTCGTCAATGTCAAAGGTGCATAATGTAATGTCTTTCCAAAATTCCCATTGTAACGGTGCATGGCTCCGGCAGGAGCTAATAGTGCTATTTTCATATTTTCTATTTAGTTTTCATAATACCCTGTAAACACTTTATCCCATCCGGTTTTCAAACTTAAAAACGGCCGCTTAATATCACCTATCCGCTGGCCTTGAGCCACACAGTGCGCAAGATACTCCTCATTCGGACTTCCTGTAAGTTTAAATATTTTCAAAGGCTTCAACTGGCCTAACTTTCTACAATAATCATAATGAAAATTTTCTCTCAAAAGACTATCAATATCCGGCAAGCTTGCAGCTGTTTTCACATACAGTACATAATGGTTGCCGGCAGGAGCAAACATATAAAAATCGAGAGAGACAAACACCCGTTCCATTGTTTTACTAACAAACACTTCGTTCAATTTTTCTCCATATAAATCAGAAAAATTACCTTCGCGCCCAATGAACCGAAGCAATGGTGTTCTATTTTCCGAGAAACCAATCACCCGAACAACATCATGCATTTGGTATCGATAAAGCCCCCCACCGGTAGTTACTATCAACGCATACTCATGCTTCTCTTCCAGCTGATGTGCCAAATATAATTCGCCACTATCCACACTTTTGAATTCAAAAAAATGGGAGAAAATACTCAAGCGGGCGCCTTCTTCTCCCACTACCGGATAGGTGGCGAAACACTCGGTAGCCAACAGTCCTTTCGGTTGAAGCAGCACGTTGGGAAATTTCGTTTGTAACAACACAGCTTGGGTATGCGCAGCGGCATCGCACCAGCAACTGATAATCCTCAATTGCGGCCAGATAGCTTGGTAATCCTGATGTACAAGAGGTTCTTTTATTCGCCGGACAACTTTACCCGGAAGGTTTTGCAACAACTCATTACGATGGTTATGCATGTAGTCCAAAAGAATCAGCAGAAAACTCGGGTTCCACACAGAAATAAAAGAAAGACTCCGGCAACGCAGTAAAGCCAATGAGGTTTTAAAATAAAATTGCTCGATGTCGGATTCTTTTGCAATAGTGCTATCGACTGCAAACAAACGATTCACCAACCATTGTTGAAACCGGCCGAAGTATTCACTATCATCTTCAAAGCCTATAGGTATACTACCTTCTGTGTATCGACGTTGTGTCGTAGCAGGAGTAATAGACCAATAACCCTTCCCCCATTTCATGGCAGGTGCGGCATGGTACAAATTCCACAACCAAGGCTTAATCCCTTCCTGAAATTCTTTCTTCAATTCCGCCGTATACGGAATAAGCTTACTGGCCGAAGTAGAACCACTGGTTATCTCCAACAGTAATACTTTATCCGCAGTCAGAACACATTGTTCTCCTCTTTTAATTTTTTCAATGTATGCCGTGTAATCTTCGTAATCCGTTACCGGCAGTTGATTTTGAAAATCAGCGATGGTCCTTATATTTTCGAACCGATACTTACTTCCATAAAGTGTTCGCCGGTTCTTCGCAATAATATCAAAAAGTTTACTGCGCTGTACCTCGCCTATATCTTGCACCAACAGTACCTTCTTATACGCAGAACGGTAAAACAGGCAACAGGTTGTATTGAAAATATAATTAAGCAGGTTGTACATAAAAAACTAAAAACTCAAAGCAATAATTGTTTCCCTCGCGCAGTCAAGTTATTCTCCGAAAAACTGGTTATACACACAAGATCGTTCCCTACAATATACCCCGGATTTTTTTTACAAAAAAATGCAATATCAGGATCACTCAAATGTCTTGGTGTAACATCCGCAATCCCTTTTCTCAATCTATCTTTTGTTAGCCTGTATTCAATAACCCCTGTTACTCTATTAAAGTCATCCGGATATATCACATGTCCATAACTATCAATCAGACGCTGCATACGCTCCGGCGTTTTTACATTCCTGTTAGGATAAAAATCTTTGAAAAACAACGGTAATGTTTTATAGGTTTTGTATCCTTTGGAAATCAAAAACCAATAAAAATTTTCGTACTGTTTTCCCAATTCCACACCATACCGCATGAGGAGTTGAAATAGCGCCCAGTTGCCCCAATAATCCCGATGAATAATAGTATCGCCCGAAAATAAACCCACTATATCTTTATCGTCAACCGGTAGCGACAATAATTTTTGAGTAGAAAAGCCTTGTATGCGCCCGTCTCCATCGAAAAGCATAATGCAAGTATTTTTGCTTTTCAGGTCATTCAAAAAAGTATCATATTCTACATTGTCGTAGAACAAATTCATCAAGTTAAACATCTGCATTATGCTATCCCTGTTTAACTCTGTAATCCCAACAACCTTTCCCGACAATTTTGTTTTCACATCTCCAACGTTGCACATTCTTAAACAATCTGTTGTACAAAAATACAATTTATTCAACAACGCAACAAACAACAGTGTCGATAATTATCGACACACAGAGTACTAACTATGTTTTTATATTATTCTACAAAAAGAACCAACCCTTTTAAATACTCCTTTTCCGGATGATAGATGTTCACCGGATGATCGGCGCTTTGATACAAAATTATGTATTCAATCCCTATCTTCATCGTAGCACAATTATTCTTAAAAGCATCTTTTACATTATTTCAAATTTTTTCGAGCAAGATTTATTTGCTATCTTTGTACAAGAGAATGTACATTTATGCAAGAGAGAATAGAACAACTGCAACGCGAAATAGAAAACCTGGCTGCCAAAGGAGCACAGGAAGTAGAAGAATTGCGTGTAAAATTATTAGGAAAGAAGGGCAGTATTACTACCTTGTTCGAAGAATTTAAAAATGTGGCGGCCGAGCAGAAACGCTTGTGGGGTCAACCGCTCAACGCATTGAAGAATGCGGCGCAGGAACGGATACAGGTGCTTAAAGAAGCGGTAGAGCAGGAGGTAAGTGGTTCATCGGTCGATTTTACGCAACCCGGCAATCCTGCTACATTTGGGGCGCGTCACCCGATTTCGATTGTGCGTAGCGAAATCATCGAAATATTCAAGCGCCAAGGCTACACGCTGGCCGAAGGCCCCGAAGTAGAGGATGACTGGCATGTATTCAGTGCGCTCAACTTTCCACCTGAGCATCCGGCGCGTGACATGCAGGATACATTTTTTATCCAGCAAAGCGCTAATTCAATATTATTGCGTACGCACACCAGTTCGGTGCAGGTGCGCACAATGGAAACGCAGCAACCACCTATCCGCGTGATTTGTCCGGGGCGTGTGTTCCGCAACGAAGCCATCTCGGCACGTGCGCACTGTATTTTCCATCAGGTTGAAGGGTTGTATATCGACGAGAACGTATCGTTTGCCGACTTGAAACAGGCAGTGCTGTATTTTGCGCAGGAAATGTTCGGCAAGGATGCCGAGATACGTTTGCGTCCATCGTACTTCCCGTTCACGGAACCAAGCGCCGAAGTGGATGTGAGCTGTAATATCTGTGGTGGCAAAGGCTGTAACATTTGCAAAGGAACCGGCTGGCTTGAGATCATGGGTTGCGGACTGGTTGACCCGAATGTACTCGACGCTTGCGGCATTGACAGTAAAAAATACACCGGCTTTGCGTTCGGTATGGGCATTGAACGTATTGCCATGCTTAAATGGCAAGTGCGCGACTTGCGTCTGTATTTTGAAAATGATGTTCGCTTTTTACAGCAATTCGAAACGGTGGTATAATCTCCCACAAAGAATACAAAATTTTTCAGACAACCAAAGGGCGCGAAGTTTTCTTCGCGCCCTTTGGTTTTTCTTTGTGAACTTTGTGTCTTTGTGAGAACTTAAAACAACCCGTGCAATTGCGCATCTATTTTATCAATGGTAGTGCTCAGGTCTTCCGGATTTTCATTAAATTTTAATGTATCCACATCAATGATAAGTTTGCGGTCTTCATATTTTCCAATCCACTCTTCATATAATTCATTGAGTTTTGTCAGGTAGTCGATACGGATACTGCTCTCGTAATCGCGACCCCGCTTTTGAATTTGATACACTAATGTGGGCACGCTCGAACGCAGGTAAATCAGCAGGTCGGGTGGTTTCACGAGCGAAATCATCAGGTCGAACAGCGAGCAATAACTATCGAAATCGCGCGACGCCATCAATCCCATGCTATGCAGGTTGGGCGCAAAAATACATGCATCTTCATATATCGTGCGGTCTTGGATAATGGTATCTTTTGCTTTTTTAATTTCTACGATACCTTCGAAACGCTTGTTCAAAAAGTACACCTGCAGGTTGAACGACCAACGCTGCATATCGTGGTAGAAATCGGACAAATACGGATTATCGTCTACATCCTCGAATTTCGGTTGCCACCCATAGTGGCGCGCTAATAGGCCGGTGAGCGTAGTTTTTCCGCTACCGATATTTCCTGCTACTGCAATATGCATGTTCTTTGAGTTCTTAGGTTTAGTTTTGCAAATTAGTTTTTACTGCAAGAAAGTAAAAAGAGTTATGAGTTCAGAAATTAGAAAGCAGAATTGGCTAACGCCACTAAACACTGGTTGCAATTCTAATTTCCAAATTTCATAATTAACTATGCTTTCCCAGCGCTTCCCAACACTTCGTTCACTTTGTGCATGTATAATGCTTTGAGTTGGTCGCGGGCAGGGCCGAGGTATTTGCGCGGGTCGAATTCGGCCGGTTGTTCGGCGAACACCTTGCGTACGGCGGCAGTCATAGCCAAACGGCCATCGCTGTCGATATTAATTTTGCACACGGCCGATTTTGCAGCAGCGCGCAACTGGTCTTCGGGAATACCGATCGAATCTTTCAACGCCCCGCCGTATTTGTTGATTTGTGCCACCAAGTCCTGCGGTACGCTCGATGCACCGTGCAATACAATCGGGAATCCGGGAATACGCTTTTCAATTTCGGCCAGAATATCCAAACGGATTTCGGGTTTCTGTCCCGGCTTGAATTTAAATGCCCCATGCGAGGTGCCGATAGAAATAGCCAACGAATCTACGCCTGTTTTCTTCACAAAATCTTCCACTTCGTCGGGTTGTGTATAGGTGTGGTGCTCGGCGCTCACTTCGTCTTCCACACCGGCTAGCACGCCCAATTCGCCTTCTACGGTTACATCATATTTGTGTGCATATTCCACCACTTTCGACGTGAGTTCGACATTGGCATTGTAATCATGGTGCGAGCCGTCAATCATCACCGACGAGAACCCGTATTCGATGCACGATTTGCACAACTCAAACGAGTCGCCATGGTCGAGATGTAACACAATGGGAATTTCGCAACCCAGTTCTTTTGCGTAGGCCACCGCACCTTGCGCCATGTAGCGCAACAACGTTTGGTTGGCGTACTTGCGTGCGCCGCTCGACACTTGCAGGATAACGGGCGACTTGGTTTCTACACAGGCCTGGATAATAGCCTGCATTTGTTCCATGTTATTGAAATTGAATGCCGGGATAGCATAGCCACCCTTAATGGCCTTGGCAAACAACTCGCGCGAGTTCACCAATCCGAGGTCCTTGTAACTTATCATAATTCAAAAATTTATTTGGATGAATAAAGAACAAAGATACAATTTAAAATTCAATTTATAAATTTTACAATCAGCAAATCTTTTCGTACTTTTGTTACTTTAAATCTTTTAAAAACAATATCATGAAAGAAGCAATTGCAATCCTTACCGGCGGTGGCCCTGCCCCGGGCATGAACACCGTTGTGGGTAGTGTAGCTAAAGTTTTTTTGAGTAAAGGCTATCGTGTGATCGGCCTGCACAAGGGCTACAGCAGCCTGTTTACCGACAAGCCGCAAATGATGGAAATTGATTTCAAAGCAGCCGACGATATGTTCAACCGCGGCGGCTCAGTTGTTATCATGAGCCGCTACAAACCTACCGACGAAGATTTTGAAAAACGTTTCAACCTGAATCTTTTCAAGGACAATAATATTAAATTGTTAGTTACCGTAGGTGGCGACGACACTGCGTCGACGGCCAATCGTGTAGCCAAATTCCTGACGGAAAAAAATTATCCGATTTCCAACATTCATGTGCCGAAAACAATTGACAACGATCTTCCGTTGCCTAACAACACGCCTACCTTCGGCTACGAATCGGCAAAGAACGGTGGTGCGGCCATTGCTACCGTAGTATACGAAGATGCACGCACTAGCCAAAACTGGTTTGTAGTAGCGGCTATGGGGCGCTCGGCAGGCCACTTGGCGTTTGGCATTGGTGCCTCGTGCCACTACCCGATGATTATCATCCCCGAAATGTTCAACAAAACCACTATTACGATTGATAAGATTGTGAACCTTGTGGTATCGGCTATGATCAAGCGCAAACTCATGGGTATCGACTACGGCGCTGCTGTTATTTCCGAAGGTGTGTTCCACGAATTGAGCGACGAGGAAATCAAAAAGTCGGGTATTCATTTTACCTACGATGCACACGGTCATCCCGAGCTGGGAAAGATAAGCAAATCGCATGTGTTCTGTGAACTCATTGATGCCAAAATTGAACAAATAGGCATGAAAATAAAAAGCCGCCCGGTAGAAATCGGCTATGAAGTTCGCTGCGACACACCTATTGCTTTCGATCGCGAGTACTGTACGCAAATGGGCTTGGGAGTTTACAAACTCTTCACGGACAAGCACACTGGCTGCATGGTATATGTGAATGCCAATGGCAGTGTAACACCGCTTTTCCTGAAGGATCTGCAAGACCCGAAAACCGGCAAAATTCCTCCCCGTCTAGTCGATATCAATGGCGAAAGCATACAAGCCATTATCCGCAATATGTTGCACTACATCACGCCTGAAGATTACGAAGCGGCTAAAAAATATGTAAAAAATCCCGAAGAATTTGATTTCTTCAAGATTTTGGGTTGGTAGCAAAGACTATTTTCTTAGTAAACAAATTCAAGGCCACCGCAAGGTGGCTTTTGTTTTTGTAATAATTGAAAAATTATTTGCGTTCGTTGAAATACTATTCTTACTAAAAGTCTGATATTATAGCTAATGCAAAATTTATTTTTCTAATCTAAAAAAAGTTGTACCTTTGCACCGCATTTGCAGTTTAGGGAATCTCGTGCAAATCGAGAACAGTACCCGCTGCTGTAATCCTTGCCGCTCCTCGTAGAGCGGTTGTTTCCGCAAGCCACTGTGCCGATATATTCGGAATGGGAAGGCAAACAAAACGTAAAAGGAAAGTCAGAAGACCTGCTCCAGATGCCAGTATTAACTTCGTAAACTTTCGGGAGAAAAAGTAGCGATGAATAAATTAACTACATTTATTTATCTTTTTATTGGAAGCCTCTACCCGTTCGTGAGCCGCGCACAAGCCGTGTTCCACGAAGCGGACAGTTCCTGGCACCTGAACGAGGTGGTGATACACGAATACCACCAGCCGGGTACATTGGCCAACGAGCGTTTCAGCGCCGGTTCGCAGGCCGTGCGTTTCGAGCGCGAAGCATTGATGCCTGCGCTCAACCAGTCGCTCTCGGATTTTTTGCAAACCAACACACCTATTTATTTTAAGGAATATGGGAAGGGAATGCTGTCCACTATTTCGTTGCGCGGAACTTCTGCTTCGCAAACGGCGGTGCAGTGGAACGGCATGGACATAAACATGCCCACGATGGGGCAAACCGATTTCAGTTTGTTGCCACTGTTTTTCTTTGATGCGGTGGAAGTGCATCGCAGCGGCGAGAGCGCTTTGTATGGCAATGGCGCCATTGGCGGCAGCGTACAGCTGCACACTGTGCCTGAATACAAAAAGGGAGTGGGGCTTGATTTCCGTCAATGTGTGGGCAGCTACGGCTACCTGTTCTCCGGTCTGGGTGTACGAGTGGGGGGCAAGCGCTGGGAGAGCCGCACACAAGGATTGTTTTCAAAAGCAAAAAATGATTTTCCGTTTACCAATTTAACCACTTACGACCAACGTACCGAGCGGGTAAACAACGCAGCCTACCGCCAGTATGGGGTGTTGCAGGAAGTTTATTTCCGCCCATCAGCGGCACACGAATTGTCGGTGCGGGCGTGGTATACCGATTCGAAACGGCAATTGCAACCGTTCATGTCCATCAACGAAATGCCGCAATACTACGACAGTATTGCCGACCGTAATGTGCGTGTAATGGCTTCCTATGATGCCACATTCAATAAACTAAAAACTTCGTTGAATGCAGGCTATTCGCACGACTACGAACTTTTCCGTACCGATGTGATTGCCATGAACAAGGCGTATGCAAGGGGCGAAGCCGAATATAGTTTTTCAAAATTATTGCTTAAGGCGGGTGTGCAGGCGGAATATATCCGGCCCGATGTGTATGCTTATTCTGCCGCTACGCACGAGTGGCGTACGGATATGTTCCTGCTGGCCCGTTGGCAACCTGTTACCCGTTGGACATTGAGTGGCGGCATCCGAAAAAGTTTTGTAACCGATGTCGGTGTACCGTTGTCGCCCTCGATGGGAGTAGCCTGGCAGGCCTTGCAATGCGAAGCGCATGCTATTACGTTGCGTGCATCGGCTTCGGGAAATTCTAAGGTGCCTACGCTGAACGACCGCTACTGGGGCGGGTCGCGAACGTACTTGAAACCCGAAGTCGGCTACACTGCCGAAGCAGGCGCCGACTATGTGTTCACGCAACCCGCATGGACATTGCAATTACACGCTACGGGTTATTACAATCGCATTAAAGATTGGATTCGCTGGTTGCCGTTGGGTAATATCTGGCGGCCACAGAATGTGAACCTGGTGGATGCCTATGGAGCCGAAGCAACTATTGAGGCAACGGGAAAAGTTAAAAAGATTGCATTGGATGCGATTGTTAATTATGCCTACACGGCGGTGGTAATGCGCGAGAACGACCGCGCCCAGTCGTTTACAATAGGCAAACAGGTACCTTATCAGCCGCTGCACACGGGCAATGCATCGCTTAAGGCTTCGTATGAGCATGCGTTTGCGCAAGCTACCGTGCGCTATACGAGCGATCGTCATACGAGCGATTACTATGACATACTGCCTGCCTACTGGCTGGTCGATTTTAACGCCGGCTATACGTTTACCATCAACCAATACAGCATAACGTTGATGCTGCAAGTGAACAACCTTTTCGATACCGAGTACCAGAATATGAAATATTTTGCAATGCCCGGCCGCACATTTAACGGAACATTGAATTTTAAATTTTAAAAACTATAAAATGATGAAGACAACTAAATTAGTAGTATTATTTGTAATAATAGCTACATTGCTTACCGGCTGCTTGAAAAGCGAGCAGCCCGATATTGTATACGATTACGTAACGGTGGTTGTAAACGAAGGAAATTTCAGTGAACGTAATGGTTCTGTAAACTACTACAACGAAGCGGAGAACCGGCTTAACAACAACCCGCTCAAAACAAGTATTGGCGCCACTTACCAGTCGGTGGATATTACTTCGAACGGTTATTTGTGGGTAGTTGCCAACAATCCCGATAAGATTGTGGCATTCGATGCATTGTCGGGCGCCATGACAGATGTGGAAGTTACGACCGGTTTGACAACTCCCCGTTTTACGACTTTTTACGGTAACTATATGTTTGTATCCAACTGGGGTAATCCGCAGCAAATAGGAGAGTGGGAGCCCGGTGTACCGATGTACGGCTACCCCGACTCCTATGTGGCGGTATACAATATGCCGGGCGGTCGTACTCCTGTCAGAACATTGCCGTGCGGCTATGATGCCGAGGGGCTTTTGATATATAACAATACCTTGTTTGTTGCCACAAAAGAAGGAGTGAAGGTATTCGATCTTTCGCTGTCTACCATGCCGCTTGTAACCACCATTACTTCTACCCAATTTACAACAGGCAATGCTAAACATTTTGTGGTAGATGCATCGGGCCGTGTGTGGGTTTCGTTTACTTACGGCGGCCTGCTTTGCTTTGATCCGGTTACCTATGCCGTGAAAGAGCAGTACCCCGTGCCGCTTGATGACTTTACCGGCAACATTGCTATCAACAAAGATCGCACAAAGATTTTTAGTTATGCAACCACTTACGATGCAGAGTGGAACTTTACCGGAGCAGCCGTGTATGCAACCGACGTGGCTACCGGTACACAAACAGAATTATTTAGCGGGATGTATAATTTTTACAGCATAGGTGTGAACCCCTTTACCGGCGCTATCTACACGGCAGATACCCGCTATGATGCTAATAGCGTAATGATGGTATTGGACGAAGCCGGAAATAAAAAGGCTGAAGTGGAAACAGGTGTTGGTACGTCGCGCTATGCATTTTTTATGTACGAGCAATAGATGGTAAAAAAGGGTAAAGGCAAAAGGGTGAAAGGGGCGTTCTCTTTCACCTTTTTTATGCATTTAAAGCGAACTACCAGGAAAAATAGCTATATTTGCGAATTGAAAATAAATAAAAGGATATGCGCAATAATGATTTAATGGAAATAGACGAACCAGTTCCGGCAAGGCACACGAAGAAAAAAGCATCAACTAGTTTTTTAGGTAAATTATGGGCAAATATAATTTTCCGAAATGTGGTATATGCGGTGGGCGGTTTCCTTGTGTTGATTTTTGTGATTAATTTCGTGTTACTGATAGGTACCAATCATGGAAAAAGTTTTCCGGTGCCCGATTTCGCCGGTATGACAATGGAAGAAGCAGAGGCAACGGCTACGCAACATAACCTGCGGCTGGAGGTGAGCGACTCGGTATATATGCCGCAGCTCAAGCGTGGCGCCATTTTCCGCCAGAGCCCCGAAGCCAATGCGCAAGTGAAGAAAAATCGCCGTATATTTCTTACGGTAAATTCCCTTTCTCCGCGCAAAGTACTGGTGCCCGACGTGGTGGGATTTTCGTTGCGGCAAGCCAAAGCCGTGTTGCTGTCGCAAGGGCTTACTGTCGGTAAATTACGTTACACATCGGACATTGCTACCAACAATGTATTGAACCAAAGTTTTCGTGGACAAGCTATTGACGGCAACCTGAAAGTGAACATGGGCAGCACCATCGACCTGGAATTGGGTTTGAGCGGCGACGGCACCCGCACGGTTATTCCTTCGGCAATAGGCCTCTCGGCTGAAGCGGCAAGGGACGTGTTGGTAGACAATTCACTTAACATTTCGCTGAATTACGATAAATCGATTGCTACTTATGCCGATTCGTTGGCAGCGCGCGTATACCGCCAGTTGCCGTCGCCATCCCAGTCGAGCATTTGGCCGTTGGGCACAAGGGTAGAAGTATATTTGCGGCTGAATGAAAACACCGCCGGAAAGAATTAACGGATGGACGCTGATTTACTGTACAACGATGAAGAATTGCCGAACAACGACGAGCAAGCCGAAGGGCAGGAGTTGTTCGAGCATTACCGCTTTACGGTCGACAAAGGACAGTCGCCGTTACGGGTCGATAAGTTCCTGACAGCGCGTATCGAAGGCGTATCGCGCCACCGTGTGCAACAGGCTGCCGATGCCGGCTATGTATTGGCCGACAATACACCTGTGAAAGCGAGTTACCAGGTAAAGCCTTTGGAAGATATCACCGTGGTAATGCCTTATCAGCGGCGTGGTGTCGAGATTCTGCCCGAGAATATTCCGCTAAACATTCTATATGAAGATGCGGCGCTGATGATTATTGATAAACCGGCGGGCATGGTGGTGCATCCCGGACACGGCAATTATTCAGGCACTATGCTCAATGCCATTGCATATCATTTGCAAAAAACGGGCGAAAATTATTTTCTGGTACACCGTATTGATAAAGATACGTCGGGCGTGTTGGTGGTGGCGAAAACCGATGAGGCACAACTTTTTTTAGCCAACCAGTTTTTCCACCATACTTCGAAACGCTTGTATGTGGCGCTGGTGTGGGGCAATGTGACGGACGACGAAGGAACTATTGTGGGCAATATCGGTCGAGACCCGAATGATCGTATGCGCTTCAAAGTGTTCGCCGACGGCGAGCAGGGGCGTCATGCGGTAACTCATTATAAAGTACTGGAACGTTTCGGTTATGTAACATTGGTGGAGTGTCGTCTTGAAACAGGCCGCACACACCAGATTCGTGTGCACATGGCGTATCTTGGGCATCCGCTGTTCAGCGATGAGCGTTATGGTGGCGATACTATCCGTAAAGGTACGGTGTATGCCAAATACAAACAGTTTATCAATAATTGTTTTGAACTGATGCCGCGACAAGCATTGCATGCACGCATGCTTGGTTTTGTGCATCCGACAACCAAAAAAGAACTAATTTTTGAATCGCCGCTGCCGGCAGATTTTGTGGCGGTGATGGATAAGTGGCGTGCGTATGCGGCTGCAAAAATAGAAACAGATTAACATAAATCAGGTACGATTATGAAAAAAAATATAGCAGTACTCTACGGCGGCAATTCGTCGGAGTGGGAAATATCGATGAAGAGCGGCAAACAAGTGAGCGCAAATATTGACCGGAGCCGCTACAATGTATATGATGTGTTGATTCGCGATACGTGTTGGGTGGTGCAGCAAGTGGGCGCTCCTGATGTAGCTATTGATAAAAATGACTTCAGCGTTACGATTGGCGGGCAGAAAGTGAAATTCGACTGCGCATTTATTGTGGTTCACGGCACGCCGGGCGAAGACGGTTTGTTGCAATCGTATTTCGATTTGCTGCATGTGCCTTACACTTCGTGTAGCGCGTTTGTGTCGGCGCTTACGATGAACAAGTATGCGACCAAGTGTTTCCTGCGCGATGCCGGCGTAACAATGGCTAAAGGCATGTATATCCGCAAAGGCGAAAAGATAAACTATGATGAACTCGAGCGTGAATTGGGTTTCCCGATGTTTGTGAAAGCTAATGCCAGCGGCAGTAGTTACGGGGTTACTAAAGTGAAGCAGGCTGCAGATTTGCCGCGCGCATTCGACGAAGCGTTTGCCGAAAGCCCTGCGGCGCTGGTAGAGGAATGTATTACGGGCCGCGAATTCGGGCAAGGTGTATTCCGCCATCACGGAAAAATTATGTTATTGCCGATTACTGAAATTATTTCGCAAAATGAATTTTTCGATTACCAGGCAAAGTACGAAGGCAAGAGTTCTGAAGTAACGCCTGCCGCTATTACGCCGGAGTTGGCAAAACGGATTGGCGAGCAAACGCAGCTTATATACGAACAGTTGAGCTGCAAAGGTGTGGTGCGTGTCGACTTTATTGTGCGCAACAATGCTATTTATTTTATTGAGGTGAATACGGTTCCCGGCATGTCGCAAGCCAGCATTGTGCCGCAGCAAATTGTTGCAGCCGGCATGACACTGGCCGAAGCCTACACCATGTTTATCGAAGAAGCGATGGCATGACGATTGCGGAATTGCATAAAAAGATTGTGGCGAAATTGCAACCATTGTATGCAGAGCGTGAGGCGCGCGTAATGTCGCATATGCTACTGGAGCATTTTGGGCGGTTATCGCGTGCACATATCTATGCATTTCCCGATACAGAGCTTTTGCCCGATGTGGTGCATAAAATAGAAACCGCTGTTTCGGAAATGGCTGTTTTTAAACCCTTGCAGTATGTGGTGGGCGAAACTACTTTTTGTGATTGCATTATTGAAGTAAACGAGGCGGTGCTTATTCCGCGGCCAGAAACCGAAGAGTTGGTTGATTGGGTGATTCAAGAATTCAAAGATTCAGGGTTCAGAATTTTGGATTTGTGTACAGGGAGCGGTTGCATTGCAGTAGCGTTGGCTAAATACTTTCCGCAAGCAACGGTGTACGCTTGCGATATTTCAAAAGAAGCGTTGGCTGTGGCGCGCCGCAATGCGAAACGAAACCAAGCGGATGTTCGGTTTTTTGAGTGCGATTTGCTATCAACTAATAAATTAGGTGAATGGAAAAAAATAGATTGCATTGTCAGTAACCCGCCCTACGTAAGGCAGAGCGAAGCAGCACTAATGGCCGGCAATGTATTGCGCTACGAACCGCATCTGGCATTATTTGTTGATGATAATGAGCCATTGATTTTTTACCGTGCCATTGCAACTATTGCACAACAATGCTTACAAAAAGGCGGCAGTGTGTTTGTTGAAATTAATGAAGCGCTTGGCAAGGAAACAAAAGCGGTTTTTGAAGCTGCCGGTTTTACTTCGGTGGAGCTGCGCAAGGATATTAATGGAAAACACCGATTGCTCCGTGCCTCGTAATGACGAATGTCGTACCAGTTTGCAAAAAGCAACTTAGCACATCATTGCAAGCAATAGTGAAGCAATCCTGAATCTGTAAATTGTAATTTTCTTATGACTGACAGGCAACATACCGGACAGGCAGGCGAGCAGATAGCCGCCGATTATTTAAACCGCAACGGATTTAAAATATTGCATACCAATTGGCGCGTGGGGCACAAGGAGCTTGATATTGTGGCCGAAAAAAATAATTGCTTGCATATAGTGGAGGTGCGTTCGCTGAACTCGGCCTATTTTATGGAGCCGCAGCAATCGATTGATAAAACCAAACAGCGGCATTTGGTTTCGGCGGCCAACTCGTATGTACAGCGCTATAAGCATTTGCAGGAAGTGCAGATTGATGTTATTTCGATTGTATTTCATGGTGCCGAGCATACGTTGGAGTATATACCCAACGCCGTTTATCCGACCGCCTAAAAATTTAGTTATGAATTTTTAGGGATGAGTGTGTATTTATTCAACTGCGTAATTAGTTTTGTTGAGCTCGCAAGTTCGGTTAAAAAATCAGGTGGAGGGTAAAAAACAAAAGCGGGCTGCTTTTCAGCTACCCGCCATTGTCTAACCAAAATCTATGAAAAAACTTTTTTGTATTTATAAGATGCCTTATATCCAAAAAAGTTTAATCATATCCTTATAATTTTTCGATAATAATTTTATCTGCCAAGCGGCTTTGACCCAAAATACCCGAAGTACCACCTACATTTGTATCCGAATCTACTACTAAACGTATATAAAATTTACCGGTGGTAGTTCCAATAGTCATTGTTTTTACTTTCGTCGTTTTACCTGTAGTAACCGTATAAGTGGCATCGGTAGCATCTGTCCAACCGGATGTTCCTGTCAGCGACCACTGTACTTTCCAGTCTCTCGGGCCTCCTGCATTTGCATAAGCAGGAACTGATATTCTTACATTTCCTCCGGTAAAGGTTACTGTCGGGTTGACTTCAAAAATCCAGGCATCCTTCAAAGAATAATCCCAATTTTGAACAAACATATATGCTGGCATTTTAGCAATTTCTCGAATAGGATCTACTCCGCTTGGCCGGGTAAATGAAAGAATGCTGGCACCGTTTGTAGAACTAAGGCTATACGACCCGCTTACAGCAGTAGAAATATCCCACTCGGCTAAAATAGCACTTGCCGCTTGCGAGACAGATACTCTTGTGGTTAATGTACCGGCCGAAATAGTCAGTGTGCCGGCACGCGAACCACCGGTGTTGGCAACCGCTGTTACTGTAACCGTGGTGGCACCACTGGTGCCGGAGTTAGTGCTGAGTGTGCACCAAGTGGCCGATGAGTTGCTAATAGTCCAATTAACGTTACCATCTATTTTAATTTGTTTTGCCTCGCCGGCAGCCACAAAATCTAACGAAGCCGGAGTTGTTGACAACAAAGGCATCGCAGTAGTACCGAACGTAAAGTTATCAATACGGTAGTAGGTCGATTTCACTCCGCTTGCCCCGCCGGTACCTTTCGCTTTGTAGCGGAAACCGATGTATTTAGTACCCGTGTAAGCCGATAAATCGATATCGCCCGAAGGAATCCAGGACGATTCGCCGCCGGTCGTAGTATCGGCCGCAGCAGCTATGCGTGCTGTCAGAGGGGTTGTAGTAGCCGGAACTTTAGAGTCCAACAGGAATATATCCAACGACGAGCCGCTGACATATTTACCCACAAAAGAGTGGAACGCCGCTTTTTTATCCGTAGCGGCTGTCAGATTCAATGCCGGGCTGATTACCCAGATTTCGTAGTCCTGTCCGACGGTGCCATTGCTGGCATCGGCCAACAGGTATTTATTACCGGTTACCGAACCTACCGTCCATTTAAAGTTAGTAGTGGTGCTTACCATCCAGTCGCTAGCCAAGTCGGAGGGTTGGCCCACTTCGAACGCGCTTCCCTCAAAGTCTTCTACCAACAGGGCTTGGGGTGTTTCGGGGGTTTGCACTACTTTAAAAGTAGCCGTAGCTGCGTGGTCGGCTGTTACAACCGATACCGTAGCCGTGCGGGCTGACAGCCCTTTATTCCATTCGTTCAACGTAACCGTAAGTGTTCCGTTGAATGTTCCGCTGGCCGCCGACAAGTCTATCCATGAGTCGTTGGACGAAGCTGTCCATCCGCCATTCGAAGTAAGAGTAACAGTTTTGTTGCCGTTTTTGGCTTCGCCCCGGTTGTTAAATTCCAGCGAAGCAGGCGAAACGTTCACCATACCGGGGGCAGGAGCTTGTTCTACCACGACTTTACGGTCGGTCAATCCTTCCGATTTGATAGTGATCGTATCTATGCGTGCCTCTGCTACCGTAGATGCGCTCGCGGTTACGGTTACAGTGCCGTTGTTGTTCCCCGAAGCAGGGTTCAACATTATCCAGGTTGCGGTCGAAGTAGCCGTCCATGCTACGTTAGAAGTAATCGCCAGTTGTTTAGCTTCGCCTGCATAGGCTGCTGTAAGCGAAGCAGGGCTTACATCAAGCGTTTTGTCGCCGGGGTCTTGGGTTACCACGGTTTGCTTGGTAAGCGTACCGGCAGTAAAGGTCAGGGTAGCCGTACGATTACCCGATGCGGTATTGGCTGTAGCGGTAAACACCACGGTGCCGTTTCCTTCGCCTTCGGTTGTACTTAGTGTGTACCACGATTTGTCGGCAGTTTCGTCGGTTACTGTCCATTTCATATTACACGCTACCTGAATATCGGCAGGCCCACCTGCTTTTAAAATACCGATTGTTGCCGGAACTGTCAGTTCCGGGGTAATGTCAGGGTCTTTGTCTTTTTTACAACCGGTAATTACCACCGAAGTCGTCAATAGAATGGCCAAGCTCCAAAACAGTGGAACCCAACGTGATTTTGATGTTTTCATTGTCATAATTATTTGTTTTTAGGTATTATTGTTTGTTAAAAATTTACTGCCAAGCTAAGGCGGATGGTGTTAGATAGCAGGGAGCTGTTTTGTGTCGGCACCAGATAGGACACATCCAGCGTAACCATTTTGTAGATAATTCCGGCGCCTGCGGCAAAGAAACTTTCGGCGCCTTTGCCGACCGATTGGGCGCAGTAGCCGGCACGTGCCGAGAATAGTTTTTCGTAGGTGTATTCCAGTCCGACAGACGTTAGCAGACCATTGTTCTTCACCAGCAAGAGCTTGTTAAAGTCGAGCGACAGGCCCAGGTCGTGTTCTTTGGTAATGTGGTAAGTCAATGCACCGCCCACCCGCAGGTTGAGGGGGAGGTTTTCGGAGGTTCCGTTGTCGGCATACGAAATTTTGGAGCCGATGTTGCTTACTGCTGCACCAAGGCCGGCCGAAAAGTTTTGGCCGAACAGGTTAACCGGGCGGCGATAGTAGGTTGCGATATCGGCCGCCACGGCTTGTCCTGTTTTGTAACCTGCCGCGCTGGGCGCAATATCGGAACGGATGTAACGGAATGTTACGGCGGCGCCGAAATAGTCGCCGAAACGGCGGGCATAGGCAATGTCGATGGCCAGGTCGTTGGGCTTGTGTGTCAACAATGGCAGGTTATTTTCATCGGTATAGGTAATGTCTTCGCCATACGAAAAATAGCGGAACGAAGCGCTGATGCTTTGCAGTGTATCAAGTTTGAAATAGCCCGATATGTAGGCGTTGTAGGTATCTCCGAAATTTTCCTGCAGGGGGGCGTAGTTCAATCCCACGCCTGCTTTTGCGGTGCCGAATACATATTTAGCGGCATTCCAGTATTGCGCATTTACATCGGCCGATGTAGCGACCCCTGTATTACCCAGCGCCGCCGCACGGGCATCGGGGGCAATGGTTAGAAACGGGACGGCAGTGGATACCGTAGCGTCACCGGATTGCGCGACAAGCGTAGCCGGTGCTATACTTAGTAATAGGATCAGTATTTTATTTTTCATGGTCATACTCCTTGTTTAATCTATCTATCGTGTTACTACGAATGTGCGGCTTATAATTTTACCATCCGATTTTTGTACGACCAGGCGATATACGCCGGAGGCCATATCCGTTACGTTGAGTTCCATATCGCCTTGCAGCAGGCGGAATTGTTTCACCAGGCTTCCTTTCGAGTTGAGTATATACGCATCGCCATCGTAAGTCGATGTAAGGTGCAGGGTTGTTTTGGCCGGAATGGGGTACATTTCGATGCCTTTCTTATCGTCGACTTCCGGATCGTCACCGTCCTCGGGAATTGGCGCCGCTTTAACTTTCACGTAAAACGCCAGGGTGTAGGTGCAGTTTGCCGAAGTAGTTGATACTTCGTACCGGCCGGATTTGGGTGGCAGTACTACCGAGTTGCTTTCGGAGAGGATCTCATTGCTATCGGTTTTTTTCCATTGTGGTTTTACCAGGTTATTGACATTAAGCACCAGATAGGTCGTATAGTCGTACGGTAGCACTATCGAATCGGCGGTCATGGTAAGGTCTATATTTTTCAAGACTAATTGCAACGGATCGATGTTTACCATTACTGGCAGCGAGTAGTGGCGGCCTTCGCCCACTTTGTTTACAAATTGTACTTTGTAGGTGGTATTTTCGGTAGGGTATGCGGTGTAATTAAATCCGCTTGCCAACAGGGTTTCCGTTCCATCGTTATTCACGCGGTACCAGGTTACGATCATATCACTCGTTACTTCCGGTTTCAGGCAGTTGATTTGTAAATTCAACGCTTCGCCGGGGCATACCACACGTTCGGAAAGGATCATGTTATCGCCCAACTGCTGCGGATCGCCATTGACAAAGTACTGGAAGTCGTCGGGATTAAAAGTGCTGACGAATTTCACCCGGAATATCTTTTGAATGGTCGTGCCGTCGCAAGCGCGTGCGGTTATCCGGTACTTCTCGTGGTCGGCGGCGTATTTGCTTTCTTGTCCGGCCGGTATCACGGGCTTCGTCATATTCACCGACAATTCGTTGCCTTTCGCCATATTGTCTACGCCCCATTTCCAGATTTGTTCATCTGTCAGATAATTAAAGTAGTTGTAGCTTACTATTTTTTCGATACCGACTCCGCTGCACACTACCAAAGCAGGCCCCCTGCTTTGTATAAAAAGGGTATCGTTCACTATCTTTGCCGACGCCGGATTAGGCTGAGTGTAATACAGGATACGCGGGTTGTGTGCATTTCCCACGGTGATGGTGCGTTGAGATACTTCGGAGGTTCCGTCGTACGAATCAACAGTTAGTTTCGCCGTGTAGTCTCCTGCTTTATCGAAGCGGAGTGTCGGTGACCACAGGTTGCTTAATTCGTAGTTTTTCGAGTCTTCGGTCGGCACGCCGCCAGAGAATTCCCAGCGGAAACCGGTCGCGTTTTTCGAGTTATTAATGAATTTAATGGTTCCGCCCACGCATATCGAATCGCCGGAGGGACTGAAAGAAGCTATTGCTTTTGCCGTAGGCGCATAGGTATCGGGGTACACAATAACCGATATGTCTTCGGTATAGCTGATCTTGCTTTGCCCGTTGCTGCGTTCGCGCGTTACTTTTACCGACATGGAGGTAATATCGCGTACATTCAGCAGGGTTACCGAGTTGCCGGCTGTCTTGCTATTATTGTACCCGTGTACCCACTCAATGCTTTTGATTTCGTCCGACACCGCTTCAAGGGTTACGTTGCTTCCCAACGATACGTAGGCGTTGTATTGCCCCAGCGCATTACTATAGGCAGGCGGCGGCACGATAGACATCGGTTTGCCATTGGCGGTAAATTCCATTTGCCCGAAGCTTTGGCGGCCTTTCAGGTTCAGGTACACAATGACGCTGTCGCGTTTCACAACAATATTGTTCAACGGTTGTTCGGCAGCATTGGAGGCCGTTACAAAGGTATGGCGGTTAGCGGCATATAGCGTCATTTTATACATCCCCGGGCCGGCATCGAGCAACATGGTCATTACCGAATTGTAGTCTTTTTGGGTTACAAAGCCAGTCACTTCTTTGCGAACCATATATGATCGCGAACCAACCCCTTCGAATTTCCAACGGATGTCGTAGCATAGTTTACCAGCTGTATTATAGAAACAACTCACGTTTTCGGAAAGGTTGCGTATGGTAAGGTTTACATTCGGGTCGCTGACGTATATATCCAGCGTATCGCCTCGTTTCAGGTGCGGTGTTTCTACCTGCACCCGCGCTATGGGTTTGGCGCTGTTGAACTGGATGGTCACACTGTCGCGGGCGGTCAGCGAGGGGGCGTTTACATCCCTTGCCGTTACATAGTATTTTGAGGGTTGGGTAACCGTTACCGTTTTGGTCAGGCCGGTCGTTCCGTCAATAGCCGGATCCCCCGACCAGGTATATTCTACATTGCTACCCGACTTGAAGAGTTCCACCACCTCCAACTGCACGCTGTTTGCCGGCGACAAGCCGTATACAGGTAATCCTTTGCGGCTATCGGTCAGTTTAAACGAAATACCTTTCACAACAATTTCCTTGGTAGTGGAGTGTTGCAAGCAGGGTTCACCCAGGAACGTAAGCGTTACTTTGTATTTTCCGGGCTTCGAAAATGAGTAGGTAGCGCTTTGTTTATCGATAACCACTTGGTGGGTTCCGTTTTCTTTTTCAATCGTCCATTTCACCGCTGTTACGACTGTCGGTTTGTTAGCCGGGTCATAAGAGAAAGTGGCGCTTTCGCCCACGGCTACTTGAGCAGGCAGGGTAAAATCAGGAGCATTAAATGCCGTATTGTCGGAGGTGAAAACCGGCAATATATTCATCAGCATAGATTGTCCCCAACTATTGCCTTCGGCAGGCATGCTGAAGGGTTTCCATTCGTAGGCATAGGGTTTCACTGTGGGGTCGACGCGTGCATTCTCGACGGTAATAGGCCCATCGGCCCAACTAAAGTTTATCGGCGACAAACCGGCTTTCAGTTCAAATGAGTATTGGCGGCGGGTTGCATTCGAGTAGTCATAGTCAAGGTCAATGACCAGGAAATAGTTGGCGGTTGTCAATTGTACTGGGTTATCAAGTTTTACCAGCAGGGGCTTGTCGGTTTTCCAGGATTGTTCCGTATCGCCCACGCGTACATATTGCAGGGCCAGGGTGTCCATCGGGCGGTATTTCCGGGCTACAAACCAGGTGGCATCGTCTTGTATGATAGAAACCATTTCGGGCGACGAGCGGTAAGCCGCTAACAAGGCGTCGCGTTCTTCCGCCGTACTGAACGTGTAGCTTCCTGTTTGCGTAGATAGCCCTTTGGCGTACATTTCATAGCTGTAGGCGGTTTTAGCCACACGAATCGAATCATAGCCTTCGGTCATTACCATTACTTTGAACAACTCATCGGCATTATATCCGCCAAGGTAGAAGAAACGATTGAACGCCATTTCTATCTGCGAAAGGTCGCGCATGGCCGGATTGGTGCTGCGTGCAAAGCGGGAAGCAATGTAGCGGATACCGAACACATTCCCGTGGCCGGTCGCAAAGCTGCCAGGGTCAAGCGAGGTGGAGTATGATTCCGGCAGGGTTTCCAGGGTCGATTTATAAACCGGTTTGCAGGGCTCTACATCCAATACATCTACATGTGTAATTTTAGTTACCGAACCGAATGCATTGCTAACCGTTAGTTTCACTTGTTTACGCCCGGCCGACGTAAAGTATACGCCATTCGTACGCTTGGTCGATGTAGCCGGTATTCCGTCCTGGAATTCCCATTGATAGGTTCCGGGGAATCGTTCTACTATGGCTTCGAATGTAAATACGTCGAATGCATACATTTTGTTTGCCGCCATCTTGAGCGTTACCACCGGCGTACGTTCGCCTTCTTCACTGGCCACGGTAGACGTAAGCAGTTGTTTACGGCGCGGACTATTGGCCAACACTTTGTATATACGTTCCGCCTGGCCTTTGGTAAAGGCATTCATCATGACTTCGGGCGAGTAGTCCATATAATTCTCCAACATTTCACGTTCGCCGCAGGCATAGAGCGGTGCGGTTACATTATAGAGCGGCGCCTTGGTATTCGGCGTGTCGTCCACGTAATCGTCGTAGAGGCAGCCTTCGGGGCGTTGCCCGTAGGCATCGGTCGGGGCATCGCCAAATGTGTGGCGCAAACCCAGGAAGTGCCCCATTTCGTGTGTCAATGTGCGTCCGGCAGAGTTTTGTGCGATAGCCGGGAACGGGCCTTTCTCGTAGGAGCCACAACGGCGATAGTCGAGCAATATACCGTCTTCATCGGCTGGCGGTGTAAGGTCGTAACCTTCAATACCGGGCAAATCCACATCGGGAAATTCGCCCAAGCCAAGCACGCCGCCTGCCAAACCGAGTGTCCATACATTGAGGTAGCAGTTGGCATCCCAGCAAGTCTGCCGCTTAATCCAACGGCCTGTAGCCGTAGTTACATAGTGTTGCGAAGAATCTAAAAAGCCACCGGCATCGTCGCGCAAATCGTTGGCTTTCACCCGGTGGATGCCGGGTTCCGAGAGCTTGTTTCCGGACGGATCAAAAATAGCCGGTACAAATTCAATGCCTATTGTAGCGCCTGCCGGCAGGTTATTGAAGCCGCGCGTGTTTTCCAAACGTTGAAAGTCTTCGTTCAGCACTTTGATTTGGGAAGCAATGGCCTCTTCTGTAAGATAGTGTTCCTGTCCCTCTGTTTGCCCATTATAATAAACGACATGGAATATAATCGGAATCTGGTACACAGCCTTTCCTGTTACAGCGCTTGTTTTAATAGCGCTCTTCGGCAAAACCGCCGATGCCGTGCGGATAAAGTTTTCGAATTGCGCTTCGGTAGGCATTGCCGGATACTCGCTACGCAACTGGTCCTGGTGTTCTTCGAAACCGCATGTACCGTGCTCGTGGTCGTGTCCGTCATGATCATGATCATGATCGTGCTCATGTTCCGTAGCTTCCGCCGGGGGGACATCGGTACTTTGCACTTTAATACCTGCCACCGGTTTTGTGTAGATAACCTGTGGTTGCTTATCGCCATATATTTGTGTTTTCCGTACAGTTCCGGCCCCTGTTGTTTGGGCTTGCGCAAAAGGCAATGCTGCAAAGAGAACCAATGCTATTATCAAATTTATTTTTTTCATACGATTCATTTTTTCGAGCTGTCTTATTTCTTGCGTTTCCATGTCGATTTTAATATATCATATCCCGGACCTACTCCTACTTCCTGTCCGGACGTATTGTAGTAGAAAGCGGAGTAATGCCATATGCTCAAGGTATTGTCGTCGATAACCCGGCCTTCCACCGGTGTTGCGGGGCCCAAGTCATCGCCATTATTGTCGAAAGTGAAAAGCAGGATGTCGTACCCTTTAATAGTGCCTAATACCTGGTAGGCCGCCATGCTGATTTCGCCGGAGGTTTCGTCGATATATACCTCGGCCGACAACGCGCCTTCTTTCATGAAATTCCTCACCACCAACACATCTTCCAGGTATGCATGCGAGGCAATAGTTACCGTATAGGGCGTAATGGGAATAGTCCGCACACTGGACGTATCAAAGTCTTGCTTCAATTGTTTGTTCTTGTCGTAATAGTGCACGGTATAGCCCGATACTACCCAGTCGCCTTCAAATTTCGACATCGACTCGTCGTCTAATATCATGACATCGGCATATTTTTTACAGTTGTTGAATCCGCATTTATAGTTGACATTCGTCGGCTCCAACATAATCCGGAATATACTGTGCCCGTTCTTAACTTGGTTGTTGATCGCTTGTATGTAGATAGTATCAACGCCTGCACCGTTTGGGAACGCCAGTGTTTTCGAAGCGTTCAACAGGGTAAAGTCAACGCCTTCCACCGCCTCGCGATAGAGGCTGCCTTCTACGATAGTGAAGGTAAAATTAACCAACAGGCTTTCGTCCATACGGCCCGATGCACCTACCGGAATTTTCAATACGTCTTGATTGTCCTCCCGTTTGCTGTACGAAAGAATTACCGGCGGGTTTTCATTTGCTAATGCTTCTTTGTCGTTTTCGTCCACAAAAGCTACATAAGAGAACTGCGGGTCGAAAAGCGTTTCTTCGTTGGCGCTACATCTTGCCAGCAGCAAGGTTGCTGCTGCTAAGAATGAGGCTATAAAAATACTTTTTTTCATTTTTTGAATCCTTTTTTCCTTTTAATATCCGGGATTTAAAACAATCGTTTTATTTCCGTTTACTTCATTCGAGGGAATGGGCAATTGCCAACGGTAGCTTGTTGCATCCACTGCCAAGCGGCTGGCGGCATTGTCCACATAGTTTTGTTCCACGAGGGTGGGGTTCCGTTGGAAACCCCGTTGAGCCCGTTTCAGGTCGTACCAGTAGAATCCTTCGAAACATAATTCCCGTAAGCGTTCGTTAAATATTTCGTCCCTCAATTCTTCGTCGCTCATCGTAGTTTCGTTTACATAGCCCGATATACGATTTTTACGGAGTAAATTGTAATCGGCCAATGCGTCGACCTTTTTGCCTGAAATATTAGCATATGCTTCGGCGCGTATCAAATAAAGTTCCGGCAAGCGGATAATTTTCGGCATGTTTACATTAGTCGCCGTAAATTTCGGGTTCCCCGGATATTTATAACACAACTTGCCTTGCCATCCGCGGATGGTGGTTTGCGTGCGGAAGAATGTAGAATCGGCATACCGGAGATCGGCCGCCGCAGCTTTCGATGCATTATTCGGGCCGAATAAATTATACAGATCCAGGAACTGCGCCGAAGGTACGTAGTTGACTACCGGTGCGGTCAGCACTTCCTTGCCGGTAGCCGGGTCGACACGGCGCGTTACCGAATAGTAGTTGGCGCCGATAAGCCCGCCAAGGTTTTCATTGGTGTAGCCCAACATGAAAATAATTTCCGTGCCTACATCATTTCTCCACATGGAGCGCATATTATCGGCGGAGGAAATCAAGATGAACTTATTACTGTTAATGACATCCGATGCATAGGCCGCCGCTTTCACATAGTCTGTTTTATAAAGGTACAAGCGCGCCAGGAATGCCTTACACGACCAGATAGACAGGTAGCGCAGGTTGTCTTCGTTGGTAGCTGTTTTACCCGCCAGCAATGAGGCCGCTTGCAGCAAATCCGACTCGGCATAGTCGTATACTTCTTTTACCGAAGCGCGTGGCGGCTTTTCGTTGCTTTGTGTCGTTTGCTTGATAGGAACACCAACAGCTGTAGAATCTACATTGAAAGGAATGGCAAACCACTTGCACAATTCCATGTAGGCGATGCCGCGCAAGGCTAACGCCTGCCCTTTGATTTCGTTTTTCTGTGAAGTAGAACCTGAAATTCCATCGATAACCGCCAGAATTCTATTCACATCATTGATCACCTGGTAGCCGCGCGACCATAATTCTTCTACTTCCGAATTGTTGTTGGAGTACATGTATGCTTGCATTTCCATGTGGCGGTTACAGCCCAGTGCCGCAAACGACTCATCGGTCATTACGTCGCCCAATTCAATGGCGCCGCGGCTCCAATAATCGCGCATGGCGGCATAAGAGCCCATAAGCGCTGTTTCCGCATCCGTAACCGTTTCAATAGCTTCATCGGCTGCTACGCGGTCCGGCGGATATTCCGTCAGAAAATCGCACGATTGAAACGATACGGAGAAGCATGCTAACACTACTAGTAGATATATCTTTTTCATAATTACTGCTGATTAAAAGGTTAAGTCAAGGCCAAATGTAAAACTCTTCGATTGCGGATATACGTTCGATTCCACCGGCGATAAATTTTCGGGGTCAAATCCACGGAAAGAGGTAAATGTAAACAGGTTTTGCGCCTGCACATACACTTTGGCATTTTTTATCAACTTTGTTTTTTTCAAATATTCCTGATCCAATGTGTAAGATATCATAAAATTTTTCCAGCGCAGGAACGAGGCGTTTTCCAAATAACGCGTATCGGCATTGTTGCTCATGTAGCGCGGGTCGGGATACGAGGTCACCTGACCCGGTGTCGACCAACCGTTCAACATATCCACGCCCTGGTTCACATCTTTGAACTTACCATTGGAGTTGTAGATGTTCGACGCTTGATTGATCATATATTTGTCGCCTACCCACGAGAAGAACAGCGACACCCCCAGATTTTTATAGGTGAAATCCGTACCGAAACCACCCGTGTAGGTGGGGATAAACGATTTATTTAATATCACGCGATCATTGGTGCTGTATATATTTGTCAGCGAACCATCGGCTTTGTACCACAATGGCCGCCCATTTTGCGGGTCTACACCGGCAAATTGTACCATGTAGAACATACCGTACTGTTCATTGGAACGGTACGTTAAAAATTCCGTTGTCATCTCATCCGGCAGATCGCCCATAATACTTTGCGAGAAAGCAACATTACCATAGAATTTCCAGTAAATATCTTTTGTCGCTATCAAACTCAAATCCCACTCAAACTCCACTCCGCGGTTGAACATGTTGCCGGTGTTGGCTGTGCGGGCCGAGTAACCCGAAGTAATCGAAAGATTTTCGGCAAAAAGCATGTTGGATGTTTTATTGATATACGCTTCCAGTTTCAAGCGGTATTGTTTCAACAATGTCATTTCAACACCGATGTTATTTTTCCATACGGTTTCCCATGCCAGCGCGGAATTGCCGGGTGCGTTCGGCCCCGAACCGTTTTGCCCGTTGTAATTGAAATTTCCTCCGAAGCCGTACGTTTCATAAGAATCATAGGTTCCGATATTCGAATTACCTGATGTACCGGTTGATGCAAACACATTAAGCGAACTCACCACTTTGGAATCTTTCATGAACGATTCGTTCATGACATTCCAGGAGGCGCCAACCGACCAGAATGTACCCCATTTGCTATCGGGACCGAAACGTGAACTACCGTCTTCGCGTAACGAAAGATCAAGAAAATATCTGTTATCGTAATTATAGCTGGCTTGCGAGAAAAACGAAAGAGTTGTCCATTTGGCGTACATATCGTGCGGTTGCCCTGGAGTCGATGTAGCCAGCAGCATCAATACTTTTGAATTGGCCAGGTTTTGACCCGATGCATCAAACTGGCGGTCGTTCGACATCAGCGACTCTTCGCCGAGCAATATCGTCAGGTTATGTTTATCTTTAATCGTATGCTTGAATGTAAACAAGTTCGTATTGGTGAGGTTCTGTTCCATGTAGTAGCCGCGCGACACGCTTCCCACGCCGTCCCACTCGGGCGATACATGCGAGTAGTTCGTCTTATCTTGATAGTCGTAACCCAATGAACTTTTGAATGTCAAAAATTTGGCCAACTTTAATTCGGCATAAATATTGGTTACCACTTTTATACGGTTATCCGACATCTCGCTCATCGTATAATACAACAGCGGGTTCCGCATATCCGTATTCACAAAATCCACCAACTCTCCATCGGCATTATAAGGATTCATGTAAGGAAGCATAATGTACGAAGCAGTTACGGGATTGTAACTCGAACCTGCCAGTGCCGCCGACATACTGCCGGTGGGTGCATCTTTCCGGAACTCGCGGCCTAATGCGGTAGACGTTCCTACCTTCAAAAATTTATTAACTGTATGATCCAAGTTCACGCGGAATGCCAACCGTTTAAAATCCGATGACGGTAAAATACCGGCTTGCCCGAAATAGTTGAACGATGCATAATAGCGCGTATTTTCGCTACCGCCTCGCAATCCCAATTCGTGCGATTGGATAAGACCTTTCCGGTAAATGGCATCACGCCAATTCACATTTATATTCATCAACGAATCCTTACTTTCGGTACGGATCACATTACCCTGTGCATCGCGATACAAATAATTATGCCCTGTAGCATCCAGTTCGCGCATGCCCAGCCGCTCTTCATACCCCAGCCGCTCTTGGGTATTCATCATGGTGAAATTTTGTCCGGTAAGCATCGATGTACCTATTTGGAAACGGTAAGTAACTTCCGAACGCTCCATATTCTTTCCGCGTTTCGACGTAAGCAACACTACTCCATTGGCGGCCAAAGAACCATAAATCGAAGTGGCCGCTGCATCTTTCAATACCGTATATGTTTCGATATCGTTCGGATTGAGCGATGCAAAGTTTTCAGGCGAAATAGGCGTGCCGTCCAATATATAGAGCGGCTGCGCCGTGTAGTTGACCGACGTCACACCGCGGATAAGCATGCTCGACGAACCGCCCGGCACCCCCGATGACATGGTGTATACCCCGGCTACTTGTCCCTGAATGGCTTTATCAAAACTGGCCACCGGCTTGTCTTGAATCACTTTACTGTCCAATGATTTCACCGACCCTGTCAACGTACTTTTTTTACGGGTCTGGTAACCTACCACAATTGTTTCGTCGAGTTGAACAGCTTCCGGTTCCAGGGCTACTTTAAAATCACGTTGTGCACCAATGGTAATCATCGCATCTTTATACCCCATGAACGATACTGTAAAATGTGTTTCATTCGACGGAAAGGTAATCGAAAAATCGCCTTTTTCATCAGTATACACAGCCGTTGTTTTATTTACTTTCCCGACCACCGAGGCATAGGGTAGCACTTCTCCGCTGGCAGCATCTGTTACTGCTCCGTGCAGGGTCAATCCGGTAGCAGTTGCCGGTTTAGGTTGTTCTTTCTTTGCAAACAATACAATAGAACTGCCGGACTGGCTGAAATCAAGGGTTGTTCCTTGCAGCATCAAGCGTAATGTGGCGGCTACCGAACGTGTTTCTTTCGGCAGGTTTACCAAATGGGCTTTATCCACAGGTTCGCTCGGATAAATTAACCGGAAGCCGGAAACCTGTTCCAATGTGGCTAAAGCATTATCCAGTTTTTCGTTGGCAAACTCCAGGCTTATCATCTTTTTCTCTACATCCTCGCCTGTTTTATTCTGTGCGTAACCCACAGTGGTGTATAGGCATGTGGCCAGCAAACAGAAAAAAAGCGTCCGGAGAAAAAAGAGAACCGGATGTTTCTCACCAACGTAATGTTGGGGTTTTTGGTTTTCCATACTAAAGATTTAGGTATTAAAATTTATTTTATCTGTCTTATCTTATACGTGCCGTCGTTCACTACAAAATAAGCATGCTGGCTTGTGCAAAGCATTTCCAAGGCTTTTTGAAGCGGCTCGCTACCGTCAATAGACGCTGTGATTTCTTGTGGCTTCAACTCCTCTGATTCAAATACAATGCGTACGCCGTATGCAATTTCAAGTTCATTGGCTATATATTCAAATGTATTATTTTTAAATAGTAGATCCGGTTTTTTCCAATCTATTTCCTTGTTGGCATCTACAGCTTTTTCCTCCGCCATATTGGTAAGCTTATTATAGGTAAGCTTCTTGTCGGCTACCAACACGGCTACTAATTTCTTATCATCTTCCACCCGCACTTTCCCATGGGTTACCGTAAGTGTAATCAGTTCATCGTTAGGATCGGCCTTCAGCGAAAAAGCAGTACCGAGAACGGTTGTCTTTACTTTTCCGGTATGAATAATAAATGGTTTCTTCGGATTAGGTGCAATATCGAAATATGCTTCCCCTTCCAGTGTTACTTCGCGGGTGGTACCCTCGAAGCGGTCAGACTGGATGAGCTTTCCGCCTTCGCGCAGCAACACCGTGCTACCGTCCGAAAGCACCAGTTTTGTAACAATAGCCGGTGATGATGTATTGCCGGCCAATTTCACGACTCCGTCCGGCATTGTAGAAAAACTTTTCAAAAACAACATGGTGCCAAGCAGCAATGCTACCGAAGCTGCAATACCCGTATACCACTTGTAACGGTTGCTATATACCACAGGAACGGTTTTTGTACTCTGCCATTTTTCTTTTAACAGGCTATTTAATTCTTGCTCCTGCTCTTGGCGTTGAACAACATCCAGGAACGCATTAAAGTCCTCTTCATTACAAGTATTGGTGTTGTACTTGTGTAATAATTTTTTTAATCCCCTTTTTGATCGTGTCATAAATTCTAATCTCGTCTCTATGTAGTAAAGACACAAAAATGGCTAAAGAGGACTATGGAAATAGAAAAAATATTTTAGACTATTGATTGTAAGGCTAATAAAAATAACAAATAGGAATGCTTCAGATGTTCTTTTACTACTTTAAGTGAATCTACGATCTGATTCTTGATGGTGTTTTTTGATAACTTTAGTTGGGTTGCTATTTCTTGCTGGGTAAGCCCCATATCGCGGCTAAGCCGGAATATTTTTTGTTTTTGGGGCGATAGCTTGGCTAAAATTTTTTGCCATAACTGTTCTGCTTCCTGTTCTTCAAATGGCTCTGCTGTATAAACTGCTTGTTGCTTCACACATTCCCATAATTGCACCCGCTGTTTTTGCTCTTTTGCCAGTTGCCGGAGATAATTAAGCGCATGATTTCGCACAATAATAAAAATATAATCATCCGGTTTCCGGACATCCGCCAATAAATCGCGATTTTCCCACAAACGGATGAATGCTTCCTGAACGATTTCTTCGGCGGCGAATGACGATTTTACCAGACTGTATACAAACGACAACATGCGTTGGTAATACTGCTCAAAAAGAAGTTGGAATGCCAACTCATTACCTTCGCTTACCTTCTTGAATAAATGCTTTTCCGAAAGCGATAATCGTTTACTCATTTTCCGATATTACAAAAACAACATCGCAAAGGTAGAAACAAAAATCACTTTTTCCAAATTCTTTTCCCACGCTTACTTGTCGGTAGAAATATCAACTCTTCCGACATACAACCCTTTGCTGCCTGTTTGTACAATAGTTACATCTTTTCCGTCGAGGTTTTTGCGAATATCGGCTTGTTCCAACAGCGTATGCGAATGTCCGCCGATAATGACATCAATATGGTGCGAGTTTTCTGCCAGCTTGATATCATCTTCGTATCCGATGTGCGAGAGGCATACCACAATGTCGCAATGATCTGTTTCTTTTAATTGTTTTGCAAATATATTTGCTGTTTCAACAGGGTTGGCGATTTGCAGGCCGCTCCAATGACGTGGTAACACCATGTAGCCAAATTCCAGGCCAATGCCGACGATACCAATTTTTAATCCGCCTTTTTCTATAATAGTATACGGTTTCACAAGATCATGCAAAAGAGTACGCGACACATCGTAGTTCGCACTGACTGTTGTGAACTGTGCTTCCCGCAGGCGTTTGGCAAGAGTGTCGAGCCCATAGTCGAACTCGTGATTTCCCAAGCAAGCCACATCGTAACGCATGGCATTCATCAGCTCAATCTCGATTTTTCCAAAGAATAAATTGAAGTACGGCGTGCCCTGAAAGAAGTCCCCTGCGCTTAGCAGTAATACATTTTTCTCGACCGCTCTAACTTCGTTAATATAAGTTGCTGCACGCACTATGCCGCCCAATCCGTTGACTATAGGTTCAATCTGGCTGTGCACATCGTTGGTATGGAGAATCGTTACATGCTTTGTTTGCGCCCGACAAATGTTGGTGCTCCAAAGCAAAATTAGTATAACTAATTTTATAGTTTTCATCACAAATCGGTCAATCTTATTCGTACTTCACTCTTTCATTCAATTTGGCATCTACTTGCTTTCCTTTCGCCGTAAGCGATTGAATGTAGGCAATCATCGCATCGCGCACAAGGATACCGGGGCGCTCTATAACTAACGCATTAGTTAGCACTTTCATGTCATCACCGCCACTGGCCACAAAATCGTTGGTAATTACACGGTACAGTTGTTTGTCTTCTACTTCCTTCCCTTTGATACGCATAGATTTTAGCTGTTTGCCGGCAATTACCAATTCCACATTGCCCATCGGCTGTGGCTGCGTGCGTGCAAAAAAATCACCCAACTCGCGTATATATTTTCCCTCGATGGTGATAACGACTAAATCATTGTCGAACGAGTAAATCAAGAACATTTCATATAACCGTACAGGTCCTTTGGGCAGAGAAGTGCGCAGGCCTCCAAAATTATACAACGAACAATCGATGGCTATCCTCTGCTGTTCGGCAATGCGTAGCAGTGCATCGGCCGTGAAATTGGAAAGTAAGCTTTCCGGAAGTTCAACTGTCAACTCTTGCGCAGCTTGCCCGATAACGACCCCCATCAACGTATCCATCGTCGGTTTGTAGTTGTTGATAATAGCCGATGTGGCAGGGTCGGGGAGTGCATCAAACCGGCTGTCGATAACCTGCATCGACGTGCTGATGGTTAGTGTTTCCGCTTTTTCTGATGATTGCTGCATGCCCGATTTGCAGGCGAACAGCAGCAGTGCAAGCAGTAATAGTCTGATATATTTTGAATAGAATTTCCGCATCGTATAAAGTTCATAGTACAAAGGTACGGAAAGGAAACAATTTTTATAAATTTTTCTCTATCTTTGCAAAGATAAACCAACTAACTATGAATACCCTTTTATATGCGGGAGCCACATCTCTTTTATTCAGTTTCTTACTAATGCCTTTACTGATACGCTTCCTGCAGAGCCGTAAGCTCATGGATAAAGGCGGGAACCGGAAAATCCACAAAGGATTTATTCCATCAATGGGCGGTATTGTTATCGTAGTTGCATTCGTAACGGCTATGTTGTTATGGTTGCCTATTGAAGATATGGCTGAGCGGCGTTACCGTTTTGTTGGCATCGCATTGGTTTTTTTAACAGGCATCCGTGACGATATGGTTCCTTTGCGGCCTTTGCACAAGTTGATTGCCCAGATCGTTGCGGCCCTTATTGTAGTTATTCCCGGCGATATCCGTATTCCTTCGCTCTATGGGCTTTTTGGAATCGAAATGCTTCCGATGTGGTTGAGCTATACAATCAGCATATTTTTTATTGTTTTTATAACCAATGCATTTAACCTGATTGATGGTATCGACGGATTGGCCGGTTCTGTGGCTATCGTTGCATTTTCATTTCTCTGTTTTTGGTTCTATGCTACCGGCTCCTATTCCTCCGCCATATCTTTGATTTGCATAATCGGTGCCACACTGGGTTTCCTGTACTACAATTGGCAACCTGCATCTATCTTTATGGGAGATACAGGGTCGTTAGTACTCGGATATATCCTCTCTTTCTGTACCATATCATTTATATCTGCCAATGGCCAACTCCCTGCCGACAACGACTATCATTTTCCTGCTGTACTAAGCGCCGGGATAGCAATAGTTATTCTCCCTCTCTATGATACAACCCGTGTCTTTATGTTGCGGATACGCCAAGGCAAATCGCCTTTCCGGCCGGATAAGCAGCATACACACCATTTAGTGCTTTACATGCGACATAAATCACATAATCACACAGTCCTTAATATCATTGCCAGTTATGTTGCCGTGGGTGCTATGTTGCTCACTGCTGCCAAGTTTATGCCCGATTGGGTTTTATTGCCGGTGATAATTATTATTTATTTTATACTAAACCAATTCCTCAAGGGTTCGATCAACAAAACCATTGAGAAAAAAAGGGAAAAAAACCATCAACTCATAATAAATGGTAAGGATACCGGCTTTACTAATTAGACAATACCCCGTAACCGCTTTTCCCAATTCCAGGCAGATCGTAAAGTATCTTCTATTGTTTCCTGTGCACGCCATCCCAAAACGGTATTGGCTTTGAGGGGATCTGCCCAAATCTGTTCAATGTCGCCGGCACGGCGCCCCACAATTTTGTAGGGTAATGCAACGCCTGTTGCTTTTTGAAAATCATTGACTAGTTCCAGCACGGAGAGCCCGCGTCCGGTGCCTATATTAAAGGCTTCAATCTTTGCATTATTTTTTCCGTGCAGCAAATAATTTACAGCCGCCACATGTGCACGCGCCAAATCCACCACATTAATGTAATCGCGGATACAGCTGCCATCGGGTGTATTGTAATCATTACCGAATACACTTAATTCCTTGCGGACACCGGCCGCTGTTTGGGTAATAAATGGAACTAAATTATTAGGTACACCCACGGGCAATTCACCAATCTCGCCTGACGGGTGTGCCCCTATCGGATTGAAATAACGCAGTAGAATTGCCTGCAGTGCATTGCCCGAAGATGTTACATCCGTCAATATTTCTTCGCAAACTTGTTTCGTATTTCCGTATGGCGATGTCGCCTGCTTGATAGGCGCTTCTTCAGAAACCGGCAACACGTCGGGTTGTCCGTACACTGTGCACGACGACGAGAATACAATATGGAACGCATTGTGTATCGTCATTTCTTCGACAATGTTCAGCAACGATACCAGATTATTGCGATAATACAGCATCGGTTTCTCGACACTCTCGCCAACCGCTTTCGATGCTGCAAAATGAATGACGCTCGTAATGTCCGGATACTTGTCAAACACATGTGCTACAGACTCGCGGTCGCAACAATCGACCTGTTCAAAATACGGACGTTTGCCGGTAATGCGTGCAATACGATCGACCACATCGGCTGCAGAGTTCGACAGGTTGTCTATAATCACTGCGTCGAATCCGGCTTGCTGCAATTCAACCACCGTATGCGATCCGATATAGCCTGTGCCGCCCGTAACTAAAACTTTAGGAGTTGCCATGTCATTTCATTATTTTGTTTAAACGTACAAAGATACGGATAATGTAACAATTTGTCAATGTTGCAATGATCCAGACTACTATAGCTTATGAACAAATTTTAACTACTTTTTATCGCGTTATCAACAATGTTGTAAACATGCTAAAAGAATTAGGCTGAACTATTTATTTTAATATTAACAACAGCCATTAACCGTTTTAAAATTGTGTACCTTTGCATACGATTAAAACTTTTGAAATTACTTTTTAATGGCAAAAACAATAAAACAAGCGAACAACAAAACAAGAACCATTGATGCCATTGCGCTGGAGTCGGGAAAAATTCCACCTCAGTCGCCTGCCCTCGAAAAAGCTGTGCTCGGAGCATTGATGCTTGAGAAAGAGGCAATCATTGAAGTGCAGGAATACCTGAAACCCGAAACATTCCACAACGAACTGAATGCGAAAATTTTCCGTGCCATTCAGGAATTGGCTTTGAAGCACGAGCCTATCGACATGCTCACCGTGGCCGAGGAATTAAAGAAAAAGGGCGAGCTTGACGAAGTAGGCGGCCCTTACTATCTTTCGCAACTTACCATGACTGTAGGTTCGGCTGCGCACGTCGAATACCACTCGAAAATTCTGGCACAAAAATATATTCAGCGGCAGCTGATCACGGCGTCTGCCGAGATTCAGAAAGATTCGTTCGAAGAAGATACTTCGATTGATGAATTGCTAGACACCGCGCAACAAAAGATTTTTGAAATTGCTGAGGGTAATATTCGCCGTGAAACGGAACACGTGGGAACGGTGGTCAACAAAGCGATTAAAGAATTGGAAGAAGCGCAGCTTCGCGATGACGGATTGAGTGGTGTGCCATCGGGATTCACGGCGCTTGACCGCATGACGCTTGGCTGGCAGGCATCGGATATGATTATCGTGGCAGCTCGCCCGAGTATGGGTAAAACGGCCTTTGTACTTTCGATGGCGCGTAACATGGTGGTCGAACATAAAATCCCCACTGCTTTCTTTTCGCTCGAAATGCCTGCCGTGCAACTTGTAAAACGGCTTATGATGAGTGAAACCGGCATTGAGTCCGACAAAATCCGCGGGGGGAAAAAAATGCAACCTCACGAATGGCAACAGCTGGAATCAACAATACAAAATCTGGTAGAAGCGCCTTTATATATTGACGATACACCTGCCTTGTCCATCTTTGAGTTCCGCTCAAAAGCACGGCGGTTAGCGGCTTCGCACGGTATCAAAATGATTGTGATAGACTATTTGCAATTGATGACCGGCCCACCCGAATTGCGAGGATTGCGTGAACAGGAAGTATCGGCTGTTTCGCGTTCGCTCAAGGCCATTGCCAAGGAATTGAATATTCCTATTGTGGCACTTTCACAGTTGAATCGTTCGGTAGAGACGCGCGGTGGCAACAAACGTCCGCAATTGAGCGACCTGCGGGAGTCGGGAGCTATTGAGCAGGATGCCGATTTGGTATTGTTCATCCACCGTCCTGAATATTATGGTATCACGCAAGACGAAGAAGATCGCGACTTGCGTGGTATTGCTGAAATCATTATTGCCAAGCATCGTAACGGTTCGGTAGGTGATGTGCGGTTAGCATTCAAGAGCCAACAAGCACGTTTTGCCGATTTGGACGACAACGAACTGCCACAAATTGCCGGGCCGAACAATGTATCGACCACTTCAAATACCACTACATTTCAGTCGAAGATGAACAGCAACAGTGGCATGGGCTATAACAAAGAGTTCGATTTGCCACCCGCTAACATGCAAGATGTTCCATTCTAGCAGCATTACCACCAAATAAAATAAGATACGACTACGAAAAAAATTGTTTCGAAAATTTTTGTAGTCGTATCTATTTACATATACCTAGTAACGTTTTACAAAAAAATGGGCAAAAAATTCCTCTTACATCGTCTTGGCAAATCGTAAATAGTTATATCTATTTTACAGAGGAGATTTTTGGTTTATTCGCTCCTTTACTTTACTCCATGCATGGCTATCAAACAGGCACGTGTTGCGCATGGTGCCGGCCATTTCGCGGAAGCGGGACATGGGTATGGTAAAGCTCAGAATATTTGCTTCAAAGTAGGGTCGCACCGACGGGTCGAAAAAACCGAGGAACGTGCGTCGCCCGCCCCGGCGATTCTCCAGCACTGTTTGTGTAACGACTGCCGAACAACCCGAGCCGAAGAGGGAGGTTACTGTTTGCTCATCATTGTTATCAAAGAATGCCCACGTCGTAAGCCCCGAGAGGATATCCGGTGTGGCAAGGAATAGCACACCCTCGGCCAGCTCCAAGTTATCCACTTGGTCTATGCGGGCAAAGTTAAGGAATGGTTCGGCAGCTCTTGATACCTGCAGCTTGCCTATAAATTCCAACACGTGTTCGGGGGTATCTTTGTATTTCTCTTTCAACGATACAAAGGTAGGCACATGTTCGGGCATGGCCGTAAAGCCGGTGTAGAACTTGCCACCGCCGCAACCAATTGTTTCCGCGTTGAGGCTTATGGGTGTGCCGTTGCGAACTTCACCAAAACCCTTAAAAAAACACCCGTTGATTTTCTCTGTCCGGGCAACAGCCGTGTCCGAATACCAGAACACGATGGGCAATTCGGCGGCCTCGCCGAAAGCCTCACGGTAGTTTGCAATAAAAGTAATTTTATCGACCATCGTTTTGCCTGTTTTAAAATTTCTACAAAGATATAGAATTCGGAATTTATTTTTGTACATTTGCAAGATAAAAACGCACTACTATGAAAAAGCTATTTATTACTTTTGTATTTATTTGCTTTGTTACGCTCGCTACCAAAGCTCAGGAACGCAGCTACTACCCATTCCGTGTCGATGCCGGTATGAATGCCGCTACTACTTTGTTTTCCGGCTCAAGCCTTGGGCTCGGCTATTATATCGAACCGCGCTATGCCTTCAATGCCCACTTCTCGCTGGGGTTGCAATACAATGAAATGTTCCTGATGAACACCAGCGAAAATATCGACTTCCGCTACAACATGGAGTTAATGGCCACGGGCGATTATTTTTTTAATACCAGCACATTCCGTCCCTTTGTTGGCGCCGGTGTAGGGCTGTCTTGGCTAATTGGCGGCGGCACCGACACAGGAGTGGGTGGTGGCAGTGCACCTGCCATACTCGTGCGTACGGGCTTTGATGTATGGCAGGTCCGATTTGCAGTTTCATACAACTACGGTGGAACCTACGAACAAATCGGTTCGTACGACTACCTTGCGCTTTCGGTCGGTTTCTTCATTGGAGGTGGAAAAAGGAAGTAAGTTTCGATACACATAAAAACGATACTTAAAGTCGTCAATAATTATTGGCGACTTTTTATTTTGTACAACATTGCAAGAATATTTGCATAAGTAAAAATATTTGTTTTTCTTTGTAGCATTAAACGTTCATTTTTGCTATAGTTTTATTCTTTCAGAAAAATCTTGACAATTTTTTGCGCGAAAGAACAATGAAAAGCCACCTTGAGAGAAACGTGGGTTTATTTGTTTTCGCGCAGGTAGTCAAGAACCTTTCTGAATAAATAGGAGTAATGTTCAAAATTCAGGCTAAAAAATAGACGATACTCTCTAATGTTCAAAATTCAGGCTATTTTTTTGTGTAGTATTGTCGATGTGTTTGGTATTTGTATTATCTTTGTTTTATCTGTGTAAACGGAAGTAGGC
>JAVBNJ010000002.1:0-7315 GCA_031551625.1 Bacteroidales bacterium | reverse complement strand
ATTAGCAGTGCTATTATTAAGGAGTGGATAATTCCGAAAGGTAGAAAATTAAAGTACGACATCAGGTAGCCTGTACCCAAAGCAACTACCAGGCCGCCTATGTAGCCTTCCCACGATTTTTTGGGAGAAATACTTGGGAATAGCTTGTGTTTACCACTGCGGCCAAACAACATCCCGAAACAATAAGCGCCTACATCGCTGCTCCAAAGAATAATGAACAAGCCCAATAGCAGGAGCCCATTGTAATCGAAGTACATTTGGCCAACGGACTTATATTCGGGTGGGCTGCTGTAAATAGTGATGTTGAGCAATGCTAATGGGACGGCAATATATATCATGCCTAACCATGTGAGGGCAATATCTACAAATGGCTTTTGGGCTTTTTGGTACAATTGCCGGATAAGCATAAATAGCCAAAGAGTGAAAGGCAATATGGCAAAAATATAGCGCGCGGAACTAGGGAATATTACTGGTAAAGAGAATGCCCAAAGAGCAATACAGCTAACGATACCAATAATTTTTAGTCCATAATTTTCTTCGCCAAGTGTCATGCGGTAAAACTCCCATAACATCACCACCATGATAAACAACATGAGGCAGGCATACGAAATTTCGCCCCCCAATATGCCGCCTACCATAATGGCGAGGAACACAATGCCGCTGAGGCTACGGGTTATAAGGCTCTTCATAACTGCTAAACTAAAGTACTGGTTGTCGGTTTTTCTTCTTGCGGTGCCTTCTCATTGCCTGCTGCCGACTGTTTTGGGCGCGGCCCGAATATTTTTTCCAAATCTTCGGTGAAAATTACTTCGCGTTCCAACAGCAATTCGGCCAGTTGGGTAAAGCCATCGCGATGTATGGTAAGCACTTCTTTGGCTTTTACATACGACTGGTCGATCAACCGTTTTACTTCCTCGTCGAGTTGTTCGGCGGTTTTTTCACTGTACGGATGCTTGAATGCAAATTCGCTTTGCCCGTTCGAATCGTAGTAGCTGCGGTTACCTATTTTTTCGCTCATGCCGAAATAGGCTACCATCGCGTATGCTTGCTTGGTTACTTTTTCCAAATCATTCATTGCACCGGTCGATACTTTTCCGAACGTCAACTCTTCGGCAGCCCGTCCGCCAAGGGTTGCGGCCATTTCGTCGAGCAACTGTTCAGTGGTGGTAATTTGCCGTTCTTCGGGCAAATACCACGCGGCGCCTAACGCACGGCCCCGCGGGATAATGGTTACCTTCAGCAGCGGGTTGGCATACTCGAGCCACCAGCTTACCGTGGCATGTCCTGCCTCGTGGAAAGCAATAGCACGTTTTTCGTTAGGGGTGATTATTTTACTTTTTCGCTCAAGCCCGCCTACAATGCGGTCGATAGCATCAAGAAAATCTTGTTTTTCGACTACTTTTTTGTTTTTACGTGCGGCAATCAATGCAGCTTCATTACATACATTGGCAATATCGGCGCCCGAAAAACCCGGTGTTTGCTTTGCCAGGAAATCAATGTCGAAACCTTCAATTAATTTTAACCCACGAAGGTGCACTTTGAAAATTTCAGCACGCTCTTTCAACTCCGGTAGATCTACATGTATCTGGCGGTCGAAACGGCCTGCACGCAATAAAGCGCCATCGAGCACATCGGCACGGTTGGTGGCGGCTAATATAATTACACCGCTATTCGACCCGAAGCCGTCCATTTCAGTGAGCAACTGGTTGAGCGTGCTTTCGCGCTCGTCGTTCGATGTGAATCCACCGTTCTTGCTGCGTGCGCGGCCTACGGCATCAATTTCATCTATGAAAATAATACACGGCGCTTTTTCTTTTGCCTGGCGGAACAGGTCGCGTACACGCGATGCACCAACGCCTACAAACATTTCTACAAAATCCGAACCCGACATCGAAAAGAACGGCACATCGGCTTCGCCTGCTACGGCCTTTGCCAACAACGTTTTTCCCGTACCCGGAGGGCCTACGAGTAACGCGCCTTTCGGAATTTTTCCACCGAGTTCTGTATATTTTTTCGGGTTTTTGAGGAAATCGACAATTTCCATTACTTCGACTTTTGCCTCTTCGAGCCCTGCTACATCTTTGAATGTAATTTTGTTTTTATTATCCTTGTCGAACAATTGCGCTTTCGAACGGCCTACGTTGAAAATGCCGCCACCCACGCCGCCCATATTTTTCGACATGTTGCGGAAAAAGAAAAACCACAATACAACCAGCAACAGTGGAAAAGCCAACCAACTAATGATCTGTCCAAAGTAATCATTCCGCACATCTGTTTGAAGTTTTACAAAATGTGTTTTCGGCAAGGAGTCGTTGAGCGCCGAAACAGTTTTGTATACTTGAAAATCGGGCTGGTTGATGAAATAAAAATGAGGCCCTTCTTTCGGAAGAGTTTTACCGAGGCGTTCTTTATATTTATTCAGGCTGTCCTTGCGGATATATATTTCCACTTTGTTCTGGTTGGTAATGATGTCCAGTTCATCCACATCATTGGCAGGCAGCATCTGTTCTTTCACTTCTTGCCATTCTGCCTTTACAGGATTGAACTGGTTGAATGAATACCAGAGATAAATGAAAGCCGCTATCATCAATCCGTAAATCCAGAAAGAACTGAAGCGCCCCCGTTGTGGTGTGCGTGGATTTTGCGACGGTTGCGGGCGTTGCTGTGGAGTGGGGGTATTATTCAAATTGTCACTCATTATTTCTTTTTCTTTTGTACAGGTTCGTCATTATAATCTTTACGTTCGGCGTCAGCCCATAACTCTTCGAGACGGTAGAATTGGCGGTATTCTGTTTGGAAAATATGGACTACTATATCCACGTAGTCAAGTATTATCCAGATGGCATTTTCCTTGCCTTGCACGCGGATGGGATGTTCGTGTGTTTTTTCGAACATTTCTTTTTCCACATTGTCGGCAATGGCTAATACATTCGTTGTAGAGTCGGCATTGGCAATTATAAAGTAATCGCAAATAGCCGTGCCCAAGTCCGACAGGTCGAGCGATACTACACGTTGCGCCTTTTTGTCGAGCATAGCTTCCACAATTACATCAACGTTCGAAAATCGTTTGATGGTGCCATTTTTAGAAGGTGACGTTTTTTTAGGAATTGTGCTTTTTTTCGCTGCTACTTTTTTTTCCACCGGTTTAACAGTAGCGGTTTTTTTGATGGTGGCTTTTGCCGTTATTTTTTTAGTAGGAGTGGTTGTCCTTGTAGTTGTTTTTTTAGCAGTGGTCACTTCTTTTTTTGCAAGTGTCGTTGCTTTTTTGGCAGCCGGTTTTGTTGTTGCTTTTTTCAGAACAGTTGCTTTGGTAGTTTTTGCCATTGTATTTATAAGTATAAATTGTAACTTACAAAAATACGAAAAATAACACAGGTTGGCAAATTTATAAAGGAAATTGCATCCGGACAAGTTTAGCTAACGAATGCAATTTTATATCAAGATAAACTGTCGGAACGAATTATTATTTCGTGCGTATTGTTTCAAACCCCTTGCCGTACACGCCCATTACGTTACCAACCGAGAGAAACGCATCTTTGTCTACCTCTTTGATGATGCGGTAAATTTCGTTCGACTCGGTTTTGCGGGCTATAATCATCAGGATTTTTTGGTTTTCCTGAGTATACCAGCCGGTGCTGTCAATAATGGTAACGCCACGGTGCATTTCGGCGGCAATGCGTTGAGCAATGGCTTCATATTGTTTGGAGAATACAAAAAATTGTTGCGATTGCCGGGCTCCGGATACAATAAGATCAATTGTGTAGCCTGTGATGCCTACAGCCACAAAACCATAGAGTACTGTGGCCAACCGCGTACCAATGTTAGTTACTTCATTTCCCGGGTCGCTTACAAAGAATGAGCAACCGATGATAACCATATCAATGGAAAGAATGATGCGGCCAGGCGAAATATTGCGGAACTTGTTGATGATAAGCGCCACAATATCGGTGCCGCCGGTGCTGCCGCCTTGGTTAAATGCCAAACCAATACCTACACCGCTGCACACACCACCGATCATAGCGGAAATAAGTTTGCCGTTGGACGAAAATTCGGTAATCAGTTCTTCGGGAAAAATTTCGGGCACCACCCGGAAGAGAGCAGTGGCAAGTAGAATACCATAAATGGTTTTGGCGCCAAAGCCTGTGCCGAGTATTTTAAAGGCTAATAATAGTAAAAATACGTTTACTATTAAATAGGTATAACTAACGGGAAAGCCGGTGGCATAGTATATAAGCGCACCTATACCGCTGACGCCACCACCCACCAAATGACTGGGAATGATGAAACCCACCCATCCTGATACGTATATAAACAATCCGAAAGTGATGAATGCATAGCATTTTATTTCTTTCCAGATTCTTTTTGTTTTTGCTTCCATGAAATTTTTCCTGTTTTAATTTCTTCGAATCCTTCGCCGAACACGCCCATTACGTTTGCTACGGAAATAAAGGCTTTGTGATCGACTTCTTTAATAATTTTGTAAATTTGGTTGGCTGCGTTTTTGCGGGCGATGGTTACAATTACCTTGCCTTCTTTTTTGGTATACCAGCCCATTGACTCGAGTACCGTAACGCCTCGCCCCAATTCGTTGGTAAGCCGGTTGGCAATGGCTTCGTAGTGTTGCGAGAATACCATAATTTGCACCGATTGTTTGTTGCCCGATATAATCATGTCAATTACATACGAGAATGATATCATTTCGATGTAACCGTAGATAACGTCTTCGAATGTTTTGCCGGGCAATAGGAGGATGGAACCCACGATAATCAAATCGCAGAAGATGAACACGCGGCCAGGCGATGTGTTATTGAACTTACTCCATACAATAGCCACGATGTCGGTACCGCCGGTGCTGCCGCCTTGCATGAACACCATACCGATGCCGATACCGCTAAGTGTACCGCCAATGAGGGCGTTCAGTAAATTATTACCGGGAATATAAGTGGCATGGATAAATGTTTCGGGAATTACCATCGGCATGTATTTGAATAGCAATGTGGCAAAGCCGATGCAGAACAGCGTTTTGACGCCGAATCCGCGCCCCATAATAAGCGTGCCGATGACTAGCAGTACGGCATTGATGATAAAATAAGTATAGCTGATCGGAAACGTCGTGGCATATTGCACAATAGCTGCAATACCGATTACGCCGCCGCCTACGATTTCGTTCGGAATAATGAAAACTACCCAGCCGAAGGCATAGATGATAAGCCCTACAATCATTATGATGTAGGATTTTGTTTCAGAGAAAATACGTTTTTTCATAAAAGGGGGTTGATATTTTGCACAAAAGTACAAAAAACAAATGGATTTATAAATCACTAAAAAGGGTTATCCACGAACTGCAAGCTCAACGAAGCTAACTACACTAGTTGCACGAATTTTATTTGTAAATGATTTGTATAATAACGTTGTTAATTTAGCCGTCTTTTAAAATCCGTGATTTATGCTTTTTCTATCTTGTACACTTTGTCGGCGCGGCGGATTTTTTCGGGAATAGGAATAGAGCAATACTCGCCTTTAACTGCTTTGGCTACAGGTTGCAGGTTTACACGGATTTCAGTAATCGTTTTGCGGAGTACGCCCGTTGTCGGGCCCATAATAAGCACTTCATCGTTTACACAAAGCTCACCGGTTTCGACTAAAAACTCAGCGACATTAAGATTACTGAAGTAGTTAGTGGCTTTGCCTATGTATGTTTTGCGTTCGGTGGCTTTGTTGCCATATACTTCGCTCCACTCGCCGAGGCGGGCGCCTTGATAATAACCATCCCAGAAGCCGCGATTGAACACGGTTTGCAGTTCGGCAGTCAATTGTTCGACCAATTGCGGCGTATAGCTTCCTTCGGCCAACGCATCGGCAGCTTGGCGGTAGCAGCTTACCACCGTTTTTACGTAGTCGGCCGAACGGGCGCGGCCTTCGATTTTCAGGACACGTACTCCCGATTCTATCATCTTGTCCAAAAAGCCGATCGTGCAAAGGTCTTTGGGCGACATGATGTATTGATTGTCGATTTCCAACGAGCGCCCCGTTTCGTTGTCCGTAACCGTGTAGCCGCGGCGACACAATTGGTAACACGAGCCGCGGTTGGCGCTTGCGTTGTATTCGTGCAAACTTAAATAGCACTTGCCCGACACAGCCATGCACAGCGCACCGTGGCAAAACATTTCTATTTGCAACAATTTGCCGTTGGGGCCTTTGATTTGTTCGCTTTTGATTTGTTCGTAAATCTTTTTTACTTTATCCAATGGCAATTCGCGCGACAATACTACTACATCGGCAAATTGGGCGTAGTAGCGCACCGCCTCGATATTGGTCAAATTTACTTGCGTGGAAATGTGAATTTCGACATCTTGTGAACGGGCATGTTGTAGCACTGCCATGTCCGACGCAATAACGGTCGATACTCCTGCCGCCTTTGCCATGTCGACAATGCGGCGCATTTCATCGAGCTCGTCGTCGTACAGCACCGTGTTCACCGTAAGGTATGATCGCATATTATGTGCACGACAAAAAGTTACGATCTCCGCCAAGTCTTCCGGCGCAAAGTTGTTGGCCGAACGGGCACGCATGTTGAGGTTGCCCACACCGAAATACACGGCATTGGCGCCGCCCTGCGCGGCTGCCGTGAGGCATTCGAAGTTGCCGGCGGGGGCCATGATTTCAATATCGTTTTTAGTTATCATAATAGCTACCACATTTTAGCACGCGAAGTTAGGAATTATTAGCTACCCATGCAAAGATATTACCGATGGCGTTACTAACATCCATATAGTTTACCAATTTACATAATTAGTAGCGAACTCAACGAAGTCAATTAGGTAATCTTTGGATGGAATCTAAAATCATTAGGCTATTTAGTTAAAAAAATATATCTTTGTATCATCACAACTTATCCGGTTATTCAATTATAGTTATGAAAAATACGAAATACCTGTATCCCTTTTTTTTGCTTTCAACCATTGTAGTTACATATATTCCTGCCAATAGCCAGTCTCTTGGTTTACGTTTGGAGCAAGCCATGGAACAACAGCGAAACGGCGTTTATTTTGCCGGCGTCAATCCGTTTTTGAAAGACATCGCTCACAACTCGACTACGCTACTCCCATTGCTGAACCCCTTTTCTGCTGACAGTTCTGCTACCGTGCGCGATTTTACGTGCGAGTTGTATGCCGCCGTATACAATAACAGTGCCGACGACAATGCTAAAGCCGGTGCAATGACGGCGTTGTGTGCCGCCCTTGCAGACAGTGTACAACACGTGCGCAACACTGCGGCAGTGGCGTTGGAAGAAGTCCCGAAAGATGCATTTACC
>JAVBNJ010000110.1:0-11491 GCA_031551625.1 Bacteroidales bacterium | reverse complement strand
ATTTGTGCAGCAGTGGGCATTTATAACAATTCCTTTACTTCGAGTAATTCCTGTTTAATTTTTTCCAGCGATTGGATAATTTCAAAATTATAATCTTCGCCGTTTTTGTTTTCCTTCATGCGCTTGCGTGCGCCCTCTATGGTCATGCCCTGTTCCTTGATAAGGCGGTGCAGGATTTTCAAATTCTCCACATCGGCAGGGACAAACAGCCGGTTACCTTTCCGGTTTTTGTGAGGGCGGATAATATCATCCATTTTATTCGTCCAAAAACGTACCAGCGAGGTCGATTCGCCCAGCATATCGGCCACCTCGCCGATGGTGTAGTACATTTTTTCTATTGTAGGTTCTTTGTAAGGCATAAGTATGAATTCCTGATTCCCAAATTCTAATTAATCCAGCGATTGTCCGCTATTTGTTGCAAGTTGTATCATGCGGTCGTATTCGGCTGGTGTTACGTCGATAAAGAAAAAGCTAAGGGGGTCTTTATACTCGCCGTTTTGCAGTACCTCGTAATGCAGGTGCGGTGCTACCGACATGCCGGTGCTGCCCACTGTCGCAATTTTTTGCCCGCGTTTTACCCGTTGGCCTTGCACCACATGGATTTTATCGAGGTGGGCATATAACGTACTGTAGCCGTTTACCCCATGGTCAATCACCACCTTGTTACCATACCCCAGCAGGGAATAGTCCACTTCGGCTACTGTGCCGCCGCCCGTAGCCATCACATCAACGCCTGCTGCCGCAATGAAATCAATGCCGGTGTGCATTTTCGGTACCTTGTAGTAAGGGTGGATGCGCATGCCCACCGATGAGCCGGTACGTGTAAGATCTTTATTTAACAACGGTTGTATAGCCGGCATGTTGTACATCTCCAGTTCTTTTTGTTTCATAGAATCAGCCAACAACTCCAGCGAAGCCGCTTGAGCTTCTACCCGGGCTGCAAGGTTATTCAGCCGTTGATAGGTTTCAATTACCAATTGGGCATTATCGTAAGACTCCAGTTCTTCGTAACGATTTACACCGCCTATGCCGTTACCGGATATCGGGAGGGGATCTGCTTCAAAAATAGTCCGGTAAATCTGGTTATCGCGCTGGCGTATGTCGTCGAGTACTGTTTCCAACTGGTTAAACCGTTCGTTAAGAACGGCATATTGCTCGGTCAGCATCTTATGTTCGCGCATCAGCCCTCGTTCTTCGGGTGTGTAGAAGAATGTCGAAAATATGATGTAGTAAAGCACTGCTAATGCTATACTACCCGCGAAGTAAAGCAGCCATTGACTCACATGCTGCCCAACGCTTTTGCGGATTTTGATAAAATCCAAATGTTCGTGGCTATATTTGTAGCGGTGTCCCATTGTGCTTAGTCAAATTCCCGTATGGTTTGTGCGGTTTTCAGTATACGTTCGTATTCGGCCAATGTCATATCGTTATCGAAAAATTTCAGCGGATTCTCCGGATTGTTGCGGTAACGAACTTCGTAGTGCAGGTGCGGCCCGGTCGATTTACCGGTGTTACCCAGCGCACCTACTTTGTCGCCTCGCTTGATTTCCTGTCCCTCGCGTACATCGATACTACTGAGATGGGCGTAACGAGTGGTATAGCCGAACCCGTGACTGATGACAACCGAATTGCCGTATCCGGCAAACGAATATTCGACAGCGGTTACTTTTCCATTACCGGTAGCCACAATCTTTGTGCCCATGGGACCCGAGAAATCCATTCCGTTGTGCATCCGTTCGTCGCGGTAGATAGGGTCGGTGCGCCATCCGAACACATCGGTAATCCGCACATTGTTGCCGATAGCGACCGGTGCAATGGATGGCATGCATATTACCATTTGTTCCATACGTGCCGCTTCTTTGGCAATAGTATCAAACGATACCGATTGAATATAGGCTTTTTTCGTCAAGATATCCAGCATTTGGGAACTTTTTATCAGTATCGAAGAGTATTCCGAGTCCTCGAACCGATCGTACCGGTCGACACCTCCGAAGCCCGCATTGCGTACCGACGGAGGTATAATATCCAACCCGAACGAAGCGCGGTACACATTATTGTCGCGGCGCTGTATTTGGGTCAGAAAAGCATTTGCTTCGGCAAACCGTTTGTTGAGTAAATCGTATTTTACTATCACTTCGGCATTGTTGCGGCGCAGAGCCGACGAATGTGGTGTGTCAAAGAATTGAATATAAATAGCGTAATAGGCAATAGCAATAGGCAGACTATATAAAAGCCCCCGCAAAATGCGCATAAACTTCTTTCGTTTGGTGGTATAGGTTTTTTCAAACAAAAGCGTGTCGGGGTTGAACTTATAGCGTAAACGAGCCACTAACTAATTGAGTTTTTAACCTGATTTAAGCTACAAATATATAAAAAAAAACCGGAATATGGAAAATTTTGTTTGGTAGTTGAAAATAAGATGCTATATTTGCCGTGTAAATGTACGTTCTTTTAGTAAAAATAAAACGCTTTATTCCGCGCTGAAATCTGGACCATTTCAAAGTTGACAAAGGAATAAAATCTGAGTGTTTATGTATTAAACGTGGATTTTTGTTTATTCTTTTGTCAAGGTCGTCCAGAACCTTCAGCGCAGATGAACAAAGAGTCCACGTTTCATTATTAATGGGCGATGGACAATTGACAATGGATAATTGAAATAAAAAGACACTGTATGAAAATTTGCAGCAGGGAAATTTTATAATTAGGAATAGACGTAGCAGAGGGAGCCGGTCGAATGTTTGTGTTTGTGGCCACAGATTTCGCAGATTTAAAAGGATTTCATAGATGACAGCGAAAAATGAGGGATTAAAGAACCGGTTCCCGGGGCTACAAGAATAAAATAACTACAACGCTCGTCATTCCAAGCGAAATCGAGGAATTTCGTGTGTAACGCAGACACTTGAATAGCACAGATTGTTTCCTGCTAGTGGGGGGATAAGATTTATAAATTTGCTCATTTTGCGAAAGAAAAACTAAAAAAATAGTTAATAAACTAAAAACTTATGTTAATATGAACAAAATCTACTATTTATTACTACTGGCGCTGTTGTTGCCGTTGGCAGGCAACGCGCAGAGCTGCGTAAGTGTTATGCAGGGCCGTACTACCTACAGTACCAAAGACATTACTTTTTCCGTGAAGTGGAACACTTGCAATGGCGCCAACCACCTATATAAAGTGTGGGTATTGGTAGACTATTGCGAGGTAGATGCTGCCGGTAATGCCGTTGGTCAATGGCAGCGAGCTACGGTAGGCACGCCAACTGTAACCGGCGGCCCTGCGTACACCGCGGGCAACACTACCGGCTTTTGGTTGACGGCTGCGGGTAATGGTTACACAGCCAATGTGAAAGTACGTATCGGCACCGGCAGCGCTACGCGCTTTAAATGGTGCGCCGTGGCGCTGGACTATCCGCCACATGCGACGTTTACCAGCCCTACGATTGTTAAGTTTGGAGGTACTGCCCCATTCGTCCTGAGCAATGGCGCCTCTGTTTCTGCCGCACAGAAAAACGGCTATGCACCAGCTACAGCGTTTTCTTCGTTTACCGATAAAACGAATGCTCCCGGTACTATTAACTGCGGAAGTGCGGTAGCTACCCCTGCATTAACCGGTGGCGGCAGTGTTTGTGCCACAGCTACGCTCAGTGTAAACAATAGCCAGGTGGGTGTGAAATACCAATTATATAACGGAACCACAGCCGGCGAAAGTAAAAATGGTACCGGTGGCGCCATTAGTTTTACACCGGTGGGAGCGGGAAATTATAAAGTAGTCGGTAAAAACAACTATTACGCGGCCTGTGCTGCAACGAGCACTGTACAAACCGTAACACTTTATCCGACTGTTACGCAAAGTAATCCGAGCGTAGCGACCATCTGTTACAATGCGACCAATACTTTCAGTCTGGCAGCCGCTACCGGCGGAGCAGGAACGTATACGTATCTATGGCAGCAGTCGGGCAATAACTCGACGTGGACAAATGCCACCGGTACTCGCACAAATGCAGCGTATACTACGCCCGCATTAACAAGTAATATGTATTACCGTCGCGTAGTTACCTCGTGCGGCAACTCAGCAACAAGCACGGCAGCCCTGGTAACGGTACGTGCCAATGTTACGCAAAGTAATCCGAGCGTAGCGACCATCTGTTACAATGCGACCAATACTTTCAGTCTGGCAGCTGCTACCGGCGGAGCAGGAACGTATACGTATTTATGGCAGCAGTCGGGCAACAACTCAACGTGGACGAATGCCACCGGTACTCGCACAAATGCAGCTTACACTACTCCTGCCTTGACAGCAAATATGTATTATCGTCGAGTGGTTACTTCGTGCGGCAACTCGGCAACAAGCACGGCTGCATTGGTTACATTGAGAACTGATGGAACACGAGATTATAAACCGGGCGTATGCGGTTGTTCAAGTGCATTAAATTTAACGCTTGTTGGTAGCTATTGTAGAAATTTAAGTGCGGATGGGGCATGTGCTTATCAAGATTACGAAGTGAAATGTGTGGGAGAAATGACTCATGCTAAATGTCGTACATATGCTGTGAATGGTTGGCGATTGCCTAATGCAAATTATACAAGCGAAGAATGGTTAGGTATTAGTTCAGGCTGTAATTGCGGAGCTAATGAATATGGAGCATATTGGGTGCTTATGAATGATGCCGACGATTGCTTTTGGGGTTCACCCAGCCGTGGTGTGTATGTCGACGCAAATTATTTATGGAATGGTTGTTCTAGTTGTAGCGCTTTGTGCATACTACTAAGGTAACCGTCTGTTTTTTACCTCCGTTTGATTACGGCTCATCAAAGTAAAACTAAAAGCTTAGTTGAATGTTACAACGCAATCAATACAATTGAAGCGCTATTACATTTTTACGTTCTTTTATTGCGCAATTGGTTATGCTGTTTTTTTTATATCTTTGCACTTGATTAGTGATGAGTTCAGAGTTCAAAATTGTTGCGCTTGTCGCCTACTTTGCACTCTAAACTTGTAGTTCTGCACTAAAAGACGCTCTTTAACATATCGACCCAAATTAAATTAGCAATATAATTTTGCGTTTTTAGTACTTTATCGGAAACTAGAGACTTCTTGTAACAAGGAAAAAGACGTGAGCAAACGTGGTACATTGTTTGCTTCGTTACAGGGTTCTCTAGACCTCCGATAGAAGCACAAAGCAATGCACCGCGTTTTTACATTTAAATAGTTGGGGAGCAACCGAAAAAAGACAGAGCATGCCCGTGCCGGAAACAGGGGCAGCGCGTTGAAAAGACGGACATGGTTGTTCCCCTTTTTGTAAAAAAAGTTAAGCTTGTAATTTTAACGCTATGTCGGTAAGAAATTGCTCGACGGTCGATTGGGGTACCGATTCGTGTACAAAAAGCTCAGCGAAGCTAATTGCCGCACTAAGGTAATAATATCGCATAGCACGCTTCGATGTTGCGGTGAAAGTTTTCGGGAATGTCGTGCCAATTAAGAATATCAACAGTAAAGGGAAGGTTTGTTTCGGCCAGTTCGTCTCGCAAGTCGTAGAGGTTATCCTCGAGGCCTTTGGGAACAAAGGCTACCAAGTCGAGGTCGGACGTGGGGCGCGCCGTGTGTTTTACGCGCGAACCGAATGCCCACACAGTGGTGTTTGGTAGGTATTGTTGTATCAACGAAACCAGCAATTGGCGGTCGGCATCGGCAATGTCTATGTCGTTGATTACACCCATTGTTTGCCGGTTAATTCAGAGTACAAGGCAGTTGCATCGGTTACAAACTCGCCAATAAGGCCGAGGGCGGCAGTAGCTTTTTGTCCCGAGTAATCGTGCGAGGTGTAAGTGCGTGTGTCGGCATAGTGTTTCCAAGCTGCCACATCGTTTAATAATTTATTTTCGAAAGCGATTTGGAAGACCGGCTTGGGACTGTTGGGCATATCGGCTACCCCCATTTCTTCGGTTAAGTAGCGTTTTAATATTTTCCACAATGTGTCGTAGCACGTTTCGAAACGGTGGATGGTCGATTCGGCAATAGCATCTTTGTCAAGCAAACCCAGGTCGGGGCGATTGCCCAATGTAAGAAAATTATTGTATTGCAATTCGAGGTGTTTTAACGATTTTTCGAATTTGTCATAATCAATCATCGCCAATTTTTTTTACAAATGTACGAAAAAAATGAAAAATCCCCATTTTATACTTGTTAACAACGTTTTGATAACTGGGTGGATTTCTTTGGGGAATTCCGGGGAAAATGCGTAACTTTACGCACTTAAAATTATGTTTTTTAAGTTATCGGAGCATTTATATGGACACTACAAACACAAAAAAAATAACTTCGGCGCTTATTTCCGTATACCATAAGGATAATCTGGATACGGTGGTGCGCCTGTTATCCGAACAGGGCGTTACTATTTATTCAACAGGTGGTACGCTTGATTTTATTGCAGGCCTTGGTGCTAAAGCGCAAGCGGTGGAAAGCCTTACGGGCTATCCGTCTATTTTGGGCGGCCGTGTGAAAACGCTACATCCCAAAGTATTCGGCGGCATCTTGGCGCGCCGGTCGAACCCGCAGGACTTGGCGCAATTAGCCGAGTACGGCATTCCGCCGATTGATTTGATTATTGTAGATCTATATCCGTTCGAAGACACCGTGCGCAGCGGTGCCGGCGAACAGGACATCATCGAGAAAATAGATATTGGTGGTATTTCGTTGATACGTGCGGCTGCCAAGAATTTTGCCGATACACTTATCGTATCGTCGCGCGGGCAGTACGGCGAGTTGATTGACCTGCTGAAACGCGGCCACGGCGAAACCACGCTGGCCGAGCGCCGGCATTTTGCAGGGGCTGCGTTTCTGCAATCGTCACACTACGACACGGCTATTTTCAATTATTTTAACACGCAGGAGCAAATTCCCGCATTCCGTGCGGCATACGACGGGCAACATGCGTTGCGCTATGGCGAGAACCCGCACCAATCGGCCGCTTTCTATGGCTATCTGGATGCGATGTTCAAACAACTCCACGGTAAGGAAATTTCGTACAACAACCTGCTTGATATAGATGCGGCCATTGCGCTCATCAACGATTTCGAGAAATCGACGTATGCAGTGCTCAAGCACAACAATGCGTGCGGTTGTGCATCGGATGCCAATCCGCTTGAGGCGTGGCGCAAGGCACTGGCAGGCGATCCGGTGTCTGCATTCGGTGGTATTATTGTTACCAACCGGCCGGTGGACAAAGCTTGTGCCGAAGCTATCAACGAACTATTCTTTGAAGTGATCATTGCACCTGAATATTCGCCGGAAGCGCTGGAAATATTGAAAACAAAGAAGAACCGGATTATACTGTTGTTAAAAGATGGTAAATTGCCGGCGGTGCAGTTCCGCTCATTGCTCAATGGAGTGGTGCAACAAAACCGCGATACGGCAGTGGAAACTCCCGACAATTTCCAAGTGGCGACTACGAAAAAAACAACTGCGGCCGAGAATGCCGATTTGGTGTTTGCCAATAAACTGGTGAAGCACTCGAAATCCAACGCCATTGTATTGGCCAAGGGTGCGCAATTACTGGCCAGTGGTGTGGGGCAAACCTCGCGTGTCGATGCGTTGAAGCATGCCATCGAAAAAGCGCAGGCGTTCGGTTTTTCGCTGCAAGGTGCGGTAATGGCTTCCGATGCGTTTTTCCCGTTTCCTGATTGTGTGGAGATTGCACACAAGGCCGGTATTACGGCAGTGGTGCAGCCCGGCGGTTCGGTCAACGACCAGAAAAGTATTGATTACTGCAACGAACACGGCCTGGCAATGGTAACAACGGGTGTGAGGCACTTTAAACACTAAAGTTTAATTAATAATTCCTAATTAAGAATTTAGGAATTGGGTGCTTAGTGTGTCCATGCAAGATACGAAGCGATCTATAAAATTGTAAATAGTAAATTAAAAAATTGTAAATAAAAAATGGCTTTTTCCTTTTTAACACAAGAGTTAGCGATTGACTTAGGAACAGCTAACACTATTATTATCCACAATGACAAAATTGTGGTCGACGAACCGTCTATCGTAGCTATCGACCAAAACACCGACAAGCCTATTGCCATTGGGGAGAAGGCTCGCCAGATGCATGGCAAGACGCACGAAAACATCAAGACCGTGCGCCCGTTACGCGACGGTGTGATTGCCGACTTTAACGCCGCCGAGCAAATGATTCGCGGCATGATTAAACTGATTACCCCGAAGAATCGTTGGTTTTCTCCGAGTTTGCGTATGGTGGTATGTATTCCTTCGGGCAGCACCGAAGTAGAAATCCGTGCGGTGCGCGACTCGTCGGAGCATGCCGGAGGACGCGATATTTATATGATTTACGAACCTATGGCGGCTGCACTCGGTATCGGTATTGATGTGGAAGCACCGGAAGGAAGCATGGTGGTGGATATTGGAGGCGGTACTACGGAAATTGCCGTAATTGCACTGGGCGGTATTGTGTGCAACAAGAGTATCCGTGTGGCCGGCGACGGCTTTACGTCGGATATCCAGCAATACATGCGTCACCAGCACAATATTAAAATTGGCGAACGCACGGCTGAAGACATCAAGCTGGCGGTGGGTTCGGCATTGTCGGAACTTGAGAATCCGCCTACACCTTTTACCGTACGAGGCCCGAACCTGATGACGGCTTTGCCTGTAGAGGTTTCTGTAACTTATCAGGAAATTGCGCACTGCCTCGATAAATCATTGGCCAAGGTGGAAGCTGCTATCCTTAATGTGCTGGAGCAAACTCCGCCCGAATTGTATGCCGATATTGTAGAGCGCGGTATTTACCTTGCCGGTGGTGGTGCTTTGATGCGCGGCCTCGACAAGCGGTTGTCCGAAAAAATAAATGTAAAATTCCATGTGGCCGAGGATCCGTTACACGCTGTGGCACGCGGTACCGGCATTGGTTTAAAGAACATCGGCAAATTCCCGTTCTTGATGCGGTAAACACAGATTGCACAGATAGAGCTCAGATTATACAGATTAGATGAATGCTTTTTATCGGCTTTTTGTAAAGTTACGGGTGTTGTTATTGTTTTTGATTTTGGAAACAGTAGCATTCCTGTTGTTGGCAAATCACAGTTATTACCAACACGCCACTGTTGTAAATGCCGTGCGGACAGCAAAAGGCAGGGTTGATGCGCGTATCGAATCATGGAACAGTTATTTCTCGCTGCGGGAAACGAACGAGCAGCTGGCTCAGGAAAATAATGAACTGCGTAACCGGCTCGGACGTTACGAATCGGTTGATACGCTAATAGGGAAAACTATTTACGACTCGCTTGAAACGCCTTTGTATACATACCTACCGGCCGTTGTTGTAACTAATGCCGTGAGCGATTTACACAATTACATTACGTTAAATGTGGGTGCTGACAAAGGAGTGGAGCCCTTGATGGGTGTAATGGTGCACAACGGATTGGTGGGAACGGTAGTGTCCGTGTCCGAACATTATTCGTTGGTGATGTCGTTGCTCAACACCGATTTCAGGGCAAGCGCCAAGCTGGCGCGTAGCGGCGCTTTCGGCTCGTTGTACTGGCCGGGCAAAAGTTACCGCGATGTACTGTTGACCGAAATCCCACAACACATTGATGTCAACGTCGGCGATACGGTGGTTTCCAGCGGTAAGTCCGATATGTTTCCACCCGATGTGCCCATTGGCGTAGTTAAATCATACAGCGTGAAACGCGGTAATTTCTATGAAATTACGGTAATGCTGTTTGCTGATTTTAAAACGTTGCGTTATGTCGAAATAGTAGAACAATTGCACCGTGCGGAATTGCGCAAGATAGAAAAAACGGGAAACCATGAACAGTAACGCCATACAACGTACGATCACATTTATTACAGTGGTATTGTTGCAAGTGTTTATCTTCAGCCGCCTGCCGTTGGGAACCTATTTGCAGCCCAGCATTTATGTCGGTTTTATTCTGCTGTTGCCCTATGGTTATTCGCAAGTGCGTGCATTGTTGTGGGCTTTTAGCCTGGGCTTGTGCATCGATTTGCTATCGACTGATGTGATTGGCATCAACGCAGCAGCCTTAGTGGCACTGGCTTTTGTACGTCCGTATATCTTGAAATTATTTTCGACCAAAAGCGAATTTGAAGCACATGCCACGCCTGTACCACGTACCATTGGCTTGCAGCCATTTATTGGCTATGCGTCTATTTCGCTGTTGCTGCACCAATCATTATTTTTCTTTTTAGACTCGTTCGGCTTTTATGATATTTTCCACACGCTGTTGCGCATTGTGGCAAGCACTGTTTGCAGTGTATTGTTCATCGTGCTGTTGCAAGCATTGCTTCCCGAAAGTCGTAGACCTATTAGTTAGTAAAAATTATGCCTGCCGATTATTCAAAAAAAAGTACGCTCATCGTTGGCGCCTTTGTGTTGGTGGCAGTGGTGCTGCTTATGCGGCTGTTTTGGATTCAGGTAATCGACAGTTCGTATAAAGTAACCGCCAGTAATAATGTATTGCGCTACGAAGTGCAGTATCCCGCACGCGGTTTGATTATTGACCGAAATGGAGAGTTGTTGGTTGATAACCAGACAACGTATGATATTATGGTGGTGGCACGCGAGCTAAAACCGTTTGATACCATGGCGTTCTGCACTATTTTTAATCTGCAATACAACCAGTTCAAAGTAACTATTGACGATATTTACAAGCGCCGTCACCGCATTGGGTACCAACCTACAGCTGTGTTGAAGCAGGCGCCTGCGGAGTATTATGCCGTATTTCAGGAAAAATCATTTATGTTTCCCGGTTTTTATGCACAGGCGCGTACGTTGCGAAACTACCCGCGGCACATGGGGGGCAACCTGTTCGGCTACATTGCCGAGGTCGACACTGCCACCATTAACCGCAACCCGTACTACAAACCAGGTGACTACATAGGTAAAAGCGGTATTGAGCAATCGTATGAAGAATATTTGCGCGGGCACAAAGGAGTGAGTATTTATGTCCGTGATGTGCATAATCAAATCAAGGAATCATACAAAGACGGCGACTACGACACGGTAGCGGTGGCCGGCCGCAACTTGATATGTACTATCGATGGCGATTTGCAAGCATATGGCGAATGGCTGATGCAAAACAAAGTGGGCAGTGTGGTGGCCATTGAGCCATCGACAGGCGAAGTGCTTGCGTTGATTTCGTCACCTGGTATTGACCCGACGCTGCTCGTGGGCATCAACCGTAACTTCCAGCGTATGCAGGCCGATCCGATGAAACCGTTGTTCAACCGCGCTATCATGTCGCCTTACCCGCCCGGCTCTACCTTCAAAGTAGCAAATGCGTTGATAGGGCTGGACGAGAAAGTGGTAACACCTGCTTCGCGCTATGGTTGTTCGATGGGTTTTCACTTGGGCGGACTCACAGTGGGCTGCCACGGACACCCTTCGCCGCTTGATATGGTGCAGTCTATCGGCATGTCCTGCAATGCATACTATTGTAACGTATTCCGTGCTATAATAGA
>JAVBNJ010000046.1:0-47622 GCA_031551625.1 Bacteroidales bacterium | reverse complement strand
TTACCGCCGCATTGGGCAATCCGCTCACAATGCTGGCCGATACTTTCAACTTCGATGCCGGTGCAGTAATAATGGTTTGAGCCATTACTACGCAACCTTTTTCGTCTTTAGCTTCGAATACATAGTTACCTGCAGCAAGGTTATTGAACACACGTGCAGTTCCCCATTCTTCGCCTTGTAAACGATACCAACGGTTGGTAGCATTACCACCTGTGGTTTGCAAGGTTATCGACGCATCGTTCTCGCCATAACATATCGTTGTCGTAGCACCTGTGGCCGTAAGATCGAAGTCGCCTGTAGCAGCCGGGGCAACAGTTATGGAAAGGGTTTTACTTGTCAAAGTAGAAGCGCTTATACTTAAATTATAGCTACCGGCTGTATTAATATCGAATATATAGTCTTTAGCTCCATTGTGCGATACGCCGTTCAACACAAAGCGGTAATTATCCGTAGCAGCACCATTAGCTGTTACCAATACCTTTGCAGGCTGGCTGCAAGTAAGCGGTTGTACTAAAGTTGCCGTAATAGTTAAGGTTGCAGGTGTCGGCGGAACAATTGTGTTGTCGCCAGGTGTACCGACAATGATATAGCCGTTGCCCGTACAACCTTTAGCATCCTTAGCAGTGAAGGTGTACGACGCATGTGATAATTGTCCGAATACGTTCGAAGTACCAAATGAGCCGCCATCGCGGGCGTAAGTCAAGTTGCCCGTACCACCAGCAGCTGTAACCGTTACCTCTGCATTGCTTGCAGTTGCTGTTGTCAGCGGTGTTGTCAATACCGGGACTACTATCAGCGGTGCCGGTTCGGCAATCGAAATTTTCACACTGCCTTCAGCACCCGTAACCTGATCGCGTACAAAGAACACATAGTTGCCTGCCGACAGGCCACTGAATACAGGGCTATCAGCCCATGTGCTATAGTCTTTCGAGTATTTTACAGCATGTGCTGTAAAGGCTTTCAGGGTTACTTCGCCATCGGCAGATGCGTAGCACGAAATGTCTTTCGTTACATTGGCCGACAAGCTAATACTACCCGGAGCCGGTTCGTTATAACCTATCGACAAGGCTACTGATCCCAAACATCCATTACCGTCTTTTGCATAGAATGTATAACCAGAGCTCAACAAGTTTGCAAATTGGCCGGTTGTCTGGTAATTAACGGTTTCGTATTGCGAATATTGGAAATCGCCGTTACCGCCGGTTGCCGTAATCACAGTTGCACCATCTGTCGATACTTTGTTAGTAGCATTCGTTACACTTGTTACTTTTACTACTACTGGTGCTGCACTGTTTACAACTGCTTGTTTGGTTACTACACAACCTTTATCGTCACGTACCGATACAGAATAACTACGTGCCGACAAGCCGCTGAATGTACCAAGGTTATTATAATTTGCACCATCTATAGAGTATTGGAGGATACCAATACCACCAGTTGCCGAGGCCATAATAATACCATTTTCCACGCCATGGCATGCCGCCGTTGCTGCTACATTCAAGCTAATGCTGCTACTGCTTTCGATTGTTACGATCGAAGTGTGTACAGCACTTTCGTTGCCCGAATCATCTTTTATTTTCAATTTATAGGTACCTGCTGCAGCGTTGTGTGTAAACGACGTTCCACTGACAGCTGCCCACGAGTTACCACCATTAATACTGTATTGGTAAGCTCCTGTACCGCCGTTAATACCTGTTACGTTAATTAGTTTTTGTGAGTAGTCGCAATTAGCTGCTCCGGTTACTTCGACCGTAAAGCCTATTTTCTGAGCAGACAAATCGGGAACTACTACAGTTATTGCTGAATTCTCGCAACCGTTAGCATCTTTCACATATACTATATTATCACCTGAAGCAGGTTGCACAAACATTTGCTGAGTTTGCCAATTTTGTCCATTGAGACTGTATTGCAAAACGCCTGTACCACCGGCAGCTGTTACTTCAATACCCGGCAATCCGTTGCCCAAGTTGGCCTTGTAAGCAGCTGTTACTTGTATAGGTAATGCATTTTCAATAGTAGCGCTTACCGAAGCCGTATGTCCGGCATCGTCTTTCACATAAATAGTATACACGCCTGCTTGCAATCCGGCAAACTGCGGTTCTTGTTTCCACGAGTTCGGATTTTCGGCATCCATTGAGAACAAATAATTGCCGCTACCGCCAAATACAGTCAGATCAACAATACCCGACGAACTGTTGGCGCAAGCCACCGATGTTACCGAAGGTACTACCGTGAGGCTACCACCCGTAGCCGGAGCCACTATAATAGCTGCATTGGCTGTAGCCGTACAGCCATTGTGATCTTTCGCTGCCACATAGTATTCGCCAGCAGGAATATTATTAAACGTATTACCTGTTTGGAAATAATTCCGGTCTTTCGAGTAAGTATACGGAGCTGTACCACCCGTTACTGTCACAGCAATCGCACCATCGCTATTTCCTTTTGTGGGCGAAGTTACATCCGTTGTGATTGTCATCGGCGCCACGGCAGGAATTGTTACATCAGCATAGCCTGCACATTTGAAAGTACTCTTATCACGTACATAAATACGATGTATTGTAGCCGTAAGGTTTGTAAACGTACCGGCAGCTACATAATTTACGCCATCTTTTGAGTATTCGTAACCACTAGCCGGATGACCTCCTGCTACATTTGTAACAACAATTGTAGCATCGGCACTGCCAGGACATGTAGCCGTCGTATAATCGACCGTGAAAGTCACCGGATCTGGTTGTGTAACGTGTCCTTCGTTGGCTGATTGCATCAGACATCCATTTGCATCTTTTACTTTTACGGCATAATAACCGGCCTGTAAACCACTAATTGTAACGCTTGATGCTGCACCAAATGTTACGACTTTGGCTTCACCCGAGGGTTGTAATGTATAGGTAGCACTATATGGTGTAGTACCACCGGTTACCGCAATATTCATTGCTCCAATAGGTGTACTTTGATAACAATCCAATGATTGCGTAGTTGCCACGGTTATACCTAATTTATTTTCTGTTGCGGCAGGCACAGTAACTATGCTCTGCAGTTGATCCTGGCAACCAGCCGCATCACGTACCGTTACTACATACGAACCTGCACCCAATCCAACCAATACAAATTTATTGCTGGCATTAGGTGTTACTCTCACAGGATAGTTGTCATTTAACTGAAACTCGTATGACCCATTTGCATAGGCCTCTCCGCCAGTAACAGTTACTTCAATGGCTGCATTATTACCCGTAGCGCAAGCCACAGCACCACCTGTAACCACAGGGTTTGACAGGTTTAATGTATTCGGGGCATTATTCACTGTAATTGCTACTTGAGCCGATGGCGAAGTACATGTATTGGCATCTGTTACACTTACCATGTAAGTACCCGGGGAAACATTATAAAGTTCTACGTTATTACCATTAACGGCATAGTTCGATTTTGCTACCGGTTGTCCGTTGATCGCAAAACTATAGGGGGCACTACCACCCGTTACCTGTAAATCAACTTTTGCTTTACCATTACATCCGGCATTTACATTGCCCGATGTAGCATCCAATCTCAACTCGGCAGTAGGCCCGGTAATTACATATTGTAAGGTACTGGTACATGTACCGGCATCACTTACCATTACAGAATAAGTACCCGGTGCTAAATCAGAGATAAATGATGTAGTCTTACCATTACTCCATGTATATGAATAGGGCAGCTGGCCGCCACTCATGAATACCGAAGCCGAACCATTTTGCGCGCCATAGCACGTTACATTGGTTTGTGTGGACGAGATACGTACACCACTTGTAGGTTGACTGATTACCGCTTCTACGATAGCATTACATGCGGCATTGTCGCTCAACGATACTTTATAGATACCTGCCGGTGCATTGTTGAATACAAAACTGCTGTATAGCATGGGGGCCGACCAGTTGGTACCATCAGCCGAATAGGTATAGTAATTACGTGTATAGGGTGTTTGACCACCTGTTACTTCTATCTCAAAACTACCATTACCACCGCCATTGCAAGTTACATTTTTCACGCTACCAGCTTTTACACCGGCTCTCATATTATTGCTGGCTGCAGTGGGTATTTGCACACTTGTTTCAGTACGGCAACCCTTACTGTCGACAATGTAAACAATTGATTCACCTGCGTTCAGACCCGTCAACGTATAAGGTACATTTGTGCTAACTCCAAGGTTAGGTATAACTAAACCGTTCAATAATTCAAATTTATACGGGGGGGTATTGCCACCTGCCACCTGTATCGTTGCTTTACCATCAATGATATTGCAAGCCGATTGTGCCACTATGTTAGAATACGAATGTGAAACCATCGAAGGTTCTGTAATTTCAACCGGAGCTGGGGCATCTACCGAGCAACCTTGGACATCTGCTGCACTCAACTTGTAGGTACCGGCCGGCAATCCAGGAATCACATTACTATTAGTCAAACTTGCAATATTGTATGATTGATATAGCACTCCGTTACGTGTCAGACTATAGGATGCAAAATTGGCTCCCATAGTCATAACACCCAATTGACCGGTGGTTGCTCCGTTACAAGTAACATCCTGCAATTTCATAATCATTGCAACTCCCTGTGTACTTTGTCCGCCTATACTAAATGAAAGCGGCGCAGGCAATGTACAGCCATTAGCATCACTAATATTTACCGTATAACTGCCAACCGACAAACCTGTAAACTCTCCGGAAGTATTGCTGGCAATAACTATACCCATATTATCAGATAAATGATAATCATATGGAGCCGTTCCTGTTCCATTGGTAGCTGATACCGTTACAGAACCGGTGTTACCCGAACAAATATTGCGGATATGTGTAATATTGCCACCCAACGGTTGAGCCGGACCATTAATAGTAACCGGCAAAGAAACTCCGCAGCCGGATTGATCAATTGCAGTAGCCATATAGGAACCTGCGGCCAGGTTTGTAAAGGTAGCGCTTGCTTGCACCGGCCTAACCACTATACTGCCTTGTAACAAGGTGTACGAAAGGGCTCCGATACCACCTGTAGCGGCCATTCCTACACTACCATTCGCAGCGCCATAACATTGTACATGGGTAATGCCCGCTTGATTAATTGTCATGCTTGGATTCACAGTAGCCGTAATAGCTGACGGAATACCGATACATGTAGCATATTTGGGTGTTACCGTTATAGTACCTGTAGATTGAACAGCATTACTATTGCTGAACAATAAATTAGCCGGCAATGATGTACCACTGCCCGGACTCATAGAAACACCGTTTGCACCTGCAAAGCTCCATTCAAATGTAGCATTAGGGGTAGCCGAAGCAGCGCTCAACACCAATGATGTATTAGCACAAGCTACACCTGCGGTATTCAACAATGGGGTTACCACAGCAACTGGTTGTACTGTTACAGAGGCACTGAAAGAAGCACCACTGCAAGTGATTGTACCCACCTGGTAATGCGGTGTAACAGAAAATTCTACAGTTTTCGGTGTTTGTATGGTATTAGTAAAGTCACCCGATATAGTTCCTGTACCTGATGACGGAATAGTAGTTGTTAAACCCGTATAGTCGCCCATTGTCCATGTATATGAAAGAGCTCCCCCTAACGGATCCAGCGGAGAATCAAATGTGATTGATGTAATCGGCTCTCCGGAGCATACTGTCTGGCTGCTTAAACCAGTGGTTACCGAACCGGAAACAACCGGTAATACCGTAACAGTTGCTGTAAATGCATCTTGTGGTTCTACTACGCCCGGAGAAAATTCGTGATAAGGCACAAATACAAAAGATACCGTTTGAGGTTGATGTGTTGTATTGGTGTACGCTGCAATAACCGGATCTCCCCTGTAACCGGTAGCAGAGGCCGGACTTGAACAGGTTACTCCTTGCGGCAACACTGAGCGGGTCCAGTCATAATGTTTCAATGTACCCGGATCTGTTGTCTTCAAAGTAATGGTTGCCGAGCTATTGCTACATATAGATTGAACGGACGGTTCGGCATAATCGCTTGCCGCCGCTCTCACTACAACTGTAGCCGTTACAGGTGTCTGCATAGCACATGTTTTACCATTCAACACATAGGCTGCATTGATAGTAAAGGATGTCGTATATGAAGACGTCTGATCATTTACATTAGCATAAGTAAAAGTACCTGCAATGGGTGTTCCATTACCGCTGGAAACAACTGTAGTATTTAAACCAGCCGGTTTATCCATTGTCCATGCATATTCCATTTGACCGCCAGCCGGAGCTGTAAATGTGGCAGCAGGGCTAAGTATGATATTTCGTATTGCACGGCCTGAGTAAGCTGTTTGCAATTCCGGTGTAGCCATAATGTTTACAGGAGGAATAAATAATACTTCCTGTACATTGCTAGCATTGCTTCTGCATGATTTAGACAGTGCATTATTAATTGCACTCACGGTGTATGAACCGGAAGCTGTGGGTGTATAACTGGTTATTGTTGATGCACTACCTATTGCTACACCATTCTGATACCATTGATAGATGGTAGTTGCATTGGTGTTGTTAACAGGCGCTACTATATCCAGTGTTACCGGAGTTCCTTGACATTCTGTAATAGCAGCCGCTAATGCCGGCTGACCGGGCGTAGCAGCTATTAGGACATTACGCGTATTATCAGCCTTTTTATCACTCTTACATTCTCCATCTACTGCCCGTATAACGTACTCTCCCGATTCGCTAACCGTCAAAGACATTGATGTCTCACCAGCTATCGCATTATCATTCTTATACCATTGGTAACTTTGTGCGCCTGAAACTGTGCCGCTTGTCAGTGTAACGACACCGTCGCATTGTGATATAAAATTAAGAACATCATTGCTAGGTGTAGTAATAACAGGCACAGCCACCGTAGAAGTGGTGATATTTACCACCTTAGGTTGCGAGCTCATAGCACCTTGGCATTGATTAATCAACGCACGTACAGTATAACTATGTTGTCCTGACTGAGAAGTTGAATAAGTCACTAAATTAGCGCCCGGAATAACCGAACCATCTATAAACCACTGATAACCAGTAGCATCTACAATCTGATCAGCCGTTAATTGCACAGGACCTCCACAAGCGCTTGTTATAGATCCGGCGCCGTCAATACTAGGTATTCCAGGGGTTCTTGTTTCAATACGTACAAATTTATTAGAACTTCTGGTGCTCGAACAGGCTCCGGTTACGGCAATTACCGAATAGGTACCGGTTTGTGTAACATCATAGGTACTCGAGACTCCGGTTGATACCAATGCATTATCTCTATACCATTGATAAGTTAAACCGGCTTTCGAATTATCAATAGCTAATCCTACCACCGGAGAAGAGCTACTACAAACATCAACAGGAGTGTTGCCTCCTTCAAATATAGGACGGTCGGGGACACTAATTACATTCCCTGATGCCGTAGCAGATGATAAGCTATAACAAGTAAACGTACCGCCTAAACCATTATTATAAGTTTGAACGGAGCGGGCTGTTACCTGTTTTATACCACCAGATATAGCTCCGCCACTAAATGAATAAGTATTACCGGAAGCTACCCCTCCTTGTATAGCAGAAGTCTGCGACCAGTCTGCGACTCCCTGACTCACAACGGCCTCGAAACTCATTGTTCCACCCTGGCAAATAACTGCCGAAGCCGGCGAAACAGTTATTGTCGTAGGATCTGCTGGTCTGGCAAATACTTCAGCCGAAGCAGTTACCGTATTACTGTAGCAAACCGTATTAACCGCTACACCTACATTAACATAGCTTTGAGACGAACGCACATATACATTATAAGTACCGGCTGTAGTAGCTGTAAATTGGTACGAATTTTTTGTTGCCCCTACCGGATCACCACCTGTATTTATCCAATCATAAGGAGTAGAACCACCTGAAGCGGAGAATGCCAATGAACTGCCTTGACATATATTAGCAGGACGAGTCACCGTAGGTATACCCGGCGATGCATTCACATAAGCAGTCACAGCAGTACGTGCAGAAACACAACCGGTCACAGTATTAACCGTTTCAACATAATAAGTACTTGCACTGCTTATAGTAGGTGTATAGCTTTCTCCCTTGGCTCCGACTATATCGGTTGTAATAGAAGAACCTCCAGTCGGTACAGTATACCAACGATACATTTCGTTGATACCGGCACCAGAAGTAGCAACAATTGAAACTATCCCTGCCTCGCAACGAGCTACATTTTGTACTACTGGTACTGAGGGCACAGAATGAACAGTAGCCACCACCGTCACCCGTGCTGTTTGCGGTGTCTCGCAACGACTCGCTGTATTTGCCGTACCCACATAATAAGTAGTAGAAGTACTAATAGTTGTTGTAGTATATGAAGAGCCTTTTGTTAACGTAGCTCCACCGGCATCATACCAAATATATTCAAAATCTACAGCAGGTGTTCCGGTAACACTAAGGTCTACCGTACCGGTACCACAACGAGAATTACTATTAGCTATTGGTTGTACAAACGAAGTTACATCTATAGCTGTTGCCGTTGCAGGGGTTCTGGAAGTAGAAGGACAACCCGTTATAGTATTATATTTCTCAGCATAAGCAACTGCAGTGGATGGTGCTGTATTAAATGTAATCGGAAAATCGGCTCGGGTGCCCTCTTGTGCAGGCGTATCGTCCGATGCATTCGCATACCAACGATAGCCTTCACCTGCTGAAGCGCCTGTTGCAACTACACTTGCTGTACCGGTACCGCAACTAAACACTAACGGGTTTTGTACACCAGCTGGCTCCAACAACGGATTAACCGTAGCTGTGGTAGCTGTACGAGTCGATGTACAGCCAGTAACAGTATTGGCTGTTTCTACATAATATGTTTGAGAATTGGATATATCGGGCTGATATGTACCCCCCGTATATATAGACGAACCTCCGGAAGATGAATTATACCATTTGAACACTTCGTTCGTACCGGCATTGCTGGTTACAGGAATAGAAACGGTTCCTGCAGCACAACGGGCTGCAAGCGACACCGCCGGTGCAATCGGAATATCATTGACAATAGCTTTCACTAATACTCCCAATGCCGGAGTAACAGAGCAACCTCCTGCTTCCGTACTGCTAACTGCCAAACGGTAATTAGTGCTAACACTCAACGAAGGTGTCGTATAACTTGATCCTGTACCCAATTGAGTACCGCCATCTTCGGTATACCAAGTATACACCTCTGTCGGTTTGGGTGCACGATCCACACTTATTGTAAGGACTCCGCTACCACAACGTTTTGCATCAACAGCTACCGGAGCGGATAAGTCGGAGGCTTTTACTATAATTTGAATAGGTACCAATGTAGAAGTACAACTGCCATTTGTAATTGCTACATAAAATGTATTCGTAGACGGAGCTGCCAACACTGGCGTAATATAAGGATTTCCTGCAGCAACCTTACCTTGGCCGGCATCATACCATTCATAGCTTTCGCCCGCCGAGGCACCCGTTGCCGAAAGACTTACCGTACCCGTACCACAAGTAAGTACCGTACCTGCACTCGGCGGTATAGGCGTACTCGGTAATTTGTTTACCGTCAATACCCATTGGTTGGCCGATTGCACAAGCGTACCGTTACAAGTACCGCCGTCTGTAGCTTTACGTGTGTAGGTGATGGATGTGGTAACCGCAGCTATACCATCGGATACCGGCGGTGTGTATGTTTTATTAGTAGCTCCGGTGATAGACGAAGCCGAATTATTCTTATACCATGAATAATAAATAGTACCATCGCCACCGCTTGCATCGGTAATATTACCTACTATGCCAGGTGTGCCACCCGAGCAGAAAGTTTGACTGGTGCTCGAAATAGTACCTGCAGTAAACTGCGGGTGTATCGTTACCGTCGCCGGGGTCGAAGTTGCAGATGTGTTACACGACGATGCTATCCGGCGATAATAATTAGTAACTTTAGAAGAGGTTGTATTAGTCAAGACGGGAGTTGTATAATTTACACCCGCATTCGGAATAGGAGCATCAAACCAGTTAGAACCACCATCTGTGCTATGTTTCCATAAATAGGTATAATTACTACCATCGCCCCCTGTTGCCGCATTCATGTTTATAGTGGCCGAACCACCGCTACATATAGCAGTCGAGAAGGTATTAGCCGATTGTGAAACTGCCGGATAAACGATCCATGTTACACTTCCACCCGAGTTAGTCCAAGCTGTATTACACGAAACGTCTTTAACCTGACGGGTATAATAATACGTACCAGGTACAGTAGTAGCTGTTGGAGTAATAGTTGCTGTATTAGTAGAAAGCGTAGCTGCCGACGCTCCACTTACAACCCACCGGTAAGTATACGGCGCTTCGCCTCCACTTGCAGGCGCAACTTCTGAGCTTACCGTGCCTGACGTATTATTACAACTTGCATAGGAGGCATTGGTTATACTACCTGTTGTGAAAGGCGCACGCACGGTTAATGTAGTTACTGACGATGCCGGACATACCGCTCCATCGCTACTGGTAAATGTGGCGCTACGTGTTATATTTATAGTTTGTGTGGCGGCCGTGGTATTAACAAAAGCACCGGTCACCGTACCATTTGATCCGCTACCGGGTCCTTTAACATTCGTACTTGTAGCAGCTGTCCACGAATAGGCCCAACTGCCACCTACAGGTCCACCACCCGATATAACCATCGGCGTTATGCTGGCTCCAGAACACACGGTTTGTGCAGGATTGGTCGAACTAATGGTTACAGCCGCATAAGGAGTCATCGTCGCAGGCGACGTAATTGTATAAGAAGACGTAGTATACGATGCCGCTTTAACCACAATAGAGGTTGCGTTGTAAGGAATACCCGTTACCTTATACGTATATGCCCAATCGGTAAGGCTCGACGCAGTCACTGTTTCCGTAGGTGCAAGCGTAGCACCGGAATTAGATGTAAACGTAAACGGAGGAATCCCACGCAAGGTAAATGTGCCTTCGCCATTATTAGTAACAGCGCATGGTTGTTTGGTAATCCCATAATCTACCACATACAACGCTGTTACATCAAAGCAACACTTGGCAGCTACCTCATCGTTCCCTGTGTAATAACATGGGCTAGCCCCATCACCGGTACACGTACCACTGGTGCATGTAGACGGGCAAGCCGTTGCACACAAATAGCAACCATTTGCATCGGGTTCCGGCATCAATGGAACCATTGCCGGAGTTGCGAAAGCAATATCCGCATAACCGGAAACAACCTCTTGGTTATCGTTAGCCGTGCAATAAAAATCATTGTTCGCGAATGTTTGAACATTAGAAATCGCAAGTATAGCCATACTTATGGTTACTGCGAGTAGGTTTTTTTGCTTCTTCATAAAGCTGTTATTTCAAATGTATTATCACTAAATTAACGCATTAAAACACTTCTCCGGAATACCGAAAAAGCGTATAAATATACATATTATTCGTACAAAGATACTGATTTAATATATTTTTATAACATTTTTAACATTATTTAACATTACTTTAACATATCTACCGGCTTAAAAAAAGCCATCATCTTCATTGCCCTCACTATCACTCTCATCATCACCTCCTGTGCAATAAAACCCCGTAGCCATACCTGTCGGCACTTCAAATACATCGGTTGTTTTCACATTCAGTTTCGGATCGGCCAATACCTTTTGCATGAAAAGGCCCCATATCGGTAAAGCCATATTGGCGCCACCACCCAGCGAAAGACTTTCAAAATGCACGCTGCGATCTTCGGCACCGACCCACACGCCAGCCGTAAGTTTAGGCATAAAACCGATAAACCAGCCATCCGACTGGTTATTCGTCGTACCCGTTTTACCGGCAATCTGCCCTTCGGGAATATAACGGCTACGTAAGCGCGCAGCTGTTCCTTCGTTCACTACGCCTTGCATCAGGTTTGTTGTCAGATAAGCCGTACGGTCGCTCAACGCCTCGCTTTGATGCGACACAAAAGTAGCCAACGTATTCCCCGATTTGTCTTCAATCCGCGTTACAAAAAACGGCTCAATGTATACACCTTTACTGGGAAACGTATTATAAGCACCCGTCATTTCGAACAATGTTAAATCGCACGAACCGAGACACAGTGAATTCGCCCACGGTAATTCATTACGGATACCTATCCGGTGCGCTATATCTATCAACGCTTGCGGCCCAAATTGTTTCATCAGGTAAGCCGAAATATTATTACTACTATTTGTCAATCCCCACTTGAGCGTAACAGTTTTACCAATCCACTCCGCTTTGTCGGTACTCTTAGGAGTCCACACTTTATCACCATCAATAAAAGACTGCGATACGTTTAGCACCTTGTCGCACGGCGACATGCCTTGCTGCATGGCCAATGTATATAAAAACGGCTTAAAAGTAGAACCCACTTGGCGGCGGCTTTGACAGGCATTATCATATTTAAAATAACGGTAATTAGGCCCGCCTACATAAGCGCGTACACAACCGGAACCCGGCTCCACTGCCATCATCGAAGCGCGCAATAACGATTTATAGTATAGAATAGAATCCATTGGTGTCATTACCGTATCGACTGACCCGGTTTTACTTTTCCACGAGAAAACAGTCATTTCTATTTTCGTTTTGAACGCTGCATCAATCTCCTTTTCACTCGCCCCGCTTTCCTTCATATCGCGGTAACGATCGCTGGTAACCACAGCCTGACGTACAATCTGGTCAATCATTTTTTGCGTTAATTCGGGGTCATTCGAGAACGGAAAGCGGCGCCGGTATTTTAACTCGTTGTTGAATGCCGGCTGCAAGTCGTTCCGTAAATGGTCGGCCACAGCCTGCTCGGCATAACGCTGCATGCGCGAGTTTATTGTCGTATAAATCTTCAACCCATCACGGTCAAGATCGTAACGGCTACCATCGGGCTTCAGGTTTTTATTCAACCACCCATACAGCGGATTCGTAGCCCATGAAAGTGAATCGAGCCGATAGTCTTCATCGCGCTTTTTATAACGGTCGCGCTGAGGTTGTGTTGCATTCATCGTGCGGCGCAACATGTCGCGGAAGTAAGGCGCCAAACCCGAGAGGTGATCCTGCTGCTGAAAATTCAGCTTTATCGGCAACGCCTGCAACGAGTCACATTCATGCGATGTAATATATCCGTATTTCTCCATTTGCCCAATCACACGGTTGCGGCGCTGCAACGAGCGCTCGGGGTTGCGCACCGGACTATAATATGTTGGGGCATTTACCACCCCCACCAATAACGCTGCTTCCTCGATAGTCAATTGTGAAGGATATTTTCCAAAAAATGTCGTTGATGCGGAACGTATGCCGTATGCATTACTGCCATAGAACACCGTGTTGAAATACATTACTATTATTTCTTCTTTTGTGTAGTTATGTTCCAAGCGCACCGCCGTAATCCATTCCTGAGGCTTCTGCACCAGCATCCGGTAAAGCTTGTTGGTACTGCGTTCCGAAAACAGGTTCAATGCCAACTGTTGCGAGATGGTACTACCCCCACCGGAACTCCTGTCGCCACCCATCACGGTTTTCACGGCCACACGTCCGAGACTGCGGAAATCAATACCTGCATGACTGTAAAAACGCACGTCTTCCGTAGCCACCAACGCATGCACCAGATTGGGCGACAAATCATCGTAGTCAACAAACGAACGATTTTCGATGTGGTACGTACCAAGCACCACGCCATCTTCCGAAATTATTTCGGTGGCCAGATTGCTCTTCGGGTTTTCCAGCTCCTCGAACGAAGGGATGTTGCCAAATAAGCCCACTAGCAGAAACCAAAGGAACACCACAATAATGCCCCCTCCGATAGCCAACCAAAACCAATGTATATATTTCCGTATCCGTGAATCTTTCGATTGCTGTTTATTTGCCATGCGTAAAATTATTTTATTCCAATTTACAAAGATACAATATTTATAGGCAATTTTGTAAAAACAAAAAAATTTGGCAGGTAAAAATTTTTAGTTACATTTGTAGCATTGCAACATGTTCTTTAATGTATGGTAAAAGGAAGCAACAGCTTCCGCTCTTCGTACTGAAACTTAGGAAATTTCAATTACACAAAGAGAAAACCACAATAAACAATGTGGATTTGATTTATTCTTTGTGTAGGTATCCTAAGACCTCAGTACGCAATAAATTAAGTCCACGTTTTATTTTTATTTACAGCTTTAGCCACAGATTGAAACGGGAACGGCAATAGTTGCAAAAATGCAGCAGGGGTTTTTAATTGACAATTGGCGTAGTAGAGGCGGAAAAATTTTCGCCCGATATGGAAATTAAAAAAGAGAAATGGTTAACGATAGTAGCCCTTAGGGCTTTGAGATCAATAGACGAAATGAACAATATGAAAGATTGCCCGTAGGGCATTAACAAGAGCGTAGTCGCGGGAACCGGTAGCATGTTTGTGTTTGTAACCACAGATTTCGCAGATGAAAGACAGATTGCACAGATGAGAATGCGAAAAGGTGGATAAGATACCGGTTTCCAAAGCTACACCATTAAAACTAAAAATTTAGTTAAAAAATATGCAATTGATAAATAATTACGTTACGCAAGAGATGTCTCCACTACGTGTTTGGCACAATGGCCGCCAAGCACTCCGGTCTACATGTCGGCTGCACGGGGGGAAGCAGGGCGTTTTAGCGGCGGCTTCGCCGCCGCTAAACCGTTTCCCACACTCCCCACAACGCCCGTCCTGTCGACCGGAGCGCCCGACGGCAGGAGGGTGCGCAGTGGAGACATCTCCCACCCAACGCAGACACTAAAAATAGAATAACAACTAAAAACTTGATTTATATGAACAAAACTTATTATTTATTATTCACGATGCTGTGGAGCATTACAGGTTCTGCTGCAAACTGCGTCTCGGTTACAAAAGTGAGTGCCAACTACAAAACACAGCAGGTAACGTTTAAATTGACTTGGACCGGTTGCAACGGGACTACGCACTTAAATAAGGTCTGGTGTTTTGTCGATTTCCAACCGGTAGACGCGTCAGGTAACAAAGGTGTGTGGCAACGTGCTACCATAAGTGGTACGCCCAGTGTTACCAACGGCACTTATGCGGCCGGTAACACCACCGGGTTTTATGTAACCGGCAGTAACGGGCAATCGGCCACAGTAACTGTAAAGTTGGGCAATGCTTCCGGTAAATTCAAATGGTGTGCTACTGCTACCGATTATCCGCCGCAAATGATTATAAACTCGGCCACAGCTGTCACACTCAAAGGAACAACCCCTTTTGCCATAAAATATACCGACAATACAACCGATGTGATTAATACTAAAACATATTCTTTACAAATGGGAAAAACACTTGCATCAATCAACGACGCTACAAGTGCGCCCGGCAGTATTCAATGCCTAACAAGGGATAACGTTGCTGTAAATGGCTATTGCTGTAGCGGACAAACAATAGTTAATGGCTATTGCCGCAATTTAAGTGCAGACGGTGCGTATTCAGACATTCGTTGCGGAGTGGAAATTGTAAAATCGGAAACAGTACCTGCCGGCAGTGGTTGGAAGCGGCCAAACTATACGCAAGCACTATGTATTATTGACAATAGTTCTGTTTATGCACTGGGCGACTGCGCTTGCAATCATGCGGCTCTTGGTGATGGTTGGTGCAAGGGAGTATATGCTGATATTTCGCCTAATTATGCAATGATGTTTTGGTGGGGTTATGGGTATGCTACTGCTGCATTTGGAGAATGGGATTGTGCATGCAGAGGTTCTTATTATGTTCGCTAAGGGATCATAATAAATTAATGGTGCGGTACGGAAAAATTTCCGCACCGCACCATTATCCATCATCCATTGTCCATTGTCCATTACAGCAAACTCCACGCCACTGTCAAGCCCGCCATTACAATGCTCACCATACTCATCAACTTAATCAAAATATTAAGCGAAGGGCCGGAGGTATCTTTAAACGGGTCACCCACTGTGTCGCCCACTACTGTGGCCTTGTGGCAATCACTACCTTTACCGCCGTGGTTGCCTTCTTCTACATATTTCTTCGCATTGTCCCACGCACCGCCTGCATTGGCCATAAAGATAGCCAACACAAACCCGGCAGCGGTTCCTCCAACCAGCAAGCCCATGACACCTGCCACGCCAAACACTATGCCTGTGAGCACCGGTGTTATGATAGCCAGCAGCGATGGAAACAACATCTCGCGTTGGGCGCCTTTCGTCGAAATTGCTACACAACGTGCATAATCGGGCATTGCTTCGTCCGTGAGGATTCCTTTAATTTCACGGAACTGGCGGCGCACTTCTTCCACCATGCTCTGAGCCGCCCGGCTCACGGCATTCATCGTAAGCCCGCAGAACAGGAACGCCATCATGGCGCCAATGAACGTACCCACCAACACTTTCGGATTCATTAACGTAAGCTGGTAATAATCCATAAAATCGGGAATCGTTGCTTCCACTACTTTCACCTCGCTGCCGTTCGAAAGCGTAAGCACTGTGTGCCCGACGTGCTGCAACCCTATCTTCACTTCCTCGATATACGAAGCCAGCAACGCCAACGCTGTCAATGCCGCCGATCCGATGGCAAAACCTTTGCCAGTGGCCGCTGTTGTGTTTCCCAATGCATCGAGTGCATCGGTACGTTTGCGCACTTCGGGGTCGAGACGGCTCATTTCGGCATTGCCGCCCGCATTGTCGGCAATGGGACCGTAGGCATCAGTAGCCAGCGTAATACCCAATGTCGAGAGCATGCCCACCGCGGCAATGCCGATACCATACAAACCTAAACTTAGATTTTTTGCTGTCAACATATTCGCCACATCAAAATTAATGGCACAAAGGAAAGACAGAATAATAGCCACTCCAATGGTTAGCACCGGCACGGCAGTAGAAATCAAACCGGTGCCGATACCCGAAATAATAACCGTGGCAGGCCCCGTTTGCGAACTTGCCGAAATACGGCGCGTAGGTTTATATGAGTGCGACGTAAAATATTCTGTGGCTTGCCCGATAATAATACCGGCTACCAAGCCGCTTATTACCGAGAACGAAAGCCCTACCCAGTTCGGGATTTGCAAGATGTATAAAATTCCGAACGTAACAGCGGCGATCAACGCGGAACTCAGGTTAACCCCACGGCCAAGCGCACCCAGCAACTGTTTCATACCGGCACCTTCCTTGGTGCGCACCACAAAAATTCCGATAATAGAAAGAATAATTCCTGCCGCTGCAATCAACATCGGCGCAAACACCGCTTTCAATTGCAGGTCGGGCACGAGATAGAATGCCGATGCACCAAGGGCTGCCGTAGCAAGTACAGAACCGCAGTAACTCTCGTACAAGTCGGCGCCCATGCCGGCCACGTCGCCCACATTATCGCCCACATTGTCGGCAATGGTAGCAGGATTTCGCGGGTCGTCTTCGGGAATACCGGCTTCCACTTTACCCACAAGGTCGGCACCCACATCGGCTGCTTTGGTGTAGATACCGCCGCCCACGCGGGCAAACAGCGCCTGTGTCGAAGCACCCATCCCGAATGTCAACATCGTGGTCGTAATTACCACCATTTTCTGCGTGTCGCTCACCGACTCTACAAAATAATTCAAAATAATATACCATAGCGAAATATCAAGCAGCCCAAGACCTACCACCGTAAGCCCCATCACGGCACCCGAGCGAAAGGCCACTTTCAGCCCGCGGTTAAGCGATTCCTGCGCGGCATTGGCCGTACGCGCCGAAGCAAATGTAGCCGTTTTCATACCAATGAATCCCGCCAAACCCGAGAAGAAGCCCCCGGTAAGGAATGCAAAGGGTACCCATCCGTTTTGCACGCCAAACCCGTATGCCAGCATGGCAAAAAAAACGGCAAGTATGATAAACACGATACTCACCACTTTGTATTGCTGTTTCAAATACGCCATTGCACCCTTACGTACGTGCATGGCAATTTCTTTCATCGTGGCCGTGCCTTCGCTCTCCTTCATCATCTGGCAAAAAAAGTAGTAGGCAAACATCAATGCCAGTATCGCTGCAAATGGGATAAACCAAAACAGTTGTTGAGTTGTCATAAGCTTTAAATATTAAAATTAAAAGATGGTTACAAATATAACAAAAAAACTAATTTTTGCAATTATTCAAAAAACTAATTTTTTAGTTTTAAATAAGGCTTAGGAAAACCGGATTTTTTTTGTACCTTTGTTAGTTACGAATTATAGGATATAGTATGATTACACACTACATAAGCGATTGCGAACGCGGTTGCAAAAAACGACAGAACGAACAACACGAATGGGAAATAGAATCATGTCCCGGCTGCTGTAAATTAGCCGATACCGATTGGCTGAATGATTTACCGGGGACAGGTGCCAAGTTAGACATTTTCGAGATTCGTTTTAAAAATACACATAAAGAATTTTACCAAAACGTAAACGGACTATCGCTGGCCGTGGGCGACATAGTAGCTGTAGAAGCGCCTACAGGACATGACATTGGTATCATAAGCCTTAGCGGGCCTACGGTGTTTCACCAGATAGCGCGTCAACGTATCAAAATAAACGATTATGAATTTAAAAAAATATACCGCAAAGCAAAACCGTTTGATATCGAGAAATGGCAGGAAGCTATTGCCCGCGAACACGAAACAATGATCAAATCTCGACAAATAGCGACACAATTAAATCTCGACATGAAAATCGGCGATGTCGAATTTCAAGGCGATGGGAGCAAGGCTATTTTTTACTACATTGCCGACGAGCGCGTCGATTTCCGCGAGTTGATTAAACGATTAGCCGAAGAATTCCACATCCGCATCGAAATGCGGCAGATTGGCGCCCGGCAGGAAGCCGGACTGATCGGCGGCATTGGTATATGTGGACGCGAGCTATGCTGTTCGCAATGGATGTCGGGGTTTGCAACAGTCAATACGGCGGCTGCCCGCTGGCAGGATTTGTCGCTCAATCCACAAAAATTGACGGGACAGTGCAGCAAATTAAAATGCTGCCTCAACTACGAAGTACCGGTATACGTAGATGCACAAAAAGACTTTCCGAAAGTGAACGCTCCTCTTGAAGCCGCCGACGGACAATGGTTTTTGATGAAGACCGATATCCTGGCAGGCATTATGTATTTTACCGACAATCTTTCACGCATTGAAAAGGTAATAGATTTGCCTGTTGGAAAAGTAAAAGAAATTATTGAATTGAACAAAAAAGGCACCGTTATACCGGCCCTTTCTAAACAAGGTATAACAACGAAACAAGAACCTTTGCCCGACTTCAAAAGCGCGGTGGGGGAAGACAGTATTACACGGTTCGACAAAAAGAAAAAATCGCGCCATAAGAATAATAAACCGCGGCACGATAATCCGCAAAATACCACAAACAATACCCACAGAAACAACCAACAACCGGCCAACAATGACACGGCCAGAGCAGGCAATGCTAACAACGGAAACAACAACAAACCCCAGCACAACAAAAACCATCGTCGTCCACACAAACCGGGCGGTGGGAAACCGTCTCCACGAAATGAAAACACTCCTGCGTAATAGTATACTTCTACTGACAATCGTTTGCGGTTTGGTCTCATGCGACGACACATGCGTGGCCGAGCAACATATACAACTGCCCCATGCCGAATGGCACAAAGATTCGATAGTGACGGTTAGGCTACCTGTTTCAGATACACTATCCGGAAACGCTATTATACTCACCCTCCGCCATAACGACAACTACCCGTACAATAATATTATCCTGTCGGTAACTACCGAATCACCACAAGGCATGATGCTCTGCGACACGGTAGAATACCGGCTCGCAGATGCACAAGAAAGTTGGGAGGGCAAACGCAGCGGCAAGTGGATTGATCACCGGCTGGCTTTCCGTACCAATGTGCAATTCCAGCAAAGCGGCGACTACAAATTTACCATCGCTCAACTGATGCGCAACGAAGAACTGAAAGGCGTGGGCGCTGTTGGCGTACGAATCGAGAAACAAGAATAACCGTCATATCCACGAATTACACTAATTTCACTAATTGAAAATGCCTATTGAGACACTAAATAAAAATTACACAAATTGTTTGTTCTGCAAACACAAATTAGTGTAATTGTTTCTAAAGACTGTTTTCTGTTTTAAAAATTCGTGCCATTCGTGTAATTCGTGGGTAAGAAATATTTGTGGACTTATGGAAATAGCTGAAATAGAAAAAGAAATTGTAGAGGAGTTTGCGCTCTTCCCAGAATGGATGGACAAGTACGAACACCTGATTGAATTAGGCAAATCGCTATCCCCATTTGATGAGCAAAGCAAACGTGAACAAAACCTCATCAATGGTTGCCAGTCGCGCGTGTGGCTTGATGCACGCTATGAAAACGGCCTTGTGTATTTCACTGCCGACAGCGATGCTATTATAACTAAAGGAATAGTTTCGTTGCTCGTACGTGTGCTCTCCGGCCAGTCGCCACAAGCCATTCTTGATGCCAAATTGGAATTCATAGACCAAATCGGATTAAAGGAAAACCTCTCCCCTACCCGCGCCAATGGCCTGCTGGCAATGATTAAACAAATGAAAATGTATGCACTGGCCTTTCAGGCCTCAGCTGGTAGTAAGCAGTAAAACAGCAGGTAATACTGAGGTACCCGTCATTACAAGCAATAGCGAAGCAATCCGGTACGCCTGTCGACGGCCCACTGCAAACTGCCTGCTGGAATTAAATTCCCGGTACAATAGAATGCGTCGGTTCTTTAATTTCAATAATACTATCCACTACATACTTACTGTACCCGCGCCACGGAATGGCGCCCAGGTATTCCTTGTAGTGTAGCTGCACTTCTTTACCGCCGGCCATCATCAGGCTATCGGCCACTGCCTTGTCGGCCACCGAAAATTCGAACGTATTACTGCCCAACTCGCCCGGATTATTGGACGTAAGCCCTGTTTGAATCAATTTTCCTTCATACGTTTTAAAAACATACCCTTTGTGTACAAGGTAGTTTAGTTGGCCGGTTTTGACTCCTGTACCAAATACAAAGAAAAATTTGATATATACAAAAATACCTAAGCCGATAATAACAATTGCAAGAACAATGAGCAATGCTTTTTTCATAGTGGTTTATTTTTCTACAAAGATACGAATTAATGTGATGATAATTTTATTAAAGATCCTACAATTTTTACTTAATTGCAAAACAAACATTTTTTGCTATATTCGCATTCTGAAATTTAACAACTATGAATTTAGAACGCGATATTGTGCGGGCGCTGCGGCAGGTGTACGACCCCGAAATTCCGGTAAACATTTACGACCTTGGTCTTATCTACAACATTGAGGTAGACGATGAGCACAAGGTGAAAGTTACAATGACCCTCACAGCGCCCAACTGCCCAATGGCCGACCAGTTGCTGCAAGATGTACACGATGCCGTGCGCGATGTGCCGGGCGTTACCGATGTAGCGCTCAACCTCACATTCGATCCACCATGGGACAAAAGCCGCATGAGCGAAGAAGCGATGTTAGAACTTGGTTTACTTTAATTTCCGTCATTGCGATGAATGAAGCAACCGAACTCGCGAGCCCACGAAGTAATCTCTCCAAATTATGCACACAACTTTTCTGCTATTGGGAAGCAACCTGGGCGACAAAGTAGCGCTGCTGCAACAAGCGCGCGAACTGCTTGGGCAGCATGTCGGACGCATTGTACAAGCTTCTTCGCTATACGAAAGCGAGCCGTGGGGTTTCGATTCGCTTGATTGGTTTTTAAATCAAGCCGTGCTTCTCGAAACATCATTGGAGCCGGCTGCCTTACTGGCAATCACCCAGCAAATCGAGAAAATGCTGGGACGTACACGAAAAAGCAATAACAGCTATGTGTCGCGGACGATCGACATCGATATATTATTTTACGATAACCAGTGTGTTACAACGAACAAATTAGTTATTCCACATCCTCGATTGCACGAACGGAGTTTTGTACTGCAGCCGTTGTGCGAAATTGCAGCAGAGTGGCAACATCCTGTGTTTGCAAAAACAATACACGTGATGCTGGCCGAATGTACAGATAAAAGCGTCGTTCGTATGCTTGTTTGATAGGTACCAGCCATTCAAAATCTATTGCTATCTATTTAATTATGTGTAAAGATTAATAGCTAGATATTGAAAAAACTTTTTTGGTTTTAAAAGTTTTGTTTATCTTTGTCGACAATTTTAAAAAGCGAACAGAGTAAAAATAACCATCTTTCAAGCAATGTATATTAATGCAACGGGCTACTACATCCCGGAGACACGAATACCAAACAACTATTTTACCGGCATAAACGGACTTACAGACGAATGGATAAGCCAGCGCACAGGAATTTGCACACGCGCTTGGGCTAAGCCTGAAGAAACAATGGATGCCATGTGTATCTCAGCTGTGCGGAATGCGCTTGCTCACCTGCCCTACCATATTTCCGATGTAGATTTAATTATCTTCGCTTCATATACTCCGTCGGATACTGTGGCCACCACGGCACACGTAATCCAGCGTGAATTTAATATCTCAAAAGCAAAGGCATTTTTCCTCTCATCGGCTTGTTCGTCGGCCATGAATGCGTTAGAAATAGTTCAACTATTCTTTGCCGGCAAAAAAGCCTCGAAAGCCTTACTGGTGAGCGCCGACAGAAATACTACCTACATTGATAAAACCGATCCCAGCAACGGACACCTCTGGGGTGATGCAGCCGCAGCTTTCTTTTTCTCCAACGAATGCATAGGCCATAACGAGCCGCAAGTGATTGACGTAACCACCCAGGGGTTAGGCCATGCAGGAAAAGGCCCGCAAGGTGTTTACCTGAATCCGAAAGAAGGGGCTATTCGCATGCCTTATGGTAAAGATGTTTTTACGCAAGCCTGCCAATGCATTGCCAGTAATACACGGGATATTGTAAAACTCAATGGGTACCAGTTGGACGACTTGTCCTATTTTATCGGACATCAAGCCAACATGCGCATTATATCACACGTTATAAAAGAGCTCGGTATTCCCGAAGAAAAATCATTGAATAATATCAGCGAATTGGGAAATACAGGCTCTGTTAGTTCGATGCTTCTACTAGCGCAAAATTATGCCCGTTTTAAACCCGACGATTTGGTTTGTCTTTCGGTATTCGGCGGCGGCTACTCGGCCGGTGCCTGCCTTATCCGGTTTTAGTTTTTCACAAATTCCGTAGACGACAGATTCGCTCTACTATTAGAACAAAAACGCACAAGTTTTAAACTTGTGCGTTTTTCATCATGTCCCCAAAGAATCATTATCTGCGGAAGAACTTGTTACTCTCAATATTCCCACAAATCTTGCTCAAAGTTGAACAGCTTGTTCTTGATTTCTTCGGCTTTCAACATCTTTTCGAAATCGTTGCGGCTGAAGCTGCTTAGCTTGCGGTTATTTTGGTTATCCGATTCTGCCACAATGTATGAATTGAACCGGCGTTTAAGGAACAAATCATCGAAAGAGGTTTGCGACGTTTCGTTTTCGCCCGTAAAGCAAGGAGTGTTGGCCAGCACTTTACGCGCATCGGGGTAATAGACCCAAAAAAGTTGCTGTTTTGCACGTTCGCCCATCGTATCTTCCTCGTCGCTGCCGGTACGCAATTCCTTATTATACACACGCACAGGGCAAACACCGATAATGCGTACAAACATTTGCGAATAATGCTTATCAAAGAACCATACTTCTTTAATCAGTAATTCCTGTACTTCGCCCCAATTAATCTCTCCACGGATAATCACCGTTGTATCGCCTGAACCATCGGCTTTTTGCTTGGTTACACGACGATCGCCTGCATTGAAACGCGAGGTGATATCTTTCGGCTTCAATACCGTAGTAAATTCATCGGTATCGGTATCGTAAACCGTTATCTGTCCGGATTGGGCAGCCTGTACAAATGTTTGCACCAAACTGCGCCGGCTCTGCATCAACTCGGTCGGGTAGTAAAGCGGATAATTTATTTTCTCCCGCAGGTCAATAGTACGCCAAATAGTTTTCGACCAAATCACATCGGACTCGCGAACGGAAGGATAGGGAATCGGTTCTTTATCTTTGATTATTTCGCGTTGGAAAGCGCCGTCCAGCACCAGACTTTTCTTTGCTTGAACAGTGGCTGGTTGTTGCTGAGCAAAAACACTACTGCCTGCAAGTGCAAAAAGACTAAATAACGTGAGAGTAATACAGTGTTTCATATCGTAACAATAAATTTTTACTATTTAATTTTAACCGACAAATCGTAAAGTTCTACGACACGGCCGTCGGGGCCTTTAGCTTTTATATCCGTAAAAGACACCCGTTGACCCGGTTTAACACGGGTAAGTAATTGCTTTTGTTCGTCGGTAAATGCGTAGCTATTGGCTGTTTTAGTTTCTTCGTATCCGCCAATATTTACCGACATTGTAAAAGATACAACAGTATAACGTAAATCAAAGTCGAAATCTTTCATCTCGGCCAACATACCCAATGATGCGCCCAATTCGCCTTTCGAAGCTGTTTTACCCGAAATACCTTCCACTACCGGATTTGGAGTAGGAAGATCTTTCACGCGGAATGATTGGGTACCCATATTTTTTCCGTCGACAAATACTGAGATATCGCAAGTACGGCCACTCCCGGGGCGAAGCATAAAATCTTTGCCTGTGCGGGTAATGGTTCCATTAGTTACGTCAGGGTTCAACTTATCTAATGACACACCCGACAATGAAATGTTCATCGGATTATCAATGCCACGGTAAACCACATTCATCTTGGTCGGCGAAACCACTACGTTCGGTTCAGCCACTTGATACACCAAACTCACAGGTTGGGTAGTTTTCCCGTCCGGGCCAATAAATTCCACTTGGCCGTTCAATTTCATTTCGCCTACAGTAGTTGCAAGTGTTTTAAATTCAATCTTCCCTTTTTCGTTCGCATTGTATTCACGGCCTCCTATTTTCAATACCGGACGCTGCGTAGGATCATAGGCTGCCAAGAATATTTCGGCCTTATATTCCGTTCCTTTAATTACGTAATTAGAATTTGGAATCACCGCTGTTTCAATATTTGAGAATTTAAAATCGCCTGCATCAATTTGATTCTGTAAAAAACCCAATACTTCACTTTCACAGTTCATCACATCCAATTGCATTTTGGACAGCAACGCAATGGCCGAAATAAGCGGAGTACTTTCAAAATTAGAAATTTCCCACGAAGTACGTGTACCATCGGCAGCCATTGGCGGGTCTACCAAGTGTAGCAATTCTTCGATAGAATGACGTGCTGACGGCGATTTGTCATCAATAACCTCCAAAATATAATTCTTATACTCTTCTATTTTTTTACGGAGATCGTATGCTTTGCCATCATTATTTTCTCCGAGCATAATACGGGGCACTGCATTGGTATTGTCAATCGCATCAATTTTATCGACATCAATATTTGCGATATCTTCCAGCGCCGGTGATTTCTCATTATCTCCCGATTTAATAATTTCGGCTTTTAAGTCCTGCAAATAATCATACATTTCTTTTGATTTGGCATCAACCCGCTCGGCTTTTTCTTTCCAAACCGCCACTTTACGGGGATTTTCGTTATATGCCAACGCAAAAAAGTTTAAATCACTGGTATTCTTTTCACGTACGGTGGTAATACTTTTTGTCAAACCTTTATCAATTGTTTTAAATGCATTCAACACTTCGGCTGATACATTCAGCGCCAACATAGCCGTTAGCACCAAATACATCATGTTAATCATTTTCTGCCGTGGTGTAAGTTTACCGCCTGCCATACAATCTCAATTTAAAGTTTACAAATTTAATGTTTTTAAAGTTGTTGGTTAGCGTTTTTTCAAAGAGGCATTTACCGTATTAACTATCGAAGTGTACACTGTGTTCAGTTCGGTAATTTGTTTATTCAAAGCGATCATTTGCTGATCGAACTGTTGCGCTTGTTGTGCCGAGTTATCCATTGTAGAAATCATTTTCTTACTATGTTCCAGATAACTGTTGTGTTCTTGCAGGTACAATTCGTACGAAGTATTTACGGCTTGCAGATTTTTGTTCAACGTCGTCAAGTTTGCATTAGCTTGTTGACCGCCTGCCGTCATAGTTTGTGCTGTTTCACGGTAAGCTGTTGCAAATACTTGTGCCGATTCGTTCAGCACATTCATATTCCCGGCAGCCTGTTGCAGGCCGTTCACAAATTTATTTGATGTATCGCTGATAGTAGCCAATACACCAAGACTACCCACCGACTGGTTGAAACGTTCCACATTCTGCTTCAATTTTTCGGCCTCGTTGGAATCTATTGATAAATCAACCCCTCCGGACATTCCCATACCTTGCGCAGCACGCATAGGGACAGGTTGTGCATGACCATCGTCATGCAGTAATTGCGGGTATACCGCTTCCCAATGATACTCTGTAGGAATAGGTTCGAAAGCCGAGAAAAAGAAAATAACACATTCGGTAATCATCCCCACTGAAAGCATGTATCCGGCGCCCGGCCAATGTTGGAGCTTGAATAAAGCACCGATAATAACCAATGCGGCACCAAAACCATACATGTGAGAAGTAACTTTTTTCCAACCGGTTGAGGTTACTAGTTTAACAAGAGCTGACATAAATATGCTTTTTATAATTTACAAAATAAAATTTAGCGGCTACCCATATAGGAACGTACGCAACGGAAACCGATAAAACAACGGGACGAGTCCTGATATTCATAAGTACGTGTTCCGCATTGCAAGAAGTACGAAATATCTTTCCACGAACCACCACGTACGACTTTGCGTTTCCGCACTGTCGGATCAGTAGATTTAGCGGTGGTCTTATAGTTAGGAGCCAAGTCGTTGTTGAAACTGTATGAGTTTTCGTCATACGAATCCCACGTCCATTCCGCCACATTACCAGCCATGTCGTACAAACCATAATCGTTGGGTTCATAAGATCCAACAGGCATAGTATACACACCTCCATCAAGGCTATATTTACCACGTTGGGGTTTAAAATTTGCCAAAAAGCATCCTTCCATGTTGGTAGTGTAAGGACCACCCCACGGATACAATTCGCTTTGCAGGCCGCCGCGGGCGGCATATTCCCATTCGCTTTCATTGGGTAATCGATAGAGGTTGGCAGCAGAAGCCGAAGGACTATTGCGCAACATATCCGTACGCCAGTAACAAAAAGCCGTTGCTTGTTGCCAACTAACACCCACCACCGGATAGTCATTGTAAGCGGCATGTGAAAAATAACTTATAGCGAGTGGTTCGTTGTATGAAAAAGAGAAGTCTCGTATCCAGCAAAGCGTATCGGGGTACACGTATACAGAGTTTTTCATAATGAACGAACTACGGTCTGTTACTTCTTCGCGTTCGCCCCGGGCATTAATTACAAAGCCAACATATTTTTTCTCCACAGGGTCGTAACGCACCGAAGCAGCTTGCTTATAGTCAATCCATGAGTAATCGTAAAGCAACTTACGCACGTCTATTTCATTACGGCTGAACGCTTCATTGCCTTGGTAATACATTTCACGTAACGCATCTCTTGCATCCGTATTTCTGCGAATATTAACACGTTTAGACCAATCTAAAGGGCGCTTTTCAGGAATATCTTCGCCTTCTTCTTCCGGCATGAAATAAGTATCATCCACACCGCCAATCAAATTACGGGCAACAGAGTCGCGCACGTAGCTTACAAATTGACGATATTCGAAATTAGTGATTTCCGTCTGATCCATCCAGAAAGCGTTAATCGTTGTCGTACGTGTAGTGGCATTCATTGCCCACATAACATCCTGATCATTGCTTCCCAATGCAAAAGAACCCGATGGCACATAAATCATCCCGTAGGGCGGTGCTTCCGCTTCTCTATTGCCATTACCTTTTGTGCCACGCGATATTTCGCCACTATAACCGTAATTAGATTTAATGCAGCCCTGCATGCAAAAAGCTAATCCAATAGCAACGGTTAGATAAAGCGATTTCTTCATACTCGTATATTTTTATTTTCTTGTTCTAAATATTTTTTACAAATATCTTATACTTTTATATTGTTGAGCTCTTCGTACAATCTTAACCGAAAACGAATAGCTCAACATCAACTCGTGGGTACCGCCACTAAGGCCGCCCAACTGCGAAGTGGGGAATTCATAGGAATATCCTATTTTCAATGCTTCGATTAACTCAAAGCCCACTATGGCCGCCACAGACTGCCCCCACCGGTAACTAATGCCACCCCAATATTTCTTGTTGTACATAGCTACACAAGCAATGTTACAGCTCGTTTGCGTAAAATCGGACACAATGTTCAGCATAGGCTTTATCATCCACCGGATACTGTCAATGTAAAACGTATATCCTCCCATTGCATACATTGTCGGGCGATAGTGTGCATTGTCATCAATTCCCAAACCCGGCTTGGTAAGATGGGTAAATGATAACCCACCGAACCAACGGTTATCGGAGTAATAAACTCCCGCTCCCAGATCAAAAGCAACACCTGCATTTTGCTGTGTTGGTGCCACAGGATCTGTGCCTCCATCGGGCATTCGCCAACTGGTAGTCGCATACCAACTGCTAATAAATCCCAACGACAGGCCCACTCCTACTTGACCTTTACCCAGTTCCCGGCGGTAAGCATACCCAAGGTTCATTCCCGGCGCCCGCAGGTAGCCGGCTACCTCATTTCGTAGCGTAACACTAATACCGCTATGTACTCCCAAAATGTCAATCGGCCCTTGTACACTCACTATCGTAGAGACCGGAGCCCCGTCAAACTTTGTTAATTCCAACCGGTTGTATGCGGCGGCATTAAACAAGCCTTCTTCTGTATTACCTGCATAACCGGGATTTATGAATGTCGGATCCATAAACCCCATATTAAATTGAGGGTCTTGCTGTGCATAAACCTTGCTAAAAATAAAAGCTAACACAATGGTTGGCAGTATTTTACGGCAAATATTCATGCATTTTTTATCTCAATTTCTTTGCAAACTAATCATGCAAAGTAACTAAATAAAAACGAATTGAGCAAAAAAAATAAAAGATTTTTGAAAAAATGATGTTTTAAGGCTATATGTTTTGCCCTGAATTGAATTTTTGAAAATAACGCACCCAACGCACCGGTATTTCTTGCCGGCATGCACAATGATAATCATCGGATAAGCAAGCAACAACCCGTCGAGCGCCGTTTGTTAACGGAATTTGCAACCACCAAAAGCCTGTAATAGTATCGTTAACAAATTCGATAGCTTGCCCGTTTTCGCCCATATCCACAATAATTCGTTTAACGTGCGGCCCGGTAGTTTGCAGCACATTTTTCTGATTACGTACTGCAATCCCTTCGAGCAAGTGCCACAATACCTGGGCTGCTGTTTGTGCGGTAAGTGTTTGCGGAGAGAGTGTGGGTATATAGCCAAACAAACGGAATGTTTGCAATTTCGGCGAACGACCTGCAAAAGCGGCCAGCTGGCACATTTCTTCAGCATATAATCCGTTGGGCGACGGCATTTTAGTTTCCGGTGCATCGGAGGCACGCAGGGCGTTAAGGTCAAAAAAGATATGATGCGACTCACGGAACAATGGCTCGGCTAAAGCCTGATGTTCACGAAAAGCACCGAGGCGCAAGGCTTCATAAAGATGTTCATCGAGCCAGGAAATATCGTCGGATGCCGTATGATAGGTTTGAAATGCGATTGCCGAAAAAATATCTAACTGAGGAAATTCCAAAATACTTTTGTAAGGTTCTTGGGTCTTTACATTGGCCGATGGTGCTACTACAGCAGCCGAGAACGACTCGTCGCCCGGTGCAAAACGGGCATTGCCAACAATGATCGTTGTCAGGTTCCGTTTAAGACATACATTTATCAAATTATTTACCTCTGACTCCGGACATTCGGTATATAGAATAGGCGTAACATACTGGTGAACATGCAGCAGGCAAAGCGCATGGATAATAGGTTTATGCGAACCCGTACCAATAATAGCCACCTGCGCTCCCGGATACTCTATTGCCAATTGATTGTTGGGCACGTAGTGTATGATCGATTGTAGTTGCACGGCGTGAGAATGAGTTAATAGTTAAGAGCGAACGACTTCTATCAATATTTCTAAAAACAAACTATGTGGTTGGTTTCCGGCATAAGGTTACAAATTGTGAACCTTATGCTAATTTCAAAACTATGTTACTTCTTCTTCGTAGTAGCTTTCTTTGCAGCGGCAGTTGTTTTTTTTGCAGTAGTCGTTTTTGACTTGGCAGCAGCAACTTTTGTGCCCCTGGCTTTTGCAGCTGGTTTTGCTTTTACAGTTACTTTATCTTTTTGCGAGTCTATAATAGCTAGGCATTCTTCCAATGTCAGTGCATGCGGGTCGGTACCTTTCGGAATTTTGTAATTGGCCTTCGCGTGTGCAATATATGGCCCGAATCGACCGTTCAATACCTGAATGTCTTCTTTCTCGAATGTTTTGATATTTTTTTCGCGGTCTTTCTTGCGTTTCTCCTCAATCAATTCAATAGCACGGTCAATAGTTACCGTGTAGGGGCTATCTTCTTTTTTAAGCGACACAAACTCGGAGCCAAAGCGAATGTACGGCCCGAAACGGCCTACCGAAGCCACAACATCTTTCGTTTCATAAGTCCCCACAGGGCGCGGGAGTTCAAACAATTTCAACGCTTCTTCGAGCGTAATGGTTTCTATCAACTGGCCTTTCTGCAACGATGCAAATTGTTTTTTCTCATCGTCATTATCGCCTATTTGTGCCAACGGGCCATAGCGGCCAATACGCGCTGAAACTGTTTTGCCCGTCTTCGGATCTTTACCTAGTACCCGTTCGGCATTCATCGGGCGCGATACCTCGAGGGTTTGCTCTACATTCTGGTGGAAAGGCTTGTAGAACTTGCCAATCATTTTGTTCCACACTAATTTTCCTTCGGCAATTTCGTCAAATTCCTCTTCCACATTGGCCGTAAAGCTATAATCAAGAATGTTTTTGAAATACTCATTGAGAAAATCGTTTACCAGCATACCAATATCGCTCGGAAACAATTTGGATTTTTCGGCACCGGTAATTTCCGACAACATTTTTTTAGCAATGGCTTGCTTACTCAATACCAATTGCGTGTATTTTCGCTCCACTCCCGGGCGGTCTTCTTTCATCACATAGCCGCGGTTGATGATCGTCGAAATGGTTGGTGCATACGTCGAAGGGCGGCCAATACCTAACTCTTCCAAGCGTTTCACCAAACTTGCTTCGGTATAACGTGGCGGACGTTGCGAGAAACGCTCGGTAGCCGTGATTTCCAAGGCGCTCAACACTTGCTTGTTTTTCAACGGGGGCAGCAGGCCGCTGTCCGTCTTGTCGTCCGTTTCATCGTCGCTTGTTTCCATGTATACTTTCAAGAACCCGTCGAACAAAATCACTTCGCCGGTGGCCTGAAACGTTTGCGGTGCCGTAGAAACATTAATAGTTACTTCCGTTTTCTCCAACTGCGCTTCGGCCATTTGCGAAGCAATGGTACGCTTCCAAATCAAATCGTAAAGTTTGCATTCCTGCGCACTGCCTTCAATTTCGGTATTCTCCATATAGGTAGGGCGGATGGCTTCGTGGGCTTCCTGCGCGCCTTTGCTTTTGGTAGCAAACTGGCGTGTCTTCGAATAATTAGCACCATACAATTTTGTAATTGTTTTCCGGGCCGCTCCCAGCGCCAATTCCGAAAGGTTGGTAGAGTCGGTACGCATGTAGGTAATCAACCCCGCTTCGTACAAGCGTTGTGCAATACTCATGGTTTGGCTCACCGAGAAACCATGCTTGCGCGACGCTTCCTGCTGTAATGTCGATGTAGTGAACGGCGGAGCAGGCATACGTTTCGAAGGTTTCTTCTCAATGGCTGTAATCGTATAACCGGCTGTTTTGCATTTTTCCAAAAAAGCTTGTGCTTTCTTTTCGTCGGCAAAGCGTTCGGATAAGTCGGCTTTAAGTTTGAATTTATCGGCACCATCGGTGGGTTCGAACAAACCGCTTACTTTGAACGACGGCACCGCTTGGAAGTTCAAAACTTCGCGCTCGCGCTCCACAATCAGCCGCACAGCCACCGACTGCACACGGCCTGCCGAAAGACCCGATTTTACTTTCTTCCACAATACCGGCGATACTTCGAAGCCTACCAAACGGTCGAGTACACGACGAGCTTGCTGGGCATTCACAAGGTTCATATCAATGGCGCGAGGATGTTCTACCGCATTAAGGATAGCATCCTTTGTGATTTCGTGAAACACGATACGCTTCGTTTTTTTCGGATCCAATTTCAACGTTTCGGCCAAGTGCCATGCAATAGCTTCTCCCTCGCGGTCTTCATCGGATGCCAGCCAAACTGTTTTCGCTTTACCGGCCAGCTTTTTTAACTCGGCTACTACTTTCTCCTTGTCGTCCGATACGATATATTCCGGTTCAAAATTATTTTTAAGATCGATACCCAAATTTTTTTCTGCGAGGTCGCGGATGTGTCCGAAGCTTGATTTCACAAGGAAATCGGCACCTAAGAATTTTTCGATAGTCTTGGCTTTGGCAGGGGACTCCACGATTACTAAATTGTCTTGCATAGCAAAATTATTTTTTTGCAAAGTAACACATAAAATAAGGTATGTTCCAAATTTTTTATACACCTTTAATTTATAATTGGCGGAATTTATATAAATTATTATTGATTTCGCCAGTTATAAAAAACTATAATTGGCGGAATCTAAAAATTTAAACATACTTTTTGCGAATTTTATTTTTTTATATTTGGCGGAAAGTTTATTTTTTAGTATATTTGCAGCGAGATATAAAAAATATAAAAGCATGAAATTAATTGGACGACTGATAGAACGAGAAAAATTTGCTAATTATATAAACTCCGACAAAGCAGAATTTGTAGCAGTGTACGGGCGTCGCAGAATTGGTAAAACATTTTTCATTCGTGAGTACTTTAATAATCGATTTACTTTCTCGCTCACCGGACTGGCCAATACCGGGCTGCCGGAACAGCTTCGTAATTTTCAGGCAGCTATCCAAAAACATAGTGCCAAACCTTATCCTTTGGTCGATACCTGGTTTGATGCATTCGAACAACTCATCCACCTGCTGGAACATTCTCGAAAAAGAGGAAAAAAAATAATTTTCCTCGACGAATTGCCATGGATGGACACGCCGCGCTCCGGTTTTATCACCGCGCTGGAACATTTTTGGAATAGTTGGGCTTCGACGCGCTCCGATGTTATGCTAATTGTGTGTGGCTCGGCTACATCGTGGATGATTAATAAATTGATTAAAAACCGTGGCGGCCTGCACAATCGTGTCACACAGCGCGTGCTTATGGAACCTTTTACATTGGCAGAATGCGAGGCTTTTTATGCAGCATCCAGCATTTCGATGAGCCGTTATCAGTTGCTCGAAAGCTACATGGTGTTTGGCGGCACACCCTACTATCTGAGCCTGGTCGATAAAAAAATGAGCCTGGCACAAAACATAGATGCACTCTGCTTTGCAAGGAATGGTGCGCTGAAAGACGAGTTCTCAAGCCTATACGCTTCTCTTTTCAAACATTCCGAAAACCACATTAAAGTGGTGGAAGCACTGAGTAAAAAAACGATGGGACAAACGCGTGATGAACTTATTGCCACAGCTAAACTGTCGGACGGCGGCAGGCTTACTAAGATATTGGAAGATCTCGAGCAATGCGGCTTTATTCGCAGCTACCAAGCGTTTGGCAAAAAAACAAAAGACCAGCTTTACCAGTTAGTCGATTTCTTTTCGCTGTTCCATTTGAATTTCATCAAAGGCAACAAAACCAACGACGAACATTTTTGGACCAACTTTATCGACAATGCCAAGCGGCGCGCGTGGAGCGGCTATGCATTCGAGCAAGTGTGCCTGGCGCATGTGCGACAAATAAAAGCCAAACTGGGCATTGCAGGCGTATTGACCAACGTGGCCTCGTGGCACAGCCGCCACAAAAAGCAAGGTGCGCAAATCGACCTGCTCATCGACCGCAACGACAATGTTATTAACCTCTGTGAAATGAAATACGCCGGTGCGCCGTTCGTAATCGACAAAAAATACGACATGGCGTTACGCAACAAACGTGCGGCATTTGTAGCCGAAACCAAAACCCGCAAAACCATTCACCTCACCATGGCCACCACCTTCGGTCTGAGACGCAACGAATATTCTGGCAGCATCCAGTCCGAAATCACAGCGGAGGATTTGTTTGCGAAATAAACTATCGTGTCCGGTACCATCGAAGGTTAAAACAAGGAGAACCCGGGAAAGTATAATTTCCCCCTTCACATGTTCCTTGACAAGCCCCCCATCCGCAACCCTGGCTCCCATCACAAATATCAAAAGTAGCCGTATTAGCAGGGTAGGAAGAACCGCAAGCCCAACAACAAATAGTACCCGAATTTTCATACGATGGATACCAGCCAAAATAGCACGGATTAAGGTTAATCTGGCAACCATAGTTAGACGAATAATAGTTGTACGGGGCCCAGTTACTCCACGTTTTATAAGAAACAACATTTCCATACATCACTGTTCCGCGGCTGATAGCATAGGCCCTCACATAAAAAGTAGTACTATAAGTATAGTTCTGCCAATTATAACTCATGGAGCCAACTCCCGCACTTACCGGTATTTTAGTATCCGACATGGTAGGCATTGTTTGAGTGGTACTATACACAAACCCCCTTTCACTCACCGACACGCTGGTATTAGCCCCATTAAGTCTGTAAATGCTATTACAGCTTCCGCTATTATTCGCACCCGTCACCGCATTAGTTGTTACAGAGGCTATCAAACCGGGACAGGTCGTAGCATCTGTAACACTCGTAATGGCTTTATCGGCTGTAGGCGTATAGTTTGTTTTACCAGTATTAGCAATAGTACCTGATGAACCATCATCGTACTTAACGACAAAAGGAGGTGTTCCTTTGAATAAAACGTTAGTAGTGGTTGTAAATAAAGCGACAGGTGGGTAGTCTATTGCAATAGCACACCAATTATACCGTCCTCCAGTTGGCAGATTACCCAATTTTACGGTTATTGTAGCCGATTGTCCGTTAGCGCCGGTAACATAAAACCCATTCGTGTTGCCTGCGGTATAGGTTCCATTAGTAACACTTGGAGTGCCGCTGATTGTAGCATGTGTCCAGTTTCCTTTGTTGCCATTAGCATCTATTGGTTGATAATCAACAAACACCCATGCCTTATTCAGATGCATAGAATTGTCACATGCATTCCATGTCATTCTAAAAGTAACCATTTGAGTTTTGTAATTCACAAATACTCGTTGGGTTGTAATGCAAGTTGCCGCAAATATTGTATATGTGCAAAGCATTGCAAATAATAAAGAGTAGATTTTTTTCATATTAAATATGTTTTAAAATGTTAACTAAATTTTTAGTTTATTATTGTGAAAGATGAAACAATTTATCAGCAGCACGTAGGATTGTTTTATTATACAAACAAACACCATAATAAAACAACCCCGCGCTGCGAATTTTCTGTCGCTGCCTGTCATTGCGAAGAACAAAGCAATCTCTTTATTTTTCGCAATATCCACGTAATCTATGTACAAAAAACGAAACGTGGACTTTAATTTATGCTACATGAGGTACTGGAAAACCTACAACTAAAATAAATCAAATCCACGTTTGAAGATGGTTTGTTATTCCTTTAGCTGTTAGAAAATTTCCAGTTTTCATGTAGCAGGCAAAAGCATATTTGCTTCTTTTCACGATAAATAAAAGAACATTGCGTAATACTGCAAAAGTAGATAAAACTTTTTAATCTCCAAATTAAGTTTAAATATTAAAATTTTAAACAAATTCCCCCTGTCAATTTGTCAATTTCACATGACTGCAAAATTTCAAATCAATGAAAAGTTGTCACAAAAACAGACTTGGCACTTGTTTTGCTAAAATTTTGACACAATTATTTTTTTACAATTTTAAATATTTAACATAAAATTTATTAATTATGAAAATTAAACCTTTAGCAGACAGAGTGCTGGTTGAACCGGCCGAAGCCGAAGAAAAAACGGCCAGCGGATTGTACATCCCCGACACAGCCAAAGAAAAACCCCAACGCGGCAAAGTAGTAGCCGTAGGTAGCGGCAAAAAAGACGAACCGATGGAACTGAAAGTAGGCGATGTAGTGCTTTATGGTAAATATGCCGGCACCGAACTCAATGTCGACGGCAAAGACTACATGATGATGCGCCAATCAGATATTTTGGCAATCGTGTAAATGTTGATTTGGTTATTTGTTGATTTGTTGATTTGAAAAACAAATCGCAAATCCGGTAACCATCAAATAAACAAATAAGCAAAAAACAAATAAACAAAAGAAACAATGGCTAAAGAAATTAAATTCAATATTGAAGCCCGCAACATGCTTAAAGAAGGTGTGGATGCGTTGGCTAATGCAGTAAAAGTAACCTTAGGCCCTAAAGGCCGCAACGTGGTTATTGACAAAAAATATGGCGCTCCGCAAATTACCAAAGACGGTGTAACCGTAGCAAAGGAAATAGAGTTGGAAGATCGCTTTGCCAACATGGGCGCACAAATGGTGAAAGAAGTGGCCTCGAAAACAGCCGACCAGGCCGGCGACGGTACCACTACGGCAACCGTTTTGGCACAATCTATCATCAACGTGGGTTTGAAAAACGTAACAGCGGGTGCTAACCCGATGGACTTGAAACGCGGGATTGACAAGGCTGTTGCAGCAGTTGTAGAAAACCTGAAAAAGAACAGCCAGCCGGTAGGCGAAGACTTGTCGAAAATTGAACAAGTGGCTACTATCTCGGCCAATAACGATAACACGATTGGCAAACTGATTGCCGAAGCTATGGGCAAAGTGAAGAAAGAAGGCGTTATCACGGTAGAAGAAGCCAAAGGTACCGATACCGAAGTGAAAGTGGTAGAAGGTATGCAATTCGACCGCGGTTACATTTCGGCTTACTTCATGACCGATGGCGAAAAAATGGAAGCCGTGTTGGACAACCCGATGATCCTTATTACCGACAAGAAGATTTCAACCATGAAAGACCTGATGCCGGTACTCGAACCCGTAGCACAAGCAGGCAAAGCATTATTGATTATCGCCGAAGATGTAGATGGCGAAGCATTGTCAACGTTGGTAGTAAACCGCTTACGCGGCACTATCAAGATTGCTGCCGTGAAAGCGCCGGGCTTTGGCGACCGCCGCAAAGAAATGTTGGAAGACATTGCTATCCTCACTGGCGGTATGGTTATTTCGGAAGAAAAAGGGTTGAAGCTCGACGGTGCCCGTATGGAAATGCTGGGACGTGCCGAAAAAGTGACTATCGATAAAGAAAATACCACCATTGTGAACGGCGCCGGTGACAAGAAAAACATCGAAAACCGCGTGTCGCAAATCCGCAAACAAATTGAAACCACTACCAGCGACTACGACCGCGAGAAATTGCAAGAACGCTTGGCTAAATTGGCCGGTGGCGTTGCTGTGTTGTATGTAGGTGCTGCTACCGAAATGGAAATGAAAGAAAAGAAAGACCGTGTAGACGATGCGTTGAGCGCAACCCGTGCGGCAGTGGAAGAAGGTATTGTTGCAGGTGGTGGTGTAGCTTACATCCGCGCTATCGAAGCGTTGGAGAAACTGAACGGCGACAACGACGACGAAACAACCGGTATTGCAATCGTGAAACGCGCCATTGAAGAACCATTGCGCCAAATCGTAGAAAACGCTGGCATGGAAGGCAGTGTAGTCGTACAAAAAGTAAAAGAAGGCAAGGCCGACTTCGGCTACAACGCCCGCACCGATGCATACGAAAATCTGTTGAAAGCCGGTGTTATCGATCCGACAAAAGTTACACGCGTAGCGTTGGAAAACGCTGCTTCGGTGGCCGGAATGTTCCTGACTACCGAATGCGTGCTGGCCGACAAGAAAGAAGAAAACCCAATGCCGATGGGCGCTCCCGGCATGGGCGGTATGGGCGGCATGATGTAATCACTGATTACACAGATTGAAAAAGGCCTGTTCAAGAAAAATTGAGCAGGCTTTTTTTATCAAAAAACTGATGTATAGCAGCGTACAAAAGTAACTTTTTTTATTCAAAAGATTATTTACCTTTGCCTCGTTTTTAGGTTACATCAAAATGAAAAAAAGTCTTTCAGAAAATCACCCGAAAGGTCCGGCGCTTAAATTCATGGGGATTATAATTGCCATTGGAATTGTGTACGGCGATATCGGAACTTCTCCGCTTTACGTAATGAAAGCCGTTCTAAACGCCCTGCCACACAATCACCCCGAATATATCATAGGAGCCATATCGTGTGTTATCTGGACATTGACTTTGCAAACCACCGTCAAATATGTATTGATTACCCTGCGCGCCGACAATAAAGGCGAAGGTGGCATACTCTCCCTGTTTGCACTTATCCGCAAAAAATACCGGTGGGCATACGTAATTGCAGCTATCGGAGCAGCTACCCTGCTGGCCGACGGAGTTATTACTCCCTCCATCACTGTTGTATCAGCTATCGAAGGATTGCACAATGTATATTCTTCCGTTCCTGTTATTCCTTTGGCAATAGGTATTATTCTGCTGCTTTTTATGCTGCAACCATTCGGAACTGCTTCACTGGGGCGGTTTTTCGGAATAATCATGCTCGGTTGGTTTCTTATGCTGGGTATTCTGGGCGCTTCTCATTTAGTCGATTACCCTGCCGTTATCAAAGCATTTAACCCGGTATATGCCATCCGTTTCTTAATTGAATCGCCCAACACACTAATCATACTCGGAGCCATATTCCTTTGTACGACCGGCGCCGAAGCTTTATATTCGGATTTGGGACATTGCGGTTTGAAAAATATCAGGATATCGTGGATAGGTGTCAAAACGGCATTAATATTGAATTACCTGGGACAAGGAGCATGGTCTATGACCCATCAGGACTTGTTGGTTCCCGATATTAATCCGTTCTTTGAAATTATGCCATCGTGGTTCTCGTTAGTTGGCGTTACAATGGCCACATTAGCAGCCATTATTGCCAGCCAGGCATTAATCAGCGGCTCATTCACCGTGATAAAAGAAGCTATTTCACTCGATCTTTGGCCGAATATAAAAATCAAATACCCGACCGAGGTCAAAGGACAGTTGTTTATTCCGGGAATCAACTACTGCTTAATGATACTTTGTATCCTGATGATTCTGCTATTCCAATCGTCATCGAACATGGAGGCCGCTTACGGCCTGTCTATTTCGATTACCATGCTGATGACGACTTTGCTGTTATTCCTGTATATGCGGGTTAAGCAGATGCCGTGGTGGAAATCTGTTCCTGTCTTGTTCTGCTTTCTGGTCATCGAAACAGGATTTTTATTTGCCAACGCCATGAAATTTACCCACGGTGGATTTCTAATCATCCTATTGGCAGGCCTGTTATTCGGCATTATGTATTTTTGGTATAACGGCCGCAGAATCAAGAACCGTTGTATTACTTACGAAAAGATAGAGCCCATCATTCCTATCCTTGACAAGTTAAGTAAAGATACACAGATTCCGAAATACGCAACCCACCTGGTATATGTGACGCGGGCAAAATATAAAACTGAAATAGAAAGTAAAATTATCTACTCGCTCATCAACCGGCAGCCTAAACGGGCCGATACCTATTGGTTTGTATACTTGCAACGCAGCGACGAACCTTATGAATTTTCATACAAAGTATTGACATTAGTCGAGAAAAAAATTTTTAGGATTGACGTGACTGCCGGTTTCCGGCTTGGTATTCACATGGACGATTATGTTAAAAAAATTGCCGGCGAAATGGAGAACAAAGGAGAAGTAGATTTGCTAAGCCGTTACCCATCATTACGCGAAAACAATATCCGTGGCGATTTCCGGTTTGTAGTAGTCGAACGTGTAATGAGAAACAGCTTGCTTTTACCTTTCATTAAAAAAGCCACATTATTCCTATACACATTTATCAAACGGTTTACTACTTCCGATTCCCGTATTTTGGACTTAGATCCATCCAATGTTACGGTAGAAGCAGCGCCACTCGTACGGAAGCAATAGGCCGAAAAATAAATACTAAATAAATTGGTATAAAATTTTGTATATTTGCTGTAACATCACATAGCCATAGTAAAAATGAAACCTGCTTTTTTCGCTATTTTACTACTTCTGGGAACTGGCACTTGCTCGGCCAGGCACAACAACACACAAGAAGAACCCACTGTTGCCAACCCTAACTACCAAAATTTTGATACCACCGCAATCACTATCCATGTGATGGTAGCCTTGTGCGACAACAAATACCAAGGTATTGTTCCTGTCCCTAAAGCCATAGGTAACGGACAAGATGCGAATAACAACCTTTATTGGGGATGTGGATATGGTATTCGCACATTCTTCAAAAAAAGCAGTGAATGGAAACTACTTAAAACGGAGACAATAGATTCTATAAAGTTGGAAAGGTTAGTTTTTAAACACAAATCTAAAAATTATTATTTGATAGCCGATGCATACAACGGAAAATATATCAAACAATGTACAAAAGATTTTTTTAACAGTTGCTGCGGAAAACTAAAGGACACATTGCAAATTGACGCAATGCAGTCAATCGGGATACAAGGAAATGCACGCCTGTTAGCTTACATAGGGCACGACGGATTAATGGATTTCACACTTTCCAATGATTACAACAACGCTGACGGAAAAACACGCGATGCTATTATTCTTGCCTGTGCAAGCAAACAATATTTCAAGCCCATTTTAAAAACAACCAATGCCAAGCCCTTGCTTTGGACAACGAATTTAATGTGCCCCGAGGCCTATACCCTACATGATGCATTGACCGGCTACGTAAACAATGAAAATGCACAGGCTGTCCGTTTGCGCGCAGCTAAAGCCTATGCCAGGTACCAAAGGTGTAGCGAAAAAGCGGCATTAGGGTTACTTGTAACCGGTTGGTAATAAAATCGTCAACATATGACTATTTTTACAAATACTATTCAAAGTATTGGTAACACTATATTTCCGATTTCCGGTTTTTTTCTTTGCGGAAAATTAACTAACTTTGTTTTTTAATCAAGAACTATGAATACGAAGTATGTGTTTGTGCTTGGCGGGGTTACTTCCTCATTGGGGAAGGGGATTATTTCAGCCTCACTGGCAAAGTTATTACAGGCTCGCGGTTTGCGTGTTACTATCCAAAAATTCGACCCTTACATTAATGTAGACCCGGGCACGTTGAACCCCTACGAACACGGCGAGTGTTACGTAACGGAAGACGGCGCAGAGACCGACCTCGACCTTGGCCACTACGAGCGGTTCCTCAACGTATATACTTCGCGTGCAAACAATGTAACTACCGGGAAAATCTACGAAACCGTTATCAAAAAAGAGCGCGAAGGCGCTTATCTCGGCAAGACGGTGCAAGTGGTGCCGCATATTACCGACGAAATAAAACGCCGGATGATGCTGCTCGGCAAATGTGGCGACTATGATGTAGTAATTACCGAAATCGGCGGTACAGTGGGCGACATAGAGTCGCAGCCGTTTGTGGAAGCTATCCGCCAATTGCAATGGGAATTGCCCGACGAAGATTGCGCGGTTATTCATTTAACACTGGTGCCTTATCTTAGCGCAGCCAAGGAACTGAAAACAAAACCCACGCAACACAGCGTGCGTATGTTGCAACAGAACGGACTACAGCCCGACATCATTGTGTGCCGCACAGAGCACCCCATTACACAAGACATTCGCCGCAAGGTGGCGTTGTTCTGCAACGTAAAAGCCAACGCTGTGATTGAATCCATTGATGCCAAAAGCATTTACCAAGTGCCGCTGAACATGATGGACGAAAAGCTCGACGAAATTATTATCGAAAAACTGGAACTGAAAGCCGCCAAGTCTCCCGACCTGAAAGAGTGGAGAAAGTTCCTCGATGAATTGTACCATCCGAAACACGAAGTGAACATTGCACTCGTTGGCAAATATGTAGAGCTACAAGATGCCTACAAATCAATTCTTGAATCGTTTATTCACGGCGGCGCAGCTAACGAATGTAAAGTACATGTACATAGCGTGCACAGTGAATTCCTCACACCGCAGAACATTGCCGAACAATTAGGTGGCATGGACGGAATTCTTGTAGCACCGGGCTTTGGCGAGCGCGGCATTGAAGGAAAAATACTGGCTGTGCAATATGCTCGCGAAAATAAAATCCCATTCTTCGGTATCTGCCTCGGCATGCAGATGTCCGTAATTGAGTATGCCCGCCACGTAGCAGGCATTGCCGATGCTACTACACGCGAAATAAGTACTAATGCTGCTCATCCGGTGATTGATTTAATGGAAGACCAAAAACGCTTGACCATCAAAGGTGGCACCATGCGCTTGGGCGCTTACAAATGTGTATTGGAAAAAGGCACACTGGCGCACCATATTTATGGCAAAAACGAAATCAGCGAGCGCCACCGCCACCGCTACGAGATGAATGGCGAATATGTGGAACAATTGCAAAAAGCGGGAATGATTGCCAGCGGCCGCAATCCCGATACCGGACTGGTAGAAATTGTAGAGGTGCCCGCGCATCCATATTTCATTGGTGTGCAATTCCACCCCGAGTTGAAAAGCACAGTAGAAAACCCGCACCCGTTGTTCGTACACTTTGTGAAAGCAGCAATAAAACACAAGGCTGCTAAAAAATAATGATAGAACAAGGCAGCCACGAATTACACTGATTGGTGTCCATTTAACATTCGTGCAATTTTGATTTAGTGTCCCAATGTGTACCTCGTATTGGTGTTAATTCGTGAAATTCATGGCTGAAAATAAAAAAAATATGACAGAAAAGATAATAATCCTCGACTTCGGCTCGCAATACACGCAGCTCATTGGACGCAGACTTCGCGAATTGAATGTGTATTGCGAAATTTTTCCGTACAATAAAATTCCAACGATTGATAGCAGTGTGAAAGGTGTTATACTTTCGGGGAGTCCGTTCTCAGTGCGCGACAAGAACGCGCCGCAGCCGGATTTAACCAATATAAAAGGGAAACTGCCATTGCTCGCTGTTTGTTACGGCGCGCAATACATTGCCCAACACTTCGGCGGCGAAGTACAAGCTTCGAACAGCCGCGAATATGGCCGTGCTGCATTAACCGTGAAGGATAATACCTCTCCGCTTTTCAAAAATGTGCCGGCTAAGTCGCAAGTGTGGATGTCGCACGGCGACACCATTACCGCCCTTCCCAAGGGTGCACGCATTCTTGCATCAACTAACGATGTTGTTAATGCCGCCTACGAACTCGAAGGCGAACCGACCTATGCCCTGCAATTCCACCCCGAAGTGGTACACTCGGCGGAAGGAAAACAAATGCTGGAAAATTTTGTAAAAACGATTTGTGGTTGCCAATGCAACTGGACACCGGCATCGTTTATTGAAAGCACCGTGGCCGAATTGAACGCACAACTGGGCAACGACAAGGTGGTGCTTGGCCTCTCAGGCGGCGTCGACTCGTCGGTAGCCGCTGTGTTGTTGAACAAAGCTATCGGAAAAAACCTGTACTGCATTTTTGTAGATAATGGACTGTTGCGCAAAAATGAATTTGCCGATGTGCTGGAATCGTACCGCGACATGGGTTTGAATGTAACAGGTGTAGATGCCAGCAACGACTTCCTTTCACAACTGGCAGGCGTGAGCGATCCCGAACAAAAACGTAAAATCATTGGTCGCATTTTTATAGAAGTATTCGACCGCGAAGCGCACAAAATAGAAAATGTAAAATGGCTGGGACAAGGCACTATTTACCCCGATGTAATTGAATCGGTGTCGGTCAATGGCCCGTCGGCCACCATCAAATCGCACCACAACGTAGGCGGCCTGCCCGAACGCATGAACTTGAAAATTGTAGAACCGCTACGTTCACTGTTTAAAGATGAAGTGCGTCGCGTGGGCGAAGCGCTGGGCATGAAAAAAGAATTACTGGGCCGCCACCCGTTCCCCGGGCCGGGCTTGGGCATCCGTGTGCTGGGCGAAGTAACAAAAGAAAAAGTAACCATCCTGCAAAACGCCGATGCTATTTTCATTGGCGGGCTGCGCGAATCAGGCCTATATAATGAAGTATGGCAAGCGGCCACAGTGCTGCTTCCCGTGAAATGCGTAGGCGTAATGGGCGACGAACGCACCTACGAGTATACCGTAGCATTACGCGCCGTAACCTCAACCGATGGCATGACAGCCGACTGGGCGCACCTTCCCTACGATTTTCTTGCACGCATTTCTAACGACATTATCAATAAAGTACGCGGAGTGAACCGTGTAGTGTACGATATCAGCTCAAAACCGCCTGCTACCATCGAATGGGAATAGCAAAAAGTAACAAAAATAAACTTTTCCAGTGCTCTTTTTTACTATTTTCCGGCAAGAAAAGCAATTTTTTTATTTTTTTTGCAAGGGTTATTTTTTTAATTTTGAGCTTTTTATAGCTTCTAAAATATTTTTTCTTAGCAAAATACTTGCAAAAATAAACTTTTTACGTACCTTTGCAGTCTAATAACCGGGCTAATAATTTGAAAAATTGATTTACGTTTTTGAAAAATTTTGTTATTAGAAACAACCTCACTGTTTTATACAATGAACAATACGCAACAACATAAAATAGTTACTAATAATTCTCAGCAAATGGAAACAGCCTATTTTGCCGGAGGATGCTTTTGGGGTGTTGAGTATTACCTCCAAAAGGAGAAGGGCGTATTGAGTACAAAGGTAGGCTACATGGGCGGTCACAAAGAACATCCGACGTATGAAGATGTGAAAGCGCACAGTACAGGCCATGCCGAAGCGGTGCAGGTAATCTTCAATCCGTCACAAGTAAGTTTTGAAAAATTGGCACGGATGTTTTTTGAATTGCACGACCCAACTCAAACAAATGGCCAAGGTCCGGACATCGGACCGCAGTACCGCTCCGAAATATTTTACACCGGTGAAGAACAAAAAGCAGTGGCCGAAAAATTGATTGATGAATTAAAAAACAAAGGATATAAAGTGGTAACAAAGGTAACACCGGCTCCTACGTTTTGGATAGCCGAAGAGTACCATCAGGATTATTACGACCGTAAAGGCACGCAGCCTTACTGTCACACACGCACAGAACGATTCTAACAATAATGATATAACAAATCGCTCTACCATCGGTGCCCTCTCTTGAATACGCGGAAATATGTTTTTAGTAGGTTGTGAATTTCGCTGACAAGGGGGGACACTTTTTTTATTATACCCATCGCAATTATTTTTGTAATTTATTGGAATTATGCTACCTTTGCAAAAAGATTGTTCCATTATGAATACTGCAACAACGACAAAAGCTTCAACCTTTCAACGGGTTCCTCAGTTGGCTATACCGTCGGCAACGGTGATGAGCAAAAAAGAGCGACGCGCTAAAATTTTAGCCGAAACCATAAGTCCCGAAGAATATTTTACACGTCTCAACGAAGCAATAGATCGTTTGTATGCAGAAAGAACTAAGGCTTAGTCAAGCTGCAGCTTCCGATATAGATAATGTTGCCGATTTTATTTTGCACCAATACGGTGCACCACTTGCCTCTAAGCGCTTCACTCATGCTTTGAGAGACTATTTGGAAAGCATTGCCGGGCATCCCGAAATATATCCACTCAATTACTACGAGCAGCTCCGGCATTATGGCTCTTCAGATATGCGTAAAACATCTTTCCGAAAAAAGTGGATTATCCTTTTTAATTTTTGACGAAGATTTTGTGGTGGTGCAAAAAATAATTCACATGGCGTTGGTTACGCACTAACGGTACAATGTGGAGCAGGATTCAACTTCTTTTCCACATACCGCTACTCAAATCCGCTTCCGGTAAATACTCCAAATCGTAGCAAGTAGTGAACAACCCGCACACAGTATAGAAATGCACGCCGGTGTTTCCTATAATAACCATGCGCTGTTTCAGGCTCTTGGTAGCCATAGCGCGAAACATACTTCGCGCCATAGCCACCAATTCCTGCCGGATTGCCCGTGCAAACAGCCGCCGCCCCTCAGGCTCTAACTTTGACACCAGTGCGTTACCATCGCGCACAAAATTTGTTATGGTGCGGTAGAGCGGCGTTTGCGTAAAATCATAGGTAAGACTATTCATAAATTAAAAATTTAGGTGTAAGGTTATTAGGCAATTATATATTGCAGGCAAAGCCTGCTTGAATAAAACGACCAAGGTCTGAAACCTTGGCCGCAACAGAGGACACTTTTTTTGTATCTGTTATTGAACGGCTTTATTTCTCAACGTACGCATTTGACCATGAGGTTCCAACCTGGTGTAGTATCAGACTGTATCCACGTAAAAGCCCGGCTTGCTCCAAGATAGCGCCAACCTCTGCGCAACGGGGGAAGTGACTAACTAACGCTTCCCCCGTTTTGTGTTAAAATAATTACGAACTCATCCCTTTGGTGCTTTCAAAACCTGACAGGCTTTGTATTATTTCGTTAGGTTTAATTTAAAAATATAAAATAAAGCAAGCCCAACTGATCAAGTTCTATATAAAGAATAGTCCGGCTACTCTTTCTCCTGACATTATTTGCGCACATTTGCATTTAATACAAGTTATTCCGAAATCAGGTCTGGTTTTATACATTCTCGTCTAATTCAGAAATTATAGATTTTCATATTATACTTGATAAAAATGAATAACACAATAAACGACAATTATTACCTATAGCAATAAACTCGTCCATAATTTTCCCAGCATGTGTTAACATTAAAACCATTACAGTTAATACGCCACCCATGACTATCCTTGGTCTTACAATCGGACAGGTAGCAAGTGCCCCACTTATACTGATCTCCTGCCCAAATACAACGATTACTATCGTTACAATACCCTATATCACTGACAAGTTTTTCCCAATGCTTGCTTAAGAATATAGTCCAGCCGGCAGGGCAAACCGCAGGAAGATCCGTAGTGCCATAGTAACCTCCTTTGTCAATAACTTCAATACCAGCGCCAGTATAGCTTAATGCTCCATCGGCCGTCAAATTTCGACAATAAGCTTTGGTTGTATAACTATAACCTCCTGTTCCATAGGTACCACCACCAACAGCCGTAAGGCCTGTTGCACATCCGCATGAATTAGGTGCTGCATCGCGTGTACTAGTAGGTGCATTTATTACTCCTGTTACATTTGCCGTGTAGGCGCTGTAACAGGTAATACCACTTGCTGTCCTGTAGGCACGCACTTGTGCTACATAACTTCCGGCAGTTGTTGCATTCGAAGCTTTTGTCCGGGCAGTACCTGAACCGGCAGTTACACCCGCTCCGGCCCACTGGTAGCCTGTGGCGCCGCTCACAGAAGAAGAGGTAAAAGTAATAGCGGTACCAACACATTTTGGGCCGTTCTGTGTAAGAGTCGGCACCGCAGGCGTTGCCACAATCACACCTGTTACATTGGAAGTGTACGCGCTGAAACAACTGATGCCGCTCGCCGTAATGTACGAACGTACTTGTGCTACATAATTTCCGGTCGTCGTGGCATTCGAAGCTTTTGTCCGGGCGGTACCCGAACCGGCAGTTACGCCCGCTCCGGCCCACTGGTAGCCCGTTGCTCCACTCACAGAAGAAG
>JAVBNJ010000094.1:0-5699 GCA_031551625.1 Bacteroidales bacterium | reverse complement strand
GCTAAGTGAACTAGTAATATAAGAAGATTAAATTGCATAACTTTTATTTTAATTGAGAATTGAGAGTGGAGAATTGAGAATTAGGCTCATTCTCCATTTTCAAATTTCCATTCTCCATTTAATCTAGTGTTTCATTTCGTCGATATGTCGCACGTCTATATTTTGCGCATTGCGGTAAATATTAATGATGATGGCAATGGCCACAGCGGTTTCGGCCGCCGATAGGGCAATGCCGAACAGGCTGAAAAACATACCTTCCATGTGCTCCGGATAAAGATAGCGGTTGAATACGCTAAAATTTAACTCGACCGAATTTAAAATCAATTCTATCGAAATGAGTACAGCCAGTAAATTTTTTCGTGCAATGAATCCGTAGATTCCCGCAAAAAACATTACTGCGCTTACTATCAAATAGGCTTCCATTGGTACCATATCTATTGCTTATTTGTTCGTTTGTATATTTGTTAATTTGGACGGTAGCGTTTGTACGCTATTATCGTAATAATAATCGATCCTACTGGTAATAAAAAACTTATAGTATAAAAGGCTTTATCGGCGCATCCAAAATACTTCAGACCGTAATAAAAAACGATGATACTAAGTCCGATAATTATATATGTGGCGCTGAGAAATGAAGCTAATCCTTTCAAGTTTATATGTTTGTTATCTACATATAGAAAAAAGCTCGACGCTATTTCTTTCGGATAGATTTTCGCTAGAAAGCCTAACGCCATCACAACCAACCCACATATGACAGTAAATAGCTCCATTGTTTCTTCCTTGATATTATATCTTATCGCTTTCTTGCAATTAAAATTCCACCGACAATACTTACTAGCAGCAGTACACTTAGTATCTCGAAAGGTAGCAGGTATTGGTATTTCTCGGTACCCATCATCGCTTGACCAATAACTTTCATGTTGATTTCGTGGTCGCCTGGGGGAGGAGGGGTCGATGGATACAGTAAATTATGCTTTACGGTTATGATAATTGTAACTGCGAATCCCGATAAGGCGGCTAAAATCCCCATACCTACTTTGCGCTTGTCTTCGGGTTCGGTACGGTCCCCTTTCTGGCTGGTAAGTAAAATGGCGAAAATGAACAAAACGAGGATCCCTCCGGCGTATACCGATAATTGCACGGCGGCCAGGAAGTGGTAATCCAACAACAGGTATAAGCCGGCCGTGGCAATCAATACAAACAATAAATAAGTGGCAGCCCGCAATAATTTTTTTGCCGTGACCGCCAATATGGCTGTTACGATAATGATAGCGGCCAGTGTATAGAATGCGATTAAATGTCCCATATCTTTTTCTTTAAATTGAGCATTGAAAATTCGGATTGCATCGTTCCTCGCAAAGAGGAGCGCGTTTTCAACGCTCTTTTCTTAATTGGTTTCTTGTTTTACTTTCTCCTCCAGTTTGGAGCCTTCTTGGTTCAGTTGCTTTACGAGTTTGCTTCGTGTGTATACCGTGTGTTCAAAATCGGGCTTCCAGGTGATCGCATCTTGAGGACATGTGGTAGTACATAGGTCGCAGAAAATGCAACAGCCTATGTCGTAAAGATGCTTATCAAGTACCCGTTTTTCCTTTCCCGTTTCGTCGGCCACCTTTTTGCTGATTACTTGAATCGTCCCGTTTGGACAATTCATTTGGCAAATACCGCAGGCAGTACATTTGTGCTCATTTCGCTCGTTGTGGGGCATAATTAATTCACCGCGGAAGCGTTCCATCTTTTGTTTGGTCTTCCGGTTTTCGGGATATTTCTCCGTTACTTTCTTGCGGTACATGTTGAGCATGGATATATATAATCCCTGCAGCAGGCGGTACACTCCCAAGAATAGCTGTTTTATGTAGTTAATAAAGCTCATTTTTAATCTTCCTTTTCCATTATAATAACACCCACAATGCCATTAACAAGATGTTGATAAGGCTTATCGGCATCAGAATTTTCCATTCGAGGTTCAACAATTGATCAATGCGCAAGCGTGGGAACGACCAACGCACCCATAAGGCTAAGAACACGCATAAGCCTGTTTTTCCAAGGAACCAAACCGCCGACGGAATGTAATCCATCGTGTGGTTGAATGCTTCCCAACCAGGAATATGCAACGGCTGCCAGCCGCCTAAGAACATGGTGGTCGCAATAGCTGCAATGATAAACATATTCATGTACTCGGCCAGGTAGAAAAAGCCGAACTGTATACCCGAATATTCCGTGTGGTATCCGGCTGTAAGCTCAGACTCGGCTTCGGGCAAGTCGAACGGGCCGCGGTTGGTTTCGGCATGGCCGGCAATCAGGTAAATCACGAATGCAATCATGGCCGGTATTCCTCCCTTGAAGATGAACCATACATCGGCTTGCTGTGCCACGATTTCCGAAAGCTGCAAGGTGCCCGAAAGGATCACGATGGCAATGAGTGACAATCCGCACGATAGTTCGTAACTGATGAGCTGGGCGCCGCTTCGCATGGCGCCGATCATGGTGTATTTGCTGTTGCTTGACCAACCGGCCAGCAGAATCCCGACTACGCCCAACGACGATATGGCCAACAGGTAAAATACCCCGATGTTAAAATCGACCGCCTGCAATCCTTTTGCAAACGGCAATGCGCCGAATGTACATACCGACGCCAAAATGATCACAAACGATGCCAACCGGAACAGGAAATGGTCGGCACGGTTGATGTGTACCAACTCTTTCAGCAGGATTTTTACCATGTCGGCAATGGTTTGGAACAAGCCCCAAGGGCCTACACGGTTCGGCCCGATACGGCACTGGAACCACGCACACACCTTGCGCTCTACAAAAATCAACGCTAATGCAAATACGGCATAGGCTGCCAATATGGCGATGCCTATCAATACATATTCGGTAAACAGCACCCATCCGTCGCTCATGAACGAACGGAGTAAGCTGTCTATCCATTGGGTTATACTTGAAAAATCAAACATATTCTTATCTATCAATGCAAGGTATTACATAATCTAATGAAGCGCCGAACATAATCAAGTCTGCTACTTTGGCGCCAGTAACAATGGATTTCAGCGCGCCCACCAGGGGGAGCGAAGGCGAACGGAATTTTATGCGGTATGGCGATTTGTCGCCACGGCTGGTAATGTGCACCCCGAATTGGCCGCGAGCGTTTTCGACCCGTTGGAAAAATTCACCTTCCGGTAATTTAATAATAGCCTTTGTTTTGGCAGCATAGGGGCCTTCGGGGATATTGTCGATTAACTGTTCGATGATACGCAACGATTGTTCAATTTCGTCGAGGCGGATGATGTAACGGTCAAACGTCAACCCGTCCGGCCGCAATACTTCGTCGAAGTCCACTTTGCCATAGGCTGCATAGGGGGCAATCTTACGAATGTCGTTGTGCCAACCCGAAGCACGGCCGGTGGGGCCGGTGGCGCCTAACGTTATAGCCTGCTCCTTGCTCAGGTAGCCGATGTCACGCATACGCCCAACAGCAATGGGATTGCCGGTAAACAACAGGTGGTGTTCTTTCAACATCTTACGCATGTAGGGAATAAATTCCTTTACACGTTTTTGAAAATTCGGGTGAATATCTTTCATCACACCGCCATTGGTCGCATAGTTTGCCATTAAACGGCCGCCGGCTGTTTCCTCGAAAATATCCATGATTTTTTCGCGGTCGCGCATGCCGTATACGAATGCGGTAATGGAACCCATATCCATACACATACAGCCCCAGCCCAGCAAGTGTGAAGCAATACGTGTCAATTCATCGAAAATAGTCCGTATCACATGCGCGCGATCCGATACTTCCAGTTGCAAGGCATTTTCGCAACAAAGGCACACCGCATGGCGATTCATCGTTCCCGACAAATAATCAAGGCGGTCCATCAAATGCAGGATTTGCGGATAGGTATAACTTTCGCACATTTTCTCGACACCGCGGTGGATGTAACCGAATACAGGATCTACTTTTTTTATGACTTCGCCATCGAGCGCTACACGTAAGTGAAGCACACCGTGCATAGCAGGGTGTTGCGGCCCGAAGTTTACTATGTAATCGTTTTCTTCGAACAATTGCGAAATGGTTTCATGGCGGTCGCCCATCTTGATTGTCACGGACGGTACGCGCTCCATATCTTCGATCAACTCATTGTCAAACGGCACGGGATTGATGGCAGGGTCGGCGTCGTAATCTTTGCGTAGCGGAAAGCCTTTCCAATCCTGGCGTAGAAAGATACGCCGCATATCGGGATGATTGATGAAGCGGATCCCGAAGAAGTCGAACACTTCGCGTTCGTACACCGAAGCGGAACCCCACAAGTCGTGTACCGAATAAAGTTCCGGTTTTTCACGGTCGGGCGTACTGGTTTTCAGCGTTACGACTTGCTCCGGCTTTTCGGACGAAGACAGGTAGTAGATAACACCTAGCCCATCGGTGCCGTAATCCATGCCCACGATATCAATCAGAAAGTCGAGTTTTTCCTCGTCGCGTAGCCGTTGAGCTGTGGCGTATAACTCGTCTTTTGATGTAATTATTTCTTTTATAGATTCCATAAGTTCCATACATTTATAGATTTGACAAAATTTGTAAATGTGTCAAATCTTATCCCTTTGTTGGTTCAACCTGTGGTTGGTCGGGTAATTTAAAAAAGTTTTGCACTTTTATTTTGCGTGACAACTGCATCATGCCGTACAACATGGCATCGGGGCGAGGCGGGCAGCCGGGAATATATACATCAACCGGAATAATTTTATCGACACCCATCACCGTATGATACGATTTCTTGAACGGGCCGCCGCTAATTGCACAACTGCCGAAAGCCATAACATACTTCGGTTCGGCCATCTGGTCATAAAGGCGTTTGAGTACGGGGGCCATTTTGTGTACGATAGTACCACATACAAAAATTACGTCGGCTTGTCGCGGACTGTTACGGGTTACTTCCCAGCCGAAACGGGCAAAGTCGGCACGGGCAGCGCCCACGCACATAAACTCAATACCGCAGCAACTGGTCGCAAAAGTGAGTGGCCACACAGAGTTCGAACGGCCCCAGTTGATAAAATCGTTCAATTTGCCGACTACAATGCTGACCCCATTCTCTCGTAATTCTTTTACGTATTGTTCGAGGTATTCATTGTCGTTGAAGTCCTCATACTTCATGTTCGGTATGTGTATGTTCTTTACTTCCATTTTAAAGCTCCTTTTTTCCACGCATAAGCCAGCCCCAGTGTGAGGATGACCAAGAAAAATAAAATGCAGATCAACCCCTGCATGCCCATGTCTTTCATAACCACAGCCCATGGGAACAGGAACACCGTTTCAACATCGAATACGAGGTAGAGGATGGCAAAAAGATAGTACCCGACACGGAATTGCATCCACGAATTGCCGCGCGTAGGAATCCCGCATTCATAGGGCTCTCCTTTCAATACGTTCTGCGAACGCGGCGACAGCAGCCATGCAACCAATAATCCGGTACCCACCAAAATGAGCGCCGTTAGTAGCATAGTCAAAAATAAAGCCGAATTACTCATTATATAAATTTATATTTGTTGCACAATATTTTAATATAAAGTGTGGCAAATTTACAACCAAAAAAGGGATTAATCAAATTTTGTTATAAACCGTTGTTTATTTCTTGTCTTTTTCAATAATAGTGAAGCAAAAAAAACGAACGCACTTTCCATGGAAAGTGCGTTCGTTTTTTTTGCTTCAC
>JAVBNJ010000152.1:0-7191 GCA_031551625.1 Bacteroidales bacterium | reverse complement strand
ACCTATGTCGATTTTTTTCCGTTACTGGATGAATTGCTGGCATTCGAAAAAATATTTGCAACGACTACTGCCAACCCGTATTTCGAAGCGGCTTTTGCGCAATATCGAAAATACGACCTGTTGCATTATGCCATGATGATGGTGCTGACTCCACGGGGCAGCCATCCTTCCAGTAAAGATTTCACGGATTATTATCGTGCCATTTCAATTTATAACTATACAAAAGATGCGTCGTTATTGGCATACCCTTACGGATCGGCTATGCTGGGGCAGATAGAATTGGTTGAACGAATGGTGCAAGGAACAACGAGCGGCGCTTATGTGGGCGCCGGTATTGCCCGTGTACAAAACGATACCATGAAAGGGGAAATGGCACTGGCAATGACTTCGCGCTTGAAATCATACGATGTGTACATGGATTTTGAAAAAGAGTATGGCAAGTATATGCTGACTGCCGACCAGCAACAACGGATGAAAAATGCATTAGTCGCTATTGTGGAGGAAAACAAAAATGCATTGCAAGCCGTTGAATTCAGCGGTACCGATAAAGAAGGGAAGACTGTTTCGTTGTCCGATTTTAAAGGAAAGATAGTAGTGGTCGATGTATGGGCTACATGGTGTGCACCGTGCCGTAAGGAATTGCCGTTTCTGAAAAAGCTGGAAAAAGAATTTGCATCGAATCCACAGGTCGTTTTTCTGGGAATTTCGGTAGATGATGCAAAGAATAAACAGAAATGGTTGAATTATTTGCAGAAAGAAAATTTGAAAGGTGTGCAACTGTTTGCCGGTAATGGAATGGATAGTGATATAGTGAAATTTTATACGATTACAACCATACCGCGTTTCATGCTTTTTGACCAGGACGGAAAATTGGTTACTGCCAATGCGCCTTTTCCGTCGACTCCCGATTTGAAAATTTTAATTGAAACGGTATTGCGTAAAAAATAAATCATTTTAATTTAAAATGAGTGACAACAATTTATTATTAACTAACTAAAAAACAAAGTTATGAAAACAAAATTACTGATGCTTTCAACGGTTTTTGCGTTACTTTTTTTTGCATGTAAAGAAGAAAAAGCAGAAACATTGTCTGCTTCTCCCGACAAGATAGAGGTCGGGTCCGATGGAGGTTCCAAAACATTCAATATAGCCAGCAATATGGACTGGACTATAACAGTGGATGCTGCTGCGACTTGGTGTACAGTATCGCCGCTTTCTGGCAATGGCGATAAAACCATAACGGTAACCATATCGTCTAATCAATCACAAAACCCGCGTACCGCTACATTGACTGTAACAAGTGGCGCTATTACTGCCAAAATAACGGTAGAACAAGCGAAATTTGAAAAAGTTGACGATAATGTGGTAATTACAGCCTCGTCCGATACGGTGTGCTATAACACACCGGTAACGCTGACAGGTCCGGTTACTATTGGCGGCCTGCCTGTAACGTCATACAAATGGTCGGCCGATGGTGCCGAAATAGCCGGTGCTACGGCTGCCACCTATACTTCGGAAGGGCTTGCATCGGCTGTTAGTTATACGCTTGCCATAAGCAATTCAGCGGGCTATGAATATACTTCGGATCCGAAAGTAATAGGCGTGTACGACGAATTCAACCCCGGAGAATTGTACCCTGCCAAGTTCGGCCCGTTCTGCCCGGGCTATGCATTCAATGCTTTTCCGCCACTAAGCGCTCTCAGTGCTACTACCGGTGGCGATGGTAATTATACCTATCAATGGTATAAGAACGATGTGGAAATAACCGGAGCTACAGGTCAGAATTACATACTCACTACTGCCGACGGAGATACACCCGGAACATTTGTATATACCCGTAAAGTGAGGGACGGCGCTTGCCAGAGCTCATTTGTAGTCACAGGTAATGCGGATACAATTATCATTCGATCTCCCAGCGCCCCCGGCTCGACTCTTACGTTTGCTGATTTCTGTCCTTCTAACGCTCCTGCCGGTTCTACATGGACCTTGCAGGATGATCGCGAACCGGAAGCCCGCCGCAATAGTTACAATGTAAAATTGATGGACGATAATAAATACTGGATGGTATCTGATTTAAAATATGGAGGTACCGGAGCGACTAATGCCTGCGCTAAAACAACTTTCTCCGGTTCCACATCTACCGAATCGGAAAAATCAAATCGTTTTGGCGGAAATACGTATGGCGATTGTAAGAATGTTGGCATGGGTGGCGGTAGTGTATATGCCTATGACTGGGCAGCAGCTATGCAAACAGGCAAGGCTTTTTATGGTTCTGACCAAGACCCCGAAGGTATGTATAATCAAATGGGAATGAAAATACAAGGGTTATGTCCGAAAGGTTGGAAGTTACCATCGAAAGCAGATTATACGGCATTAGGAAATGCGTTGGGTAATACGCCTGCAGGTTGGAGTAAATGGTCTCCAGGATTTACAATTCCTTGTGATAATCAGGGTAATATGGATATGACCGGTATGGGCGGTCCCTACTGGAGTACTACTAAGAAGGATGATAATAATGCTTATATGTTGCACGCAGACACAGGAAGCGTACAAGTGGAAGCTTCTTCACCCAAACATTACGGCCGTCTTATCCGCTGTGTGAAAGAATAAATGTGTTAGGTTGATTTGGTTATTAATAAGAAGAGGCGAAGAAAAATTTCTTCGCCTCTTTTGTTCAGTGATTTATTTCAAACCGCGTCGTTCCAACAGCGCATCACCATTGGGTTCTTTGCCGCGGAATGCTTTGTAGAGCGTCATCGGGTCGTCGCTGCCGCCGCGTTCCAACACGTTCTTGCGGAAGGCATTGGCTGTGGCAGGATCAAAGATGTTGCCGGTTTCTTCAAATGCGTGGAATGCGTCGGCATCCAGCACTTCTGCCCAAATGTAGCTGTAGTAACCGGCCGAGTAACCGCCGCCGAAAATGTGTGTAAAGTATGTGCTGCGGTAGCGCGGGATAATAGCACCGGTTAAGCCGATTTTATCCATTGCTGCTTTTTCAAATGCCTCCACATCCTGCAAATCGGCTGTTTGCAGCGTATACCAATTCATATCAAGGATAGCAGCCGCCAAAAATTCGGTGGTTACAAAACCCATATTGAATTTCGACATGTTCTCGATTTTTTGAATCAACGAATCGGGAATCACTTCGCCCGTTTGGTAATGCTTGGCATACATCTTCAGCACTTGCGGGTGCATTGCCCAGTTTTCGTTGATTTGCGAAGGCAATTCCACAAAGTCGCGCAACACGTTGGTGCCCGAAATAGATTTATATTTGCCTTGCGCCAGCAAACCGTGGATGGCGTGTCCCAATTCGTGGAACAAGGTTTCCGTTTCGTCGATGGTCAGTAATGAAGGCTTGTCGGCTGTGGGTTTTGTGAAGTTGCAGATGTTTACAATCACCGGGCGTACGCTGCCGTATTGCTGGCGGATGTTGTCCATCCAAGCGCCGCCACGTTTGCTGGGGCGCGGGAAAAAGTCGGTATAGAACACGCCCAGTTCGCTGCCGTCGGCATCTTGCACCAAATAGGCAGTAGCTTCGGGATTGAATTTCGGAATGTCTTTAATTTCGGTAAATGTAATACCATACAATTTGTTGGCTACCATAAAAGCGCCATCGCGCACATTCTCCAGTTTGAAATAAGGACGGGCTGCTTCTTCGTTAAAAGCATACTTTTCCGCACGCAGTTTTTCGGTGTAGTACCACCAGTCCCAAGGCTGAATCTTGTCTTTCAACCCCATCCTAGCAGCCAGTTTTTGCAGTTCGTCGAGTTCTTTGGCTGTTACTTTTTTTGTAGGTTCCCACAGTTTATTCATAAAATCGAATACGGCAGTGGGGGTTTTAGCCATGCGGTCTTCCAACTCAAACGATGCAAAATCGGCATATCCCATTAATTTTGCTTTCTGGTAACTCAGCGAAGCTATTTTTTGTACAATCGTTTTATTGTCGTTGGCATTGTTGTTATTGCCTTTGTGCGCATAGCCTTTCAGCATACGCTCGCGCAACTCGCGTTTGTCGGCATATTGCAGGAACGGAATGCGGCTCGACGGATTGATCGTAAATGCCCACTTGCCATCCAAGCTGTCGGCTTTAGCCTGTTCGGCAGCAGCGTCGATAGCCGATTGCGGAAGCCCTGCCAAATCTTCTTTATTGTCTATAACAATACGGAACGCATTGTTATCGGCCAGTACGTTTTGCCCGTATTTAACGCCAAGTACCGCCAACTCTTCGTTCAGCTTACGCAATTGGGCTTGCTCTGCTTCGCCAAGGTTGGCGCCGCTGCGAACGAAATCTTTGTATATACGTTCGAGCAGTGCGTTCGATTCCGTGTCAAGGTTTAACGAAGCACGTTGCGCGTATACTGCTTTTACACGCGCAAATAGTTTTGCGTTCAGGTAAATATCGTCGCTGCTTTTTTGCAGTTTGGGTGAAATTTCTTCGTCCAGTTTTTGCAACTCGTCGTTGGAATCCGAGCCGACAATATTCATAAACACGCCGTTTACCTTATCTAGCAAGGCACCGGCATTATCCATTGTTACAATCGTATTTTCAAACGTAGGGGTTTCGGTACTTTCGGCAATCGCATTGATTTCTGCTTGCAGTTGTTTGATACCTTCTTCAAATGCAGGGGCATAGTGCTCGTTTTTGATTTGCTCGAAAGGCGGTACGCCGTGAGGGGTTTTCCACTCTGTGAAGAATGGGTTGTCGCTTGCTTTGTCGCCGCAAGAGGCTAAAATTCCAGCCATAGCAAAGGCCATAAGGGTTAATTTTTTCATGTTGTATTTTAGTATTTGTTTTCTTTTATGTGTTCAGAGTTGTTGTGTTTATATTTGAAGAAAAGGGCAAACGCAATACCAATAATCAGCGTGTAGGCTGCAAATAGGAACCAGCAAACAGGCCAATTGGTTACTGCATTCATGGTGTAATGATTAATAACTGCTTGCGCACAAAAATTTCCTATAATAGCGCCTAATCCGATTGTTACCATCATTAGCATTCCTTGTGCGCTCGAACGGAATTTTTTAGGGACTATTTGATCTAGAAAAAGAGAACCGGATATGTTAAAAAAGTCGAAAGCCATACCATAAATAATCATGGATAATGTTAACCAAACCATTCCGGAGCCGGGGTTTCCAATACCGAGAAAGGCAAATCGTAGCACCCATGCACCGAAACTCATTAGCATTACTGTCTTTATGCCGAACCGGTGTAAAAAAAATGGAATGGCTAAAATAAACAATGCTTCTGCTATTTGTGATAACGATAAGAAGATATTGTTGTACTTAACAACAAAGGAGTCCGGATAATCGTTGGCAAAGCTATTGATAAATGTGCTTCCATACGAGTTGGTGATTTGCAGGCTCACTCCTAATAAGAATGTGAAAAGAAAAAATACCGCCATCTTTTTCTCTTTCAGTAATACCAAGGCATCTAAGCCTAGTATTGAAATTAAAGAGCCGTTTTTTCGCACTTTTGTAGGGGGAGATGCAGGAAGCACAAACGAGTATAGACCAAGGAACAAAGCGGAAACGCTTGCTAACAATAGTTGATTGGAGCTGGTTCCCCAGCCGGCTATATTGACAATCCACATAGCAGCGATGAATCCTACCGTACCCCAAATCCGTATTGGTGGGAACGTCTTGATTGATTGTAACCCATTTTGTTCTAACAGGCTATAGCAAACAGAATAACTGAGCCCGATGGTCGGTATAAAAACCAATGCATTGAGAAACATGAACAGGTAAAGGCTGTTAAACTCCATTTGTTTGGAAGCCATAAAGAGGAAAAATGCCCCGAGGATGTGCAAAATTCCTAACAATTTTTCCGAATTAAGCCAACGATCGGCAACAATTCCTACAATGGTAGGCATTATAAGCGCTGCTATTCCCAAAGAAGCAAACAGGGTACCGATATTTTCCCCCATTCCATTGCTTGCCATATAGTTTCCGAATGATATCAGCCAGGAGCCCCAGATAAAGAACTCTACGAACTGAAGAATGGTCAAACGAAATTTGATACTGCTCATAAATGGTTTATTTGCGCTTGTCGTACATCAACCCACTGCTAACAGAACTACTCATTTTGTCCATGACAGTTTTTGTACTTCTTACCGCTACCGCAAGGGCAGGGGTCATTGCGTCCTACTTTTTTCTCTACATGCACCGGCATTTGTGTGCGTGGTTCGCCACTGTTAGCCGAAGCAGCCAGTGCATCCTGGCGGCTTGTTTGCAAATTGCTGTCGTTACGGCGGCGCTGTTCGGCTTCGCGAACATTTTGCGGGTCGCGTAACGGAATATGTGCCCGCAACAAAAACGCCAACACGTCGCGGTTGATTTTATTCACCATTGTTTGGAACAGTTCGTAGCTTTCAAATTTATAAATCAACAACGGATCTTTTTGCTCGTACACGGCGTTCTGTACCGATTGGCGCAACTCGTCCATCTCGCGTAAATGCTCACGCCAGTAATCGTCTATCATCATCAGCGTAATCGTTTTGCCGATGGTGCGGGAAATTTCTTTGCCTTGTGTTTCGTAGGCTTTCTTGAGGTTTACCACCATTTGGTAAATTTTTTGCCCGTCGCTCACAGGAATCGCGATATTGTCGTAGGTAGCCGAATTTGTTTCGTATACTTGTTTAATGATTGGCCAGGCTTGCTGCGCCATGGATTCCGTTTTGCGGTGGTACGACTCTTCTACTTGTTGCAACAACTGATCAGCGAGTTTCGACGATGATAAATCTGCGTACGCTTTTTCGTCGAATGCCGGTTGTACCGACAGTTGGCGGATGCTTTCCATCAAAAACTCTTCGTAGTTGATAGTACCGTGATGTTGTTGTATCAATGCATCGGTAAAGTCGGCCATCATGTTTTGGATATCCACGTCGATACGCTCGCCGTGCAAGGCATGGCGGCGGCGTGTATAAATTACCTGCCGTTGCGAGTTCATCACGTCGTCGTATTCCAGCAAACGTTTACGGATACCGAAGTTGTTTTCTTCCACCTTGCGCTGTGCGCGTTCTATCGACTTCGACAGCATCGAGTGTTCCAGCACTTCGCCGTCTTTCATACCCATGCGGTCGATAATAGTGGCCATACGTCCCGACGCAAACAAACGCATCAAATCGTCTTCGAACGATACGTAAAATTTCGAAGTACCAGGGTCGCCCTGACGTCCGGCGCGGCCGCGCAACTGGC
>JAVBNJ010000113.1:0-15083 GCA_031551625.1 Bacteroidales bacterium | reverse complement strand
GGTTGACCACCAGCTGTTGCGATCCCGGGCGTGAGTAGTCCGACAGCTTCAGCGTGTAGGGCGGAGTCAGCTGTGGGGTCACGTAGACCGGGTAGCTCTGGCTTATGCCCACTGCTGGAAATAGCAGGAGGAGCAGCGGGAATACGAATAATACAAGGGGGTGGCAGTGGGTTAGTGGGTGATGGGATTTCATGGGGGTTTCTCCTGTACAAAGGTCTTGCCGGCAAAGGTTAGGCCAGCCTTTGATATATACTAGTTATTTAGAACCTAAATTCGTGTGCCTAAGGAGCAAAAGGTACACAATGCAAAGGTGGGGATTTTTTCGGAAGTAACCAAATTTAATTTACAACGATGAAAAAAGAACTCTACGGCACTGGATCGTAACCATGTCCGCCCCACGGGTGACAGCGGAGAATGCGACGCATAGCCAACCACGCGCCCTTGAACGGGCCATGTTTTTTCAGCGCTTCCAATGCATATTGCGAACAGGTAGGCGTGAAGCGGCAAGTAGGTGGCTTGAGCGGCGAGATACACCACTGGTACAACTTAACCAACAGTACCAGCGGGAATGTCAGTGCTGCCTTCAACCAGCGATGCCAGCTTGGCGAGGGCGTTTTGCATGTTGGTTTCGATGTGTTCATACGATAAAATTTCGGGCGACACATAATGAAAAAAAATAACCACTTGTTTATTTTTTTGTTGCAGGGTGGTATAAAAACCTGATTTATTCTGCCGGAAAGCTTCACGGATACGACGTTTCAACAAGTTACGCTTGACAGCGCGTTTGAAATTGCGCTTCGGTACATTGACGGCTATTTGGCAATAAGTTTCTTTCGGTATCGCTGATTGCAGTATAAAGAAAATCTTAAATGGAAAGTGAAATAAAACACTCCCTTTTTCCATTAGTCCGGCAATTTGCTTGCGCGAACATAGGCGTTCGGCTTTGGGCAGTTCGTACACTGCGGTATTATTTTTTTAGCCCTTGGCTCAGGAACAAATCCAGCGCTTTAGCAATCGACGGAGCTTGCGGAGTGGGTGCTTCAATAGCCACTTCAAATCCATCGTCTTTTAATTCCTTGGCTGTAGCTGCGCCAAACGAGGCAATAAGTGTTTTGGCTTGCTTGAATTTAGGAAAGTTCTCGACCAACGACTTTACTTCGCCCGGACTGTAGAACACCAGCATATCGTAGCGTTTCAAATCCGTATCTTTGACATCGGTATTCGTTACCGTACGGTAAAATACCGCTTTCGTGTTTTTCAGTTTTACTTTGTCAAATGCCTTTGGGATTTCGGGCTTGTAATTGTCGGCTAACACCAGTAGAAACAATTCGTACTTGTGCTTAGCGCCGATAACTTCGAGTAGCGACGTAATCGTACCATTACCGAAAAATATTTTACGCTTACGGTATACAATGTATTTTTGCAAGTAGTTAGCAATTGACTCGGTCATGCAAAAATATTTCATAGTTTCAGGAACCACGATGCGCATTTCTTCGCATAGTTGAAAAAATGTATCAACTGCCGTGCGCGCTGTAAATACCACTGCCGTGTGTTTAAGCACATCGATACGTTGCGCGCGGAATTCTTTTGCCGAAAGGCTTTCGACACGCACAAAAGGTACAAAATCGACAATTAATTTATGTTTTTCTATAATTTCGAGGTAAGGCGAAGTACCTATCGGTTCCGGTTGGGCTATGAGGATATTAGTTACGTTCATGTGTCTTAAATATTTCTAACTCACAGATACTAAAGAATATAACACTAAAAAGGGCGCTAATTCGAGAGTGCAAAGGTACAAAAATAAAAAGAAACCGGAAACACGTGCGGTAAAAAATATTTGTACAATCCGTAAAAAATAGAACAGAACACACAAAGCTGTTATCACAAGGCTGATTACCATCAACGTGTTGAACACAATGCCCGGGTCGGAAGCCGCAATAAGCAAGGCTACAGGAAACAGAGCAAAGCCGGCGGCAATGGTGTAGAGACGTCCGAAGTGAATGACCAAATGCATGAGCGGTGCGCTCTTGCCCACGTAGTCAATAGCCAGTAGTAATAATGTTTTAATCAAAAAATAGGCGCAAATTCCACCTCCAATCCATGCAAACGAATACCATGGAGAAGACCCACTGCGACCGGTATCGGTATTGTGCAACCACAACAACCAGCAAAAAAAACTAATCGACATCAATGCAAATACCAGCAACACACGGTTTGTAATAGCCACCGAAAGCGAATTTTCTTTAAATTGCTTTTCGCTGGCTTGATAGCTGAAAAGCCCCGCCACCAGCGACGAAAAGAAATTGCGCACATAACGAAAAAATGCCAAGAAAAGAAAAATAATACCCAATGCTAAAAAACCTTCGAACAACGACGATGCAAAATTACGCGGTTCGGTCGTCGCTTGCTTACCCACTACAGCCACCAATGAGGTATGCGCACCAAACAATTCTTGCGGCGACACCCATTGTTGCGATGGCACAACAATCAATGTGCAATCGGCTATCGCTGCGCTATTCGCAACCGGTATGGTAAGCGTATCGACAAGCACATTTGCAGTGTCTGTCACTGGTGGCAACGCTACATTATGAAGTGTGTCCGGTGTACTAACTTTATGAAGTGAATCCGTCAATTTCGAATCTTGGAATTTTTAAATTTTGGAATTCTTAATTCCCTTTTTTCGCCTTGTACCCATTGGCTGTCAATAATTCTACGATACGGTCGCGAAAATCGCCTTGTATCATTATCTCGCCGTCTTTGGCTGTGCCACCCACGCCGCATTTTGTTTTCAGCATTTTGCCGAGTTCTTGCAAATCATACGCTGTGCCCACAAAACCGGTAACCAGTGTTACCTGCTTGCCTGCCCGCTGGCGACGGTCAATGCTCACAATCAACTTCTGTTGTGCCGGCGGCAAAGTCGCCACTTCGTCGCTCCCTTCTTGCTGATATTGAAAGTCGGGGTTGGTGGAGTATACCATTCCCAATCGTGATTTCCAATCGTTACCGGCCATAGTTTTCGCAATTTTTTGCAAAGGTACAAAAAACAAAAAAATTGCATAACAAAAAACTTTGCATCATTCGGCCCGAACAGTTCGACCGCTTGTTTGCACAATAGAGAGACTCACCAGGTGTGCAAGGTATCACACGGGAAGTGTTGGCTACACCCAGAACAAATCGCGAATTACTTCGTCGGCGCGGAGGAATTGGCGAGGCGGGATTTGCAGCCGGTTATCGTTTTTTGCTAATGTTCCAGTAGCCAAGTGACGCTGCACTTGCTGCAATGTGTGTTCTAAAAACGACACGCCGAAATTTTTAGTTATGTAGTCCAAGTCAACACCGGCCGCGGTACGCAACGAGATAAGCAGATATTCATTAAACCGCATTTCGGTGGTCAGTTCCTCGCTTTCATAGAATGGTTCGCTATTCTCCACGGCTTGCAAATAGCGCAAATTATTGGCTACATTCCAACGGCGACGGCAGCCATTGTACGAATGTGCCGACGGGCCAATGCCTATGTACGGAAATCCTTGCCAATAGCCGCTGTTGTGTACCGCACGGAAACCGCGGCGGGCAAAGTTCGACACTTCGTAATGTTCGTAGCCCGTTTCCTCCAACGTATCGTGCAGATACAGGAATTGTTGAATACCCAGTTCCTCCTCGGGTAAGTGCAGCAAACCTTTTGCTTGTTGTTTTCCGAATAATGTGTTTGGTTCAACAGTTAAGTGATAGGCGGATATATGCGGTACGTCTAATGCCATGGCCTGCGCCACATCGCGCTTCCAAGCGTCCATTGCTTGCCCCGGCAGGCCGTACATCAAATCAATGGTAATATTGTCGAAACCCGCAGCCTGCGCCATTTGCACACTTGCAATAGCCTGTGCGGAAGAATGGCGGCGGCGGATGTTTTTCAATAATGCATCGTCGAACGTTTGTATACCAATGCTCAGGCGGTTAACGCCCATGGCACGCAATGCTTGTGCATAAGCGGAAGTAATGTCATCGGGATTTACTTCCACCGTCAGCTCGTCAAAGCTATCAACTCCACGGAGTATCTTTACTTTTTCTATCAGTTGTTGCAATTCTCGCGGTTCCAATACCGATGGTGTACCACCACCAAAATACAGGGTGTTCGGTACATCATTGTAGATTGCTTTGCTATCGCTCGCAATGACGACAAAGCAATCTTTCCGCAAATCCATTTCTCGTAGCAATGCATGCACCATTTGCTCTTTACGAGCCAACGACATCGTAAAATAAAAATCGCAGTAGGCGCAAAGTTGTTTACAGAAAGGAATGTGAATATAAACCATCGTATTCTTGCTGTCCGCAAAGACACAAAGAGCACAAAGCTATATTATTTTCTTTGTGCTCTTTGTGTCTTTGCGGGAAAACTTACTTCAATAATATCTCGCCGTGGCCAATGAGTGCACCGCCGGAGTAGATATCAACGGTGTAAGTACCTTTAGTAAATGTTTCGCCATTACCACCATAGAAGATACACACTTCGATATCGGCGCCTTGGTAATCCACTTCACGCACAGCCGAATAAATAAGTTGTTCGCCGTTGGCTTGAAAAACATTGGCTTCCGATTGTGTCATCAAAATTCCGTCGGGACCTTTCACGCGGATAAATATATTGCGCGGGCCTTTAGCAGCAATGCTGTTTTCGACCAACGTAAAGCAGGCTTTCAACTTATCGGTGCGGCTGGCGCGTGTTTGATCTTTTCCTTTTTCATTGATCGCTACTACCGATATATCACGCGCTTTTATCACCGATCCTTTTTCTACTTGCTTGGCCAAATCATCGGTCGTTTGCACCAGCGATTGGTATTTTTCGTGCGATTCACGGGCTTCGGCTTTGGCAGTGGTAGTCTCTTCGCGCAATGCAATATTTAACGTATTGAGTGAGTCAATCTGGCGAATGTAGCCGCGCATAATATCGCGCAATGTACCCAACTCCTTTTCGTACTGGCGGATTTGCGCTTTGTTGTTCGCATCGGTTTTTTTGAGTTTTTCAATCATCATGTCTACCTTTTGCTTTTCCACATCGAGTTGCGCATTGAGCGTGTCGTTGCTTGTTTGCAGGTCGTCGTACTGTGTACGCAAAGTAAGCAAATTGTCCATCAACGTATCTTTTTCGGTACGCAGTTCCACAATTTGTTGTTGCTGTTGCGGCACTTTGTGGGCGGCAATGTAAAGCAATGCACCTGCAAGGATAGCCACTACAATAGATAATATAATAACAGCCGTTTTCAAGCCGGAAGTAGGTCGTGAGGTGTTGTTTTGTTGTGCGGTACTTTCCATAAATTAGTTACATTAATTTTTTGTAAAGTTAATTATTTTTCGTCAATTCGCGGAACATCTTTTCAACTGATGTATTATTTTCTTTGGTAAGCGGCGTGTCAGCCACTATTTTCCCATGGTTGATAATCACAATACGATTGCACACAGCTTCTACTTCCTGCATGATGTGCGTCGAGAAAAGCACGACCCGCTCGCGCCCCAGCTCGGCAATCAACTGGCGGATATCGACAATTTGGTTAGGATCGAGGCCGGTGGTCGGTTCGTCGAGACTAAGGGCTGACGGTTCGTGCAGCAATGCTTGCGCCAAACCCACACGCTGACGATAGCCTTTAGAAAGTTGCCCTATTTTTTTGTGCTGTTCGGGTGTGATACCGGTGCGTTCAATCACATCATCAATACGCTTGCTGAGCTTGCTACCCAAGCGATGCAAGCTTCCCATGAGCTGTAAATATTCTCGTATGTAAAGATCATTGTACAGTGGGTTGTGTTCGGGCAAGTAGCCAATGGTGCGGCGCGCTTCGAGCGACTGCGTGGCAACATCAAATCCATTGACAGTCGCTTTGCCCGACGTAGGCGACAGGTAACCCGTCAGTATTTTCATCAACGTAGATTTGCCTGCACCATTGGGACCCAGTAGCCCCAGCACTTCGCCGCGCTGCACCGTGAAACTCACATTGTCCAACGCTTTTTGCGCGCCATAGAGTTTGGATATAGTATCGACTGTTATCATTTTGTCCTTGTAATTTTTACAAAGATACAAAAAGTACAACGGTTCGCTATATTAATGACCAAATTACCGGACACATCTTTCCCTGACAAGAGATAGTCGTTCTTGGGACTGTATGGTATAACCCGGCACAATAGCGTGTACTTATTTCAATCCTCGCAGGATTGTTTATTCATACAACTCTTTGTCTTTTTCCGCATCGCGTTGCAATTGCTGGTTGTATTGCGCTTCCTGCTCTTTGAATTGCGCGATGTATTGTTGTATTTCGGTGTCGGGCAATTGCGCGGGGTGCTTGCCGAATTTTTTTTCGAATGCTTGCGATGCCCACGCCCACGCATAGCGCGGATAATGGTGATAAATATCGTCGATAGCAGCGGCTACATCTTCCAAATTTTTCACGTATCCGCTCTCGACATCAGTTAGTAATTTTTCGAAAACTGTTGCAGGGCAATACATGCCGGCCGCATCTATCCATTCGGTATGCGAAAAATTATCGGCTGCCAAATCAATTTTCAACTCTACCCGCTTTGTCAGTTCGCCCAACAGATACAGCGTTTCAATAAAATCGTAATGCTTAATGCCGCGCTGCTTGGCAGGAGCTTCGATAGTTGCTTTGCCAAAAATAGTTTTTGCTTCGACGAGGCGTTCTTTGCCGCGCTGCAATTGGCTTATCACACAAGGATTCAGCAAATCGAAATGGATTTTGTCAATCAACGCGCCTTTTCGGCGGTCGCGTTGCGGCCACTTAGTGGCATCGCGCCACGTGCCGATAGCCGCAAAGTTGATGCCGGGCATCAGGTGCGACTTGCCGTCTTTTTCGATTAAGTAAGAAAATGGAAAATCTGTTGTGTCCACATGATTGTAGTGACGCCCGGTAACCATCGTATAAGCGCCGATGGTGGCCGGCCAGAAGACGTAACTGTCGCTTGCTAATTTCAATCCACGCGAAGTCAAACCATAGTGCACCGGCCCTGTTTTGTATGCATGGTTGCTTTGGTTGGAGCCGCTCCCGGCATTCATGAACGAAGCCATGAATGCAATCAGCAATGTCGAACGGTGGTGAGTAACAGTGTAAGGCCCCGCAAACACCGAGCATGCCTCGCTATGGAAGCCTTGGCAGTTGGCGAAAAACACGGAATGTTCGGCCGAAAATTGTTTGTCGAACTGCCCGCCTTGCCCGATAAGGCAATGCGAAAGCATCACACCATTGTTGAGCGACGCGCCCGATTGTATAATAAAATCGCTGCACGAGCAACCGCTGCCAACATAAGCGGGCGCTTCGGCAGTACTGCAAATACTACCGTTGTGGAGATTCAACACATTTTCGAGTTGTGCCCGTTCACCAACTAAAACATTAGTAATAGTACCACATCCGTTTATTTGTGCACCGGCCTCTATTTTTCCGACGGTACTTTTTATTTTTTCGCAGTAGGTTGCTATCATTTCCGTAGCTCGCTCCTGCAAGCGTGGGCGGTGGTGGTTCATGGCCAACAAATAGGCCACCTGCGCCGATAGTTCATTATACAACGGTATGGCATGTTCGCCCATTTCATCAATTACGTTCGTCCATACGCCATTGCCGAATGTTGTTTCTCCGGTGGTTTCTATACATCCCGTATCGCAAATTACCACCTCGTCGGCAATTTCGTAGTTGGCAATATAGCGGCCTACGTTAAGGATTAACCCATTGTCACCTACTGTGCAGTTGTGCAGCCACGCATTGTAGATCCCGCTGTGGGCGGGTGCCACTCCATTCAATGATATTTCTTTCGAAAAAACACCCAAGCGGTTGTGCCCCGTAAAACGTACCTGATGTACACGTTGGCACATAAAGTCCGGCGACACTTTCACGTGCACCCAGTTATCCGCCGAGCAACCTTGTTGCACCAGCGTTTTCACCTCATCGGTTGTTAGTTCTCGGTAATTCATTGTACAAATGATTTAAAGATTTGTACAAAGATATAAAAAACTGTAAAATCTTTCCTATCTTTGTGGAGCAAAATTTTAATTCCGTTTATGAAATATACCAAATTTATTTTTGTTCTTACATTGGCAATTGCGGCAATGGGCATGAGTTCTTGCGTGTCGAGCAGTAAATATCAATCATTAGATTCTGACTACCGTCGCTTGTTGGACGACCGCAACCGGATTAACAACCAGATGAACGATCTGGCCAACGAAAATGCAACTCTCAAACGCCGTTTGAAAGAATTGGAAAATGCAGCAAAAGATCTCCAAATTACCACTGCCGAGCGCGACGGATTGAAAAAACAATTGGCCGACGTTCAAAACATGATGGAGCGCTACCGCAAAGACCGCGAAAAAGAAACGGGAAGTATGAGTGTGGCTATGCAGCGCGACCGTGAAGAACTGCAGCGCAAGGAAGATGAACTGGCCGCCCGCATCCGCCAGTTGGAACAAATGCAGGTGGAAATGGATAAACGGAATAAACGGTTAGCAGAACTCGAAGCCATTCTTGCACGCAAAGATTCTACCGTAAATGCTTTGCGCCGTAAAGTGTCTGATGCCCTGCTCGGATTCGAAGGAAAAGGGTTGACAGTGCAGACAAAGAACGGAAAGGTATATGTATCGATGGAAGACAAGTTGCTTTTCAAATCGGGTAGCTACAACATTGAATCAAAAGGAACGGAAGCCATTAACGAATTAGCAAAAGTATTGGTGCAAAACCCGGAAATTAATATACTAATTGAAGGACATACCGATGATGTAAACTATCGTGGCTCGGGAGAATTGAAAGACAATTGGGATTTGAGTGTGAAACGATCGACCAGTGTTATTCGTGAATTATTAAAAAATAAAGATATTGATCCGCAACGGATAACCGCAGCCGGACGTAGTCAATATGTTCCACTCGACGATTCGAAAACAGTGCAGGCACGGTTGAAAAACCGCCGTATCGAAATTATTTTAACACCGAAGTTAGACGAGTTGTTCGAAATCCTTGATAGTAATTAGTCTGCCATGGACTCACCGTTTGTTTTTTCGCACGAAGCAATCAACGAAACGTTTGTAGGGCGCCGCGACGAATTGTCGTGGCTCTCTTCGAACATGACTAATAAACAAAATACGGTATTGATTGCACCTACGGGTTATGGAAAAAAATCATTGGTTCGTAATGCTTTTTTCCATGCGAAAAGAACAATGGAACTAAAATTATGTACATGCCGCCTGTTCAACGTACGCGACGAACATGCATTCTACACACTGTTGGCGCAACAGCTCTTCAATGAAACATGCTCCACCGAAAGTGACTGGGTAACGTTAGCTTCACAACTATTGCCACTATCGCAACCACATATCGAAATTGATGAATGCAAACAAAACGGTATTCAAATTTACTTTGATCATCAACGGTTGAAAGACCATTCCGACGAGGTATTGCAATTACCCGAACGTATTGCCGATTTGAAAAATATGCCATACATTGTATGGATAGACGATTTTCAAGAGATTGTCGATTTTGAAAACTCGACAGCATTCCAAAAACGATTGGTAAGCCAATGGAAACCTCACCGCCAGGCAGGATATCTGTTGTGTGGCAGTAAAGTAAACGCAATGCGTGCATTGTTCAACGAAAAACAACCGTTTCACAAATTCGGCGAAGAAATAAAAATAGAACCGGTCGACGAAAAATTATTCACTGACTATATTGTTCGTTCATTTTCGAAAAGCGGACGTGTGATTTCGAAAGAATTTACCGAGATTCTTTGCCGTAAGGTAAACCACTACCCATTCTACGTGCAACAATTTGCCCATCTATGTTGGCTCAACACCAAAGGCTTTGTTATTGACAGCATGATGGACAGTGCGACCGAGGAATTGCTGAATTACAACGAACGCTCTTGCCGCCTGCAGGTTGATAACCTAAGCACCTCGCAACTAAATTATCTCCGTGCCATTCTCGATGGTATTGATCGTTTCAGCGCTGCCGAAGTAATTGCCAAATATGATCTGCATTCATCGGCTAATATCACACGCGTGCGCGAAGCATTAAAGAAAAAAGAAGTTATTTATTTCTACCGCGGCAAGCCATATTTTATCGATCCGGTATTCGAGTTATGGTTACAGACAAGGTATTTTAGTTAAGCAAAGAATCACTCTTTCCAGTCGCCGCTATCCTTGATGAGTTTTACCAATTCCTCCACCGCTTTTTCCTGCGGAATATTTTTCTTAACAGCTGTTTTACCTTTGTAGAGCGTTACTTTTTCATGACCTGCACCCACATAACCATAGTCGGCATCGGCCATTTCGCCCGGCCCGTTTACAATGCAACCCATCACAGCAATCTTTAACCCCACCTGCGCCGACGTGGCTTTGCGTACCTCAGCCAATGTGCCTTGCAAGTCGAACAGTGTACGGCCACAACCCGGACAGGCAATATATTCAGGCATACTAAAACGTACACGGGTAGCTTGCAGCAATATTCTTGCCAAAGCCGCCGATTTTTCATCGGGCACTACTTTGCCCGCCACCACGGCAAAAATCAGCAAATCGTCGGCAAATCCATCAAGCAATAACGGACCTGAATCGCACGCCGCTTGCAGTATCAACGTTTGCGTATCAGTCACTTTATAATCGCGCACCAATTGTTTTACCTTTTCGTGCGGCATCTTCGGGTTATAAGGATACAGGGGCGCTACACGCACCAATTCCTGTGCCACGGGAATCTCATTTTCCGGTGGCTCAGTCAGCGATATACGGATAGTATCGCCATAGCCCTCGGTCAACAACGTGCCGATACCTACCGCCGATTTGATACGCCCTTCGTAGCCATCGCCAGCTTCAGTAACTCCCAAATGTAACGGATAACCCATAGTTTCTGTTTCCAGGCACTCCACCAATAACCGGTAGGCTGCTACCATCACACGTGTGTTACTTGATTTCATTGACACTACTACTTGTGTAAAATCTTCTCGCTGGCAGATGCGCAACATTTCCATGGCCGATTCCACCATGCCTGCAGGCGTATCGCCAAATGCCGACATGATGCGCTCGGACAGCGAGCCGTGATTCACTCCCACACGCAATGCCGTTTTGTGCTGGCGGCATACACGAAAAAGTTCCAATAATTTTTCTTCCATTTCTACAGGTGTGCCTGCAAAATTTCCCGGATTGATGCGCACCTTGTCAGCTATGGCAGCCGCAGCAATTGCCACGTTGGCGTTGAAATGCACATCGGCAATCAATGGAATGTTATAACCATCGCGGCGCAATTGCCGCTTAATTTCGGCCAATGCTTCCACCTCTTTAAGTCCTTGCGTAGTAAGGCGTACGTAATCGGCACCCGCATCGGCCACTTTTTTACATTGCACCACTGAGGCTTCTATATTTTGCGTAGGCGTATTGCACATGGTTTGTACACGCACAGGATACTCACTACCCAATGCGACACCGCCGATAACGACTGTGTTCGTTTCGCGGCGATGGTATTTAATGTGATTATTATTGTTCATCGTGTTATAAAGCGATTAAAACACCCACCGAAAAAATCATTTGCGACAAGCGGTTGTAGATGGTTGTCTGGTTAGGGATAAGCGGTTCATGCACGTAGCCCAAACCCAACGCGTAATTGAATTCGAACTGCACCTCAACAGGGTAAAGCATCAAGCCCAGCCCTGCACCAAACCGCAATCCATAGTCAAAACGATTATCGGTAGATTGGAATGTATACTTTTCTTTTTTACCTTCTTCTTCGGGTGGATAAAGATACGTATCTTCTGCACTCAGCGAGTAGGCAACAAACAGTCCTGCGTTCGCCATGATGCGGAATTTCCAAACCTCTACATGGAACTGTGACACGAAAGGCAGTTCCAGTGTCTGGTAAATCCGCTTCGAAGTACTGTCGCGCTGGTAGCCGCGTTCGGTATAATTGATACCCGTTTGCAAACCTACCCATTTCGGATTGTAATATTTGTAAATCACACCGTAGTTTACCCAATTACCCGTGCTTCGCAAATCTTCATAAACAGACGACGACATGTTGTTGATGCTGTAGCCGCCCGATGCCCCGATGAAATGCCGCGGCGCCTCGTGTTTTTTTACTGGTATCGAAACGATCGGACGTATGAGCGTAGAATCAGAATCTTTACTTTGTGCCACCCCATTGTTTGGTAGCAAACAAATCACTCCCAAAAATAATATGCCTAAAAAATTAATTTTCATTTTGTTCTTGCGCAGGTGTTTCTTCGTGATGTTCGCCATTCTCTCCGTGTTTTTGTTCCAGTCTGTGGCTATGGACGTGTGGTTGCGGTGGTTCAAATAGCTTAGCTACATCTACGGCGTGGTCTACTTCAAAATTCTCTTTCAGTGTAAGTACATCCGAATTGGTAAATCGGACAAATGCTACTTTTTCGGATTGCTTGTTTTCCTTGACACTTGCCGGATCCCAGACTCCATTACGGTTTTCGTCATCAATAAAACGAATACAATAGTCGCCCGCCTGCAAGTAGTCGAACACCACTTTCCCGCCGGAAACAATACTTTCGCGCTGTACTTTTTCTTTTTTCTTATCTAACAATTGCACGATGTATTGCGACGAAGCGTTCGACAGATTGAGCGTAATCATACAGAATTTTTCAGGATTAGGGGTTGTGATTTTTCTACCCGTACTGTCATTTACCAGACCATAAAGATTGATAAAAGCAGCCGAATCGGCCACAAATTCATAATCAGTCACCGTTGTCCATTTGGCTTGCACATAAAAACGCAACAACGATGTGGTATCGCGTACCCAACGGAAAGGCTCGGCGGTGCGGGTCTTTTTCTCCGTATTTATTTTGAACAAGGCCAGCTTTGATGTATCAATCTTTACCGGCAATGCATCGAAAGTAATTGTGATACCGCGATGCATCCCATTTTGCAGATTAAAATCGATTTTAGGTTGCAATTTTGGTTTTTCTTCTTCCCCCTCTTTTTTCTTTTCTTCTTTCTTCTTATCGTCTTTCTTCATCGAAAATTTCAAAAGCGTTTCTGTGAGCGAAAGTTGCTCAAGCGAATCGGTTTTCAAATAATTGATAGTGGCGCGCAGTGTGTCGGGCAATGTAGGTGCAGTGAGCCAATATGTGAGTGTATCGCCGAAGCGGCTGCTTTCCACCACATACCCCGTCGAGTCGATGTCATTGATAACAAACGAATGAATCTCAGGATTGCGTTGATTGAACACGAGTTTGAATTGCCGTTTGCCTAGTTGAGGATATTCCACCAAATATTGTTTGCCCGCATTTTCTTTCGAGGCAAACAAAAACCGTTCGAATGGGCGTGCCTCCAGCGCTACCGTATCTTTTATGTCGATGAGTGGCGGCAATTCCGACACTGTTTCTTCGGGCACCACTGTCGAATCGAGAAAAGCTATTTTTTCGCTGCCTGCATCATAGCGGTAATTCGAATTTTTATCTTCGATAGCAATCATGCGATATGTGCGTGGAGCAATGTTCTGCACAGCGAAGTAGCCCCATGCATCAGTGCGGGCAATGGCCACAGGCATGGTTTTGTAAATGGCCGTATCGCTCAGGTTTTCGTACAACATCACAGTCATCCCGGCCAGCGGTTCTTGCGTAAAAGCGTCGCGCACCACACCGGTAAACACCATTGAGTCGATTACAGGGCCTGTCGAGAACGTGAATTTATAGGGCGGATAGGGGTTGCTTTCGTTATTATCGACCAACGAACTTCCGAAGTCGATAGTGTAGGTACGGTCGCGCTGCAAGGTGTCCTGCAAAATAACGTTGATAGAATGTCCGCTACGCCGCACCACGGGTCGCAGCAACGCAGGCGGCGAAAGTACCACATTTTTCGATGCGTCTTTTACCTGCATGTTCTCGTTGAACGTGAGCGTAATTTTGTCGCCTTTAAAATTGATGGTATTCGCCATTGGGGCTGTGTGTAGTAGCACGGGCGGAATAGTATCTTTCGGGCCGCCTGTAGGTCCTTGGCGCGTGTTGGCACAGCGGCTCAACGATAGTACTACCACCGCTGCAATTGCCATAAAAGCTATTATTTTCTTAAAAAAATTCATTTTTATAACGTGCAAAGATACGAAAAAAACGCGATTTTTATTTGGCAGTTAAAAATATCTGTGTATATTTGCATCATTCTGCATGTTCTTTTTTACGGTATGACATTCTATTCTTGAAATCTGGTAAATTTCTTGTGTCAAAGAACTTAAAGCCTACCCGAGCGTGGACTTTGGTTTGTTTTGACACAGGTTTACCAGAACCTCAAGAATAACAATCAATGTTCACGTTTTTTGTTAGTAATTGAATAACTGAATGGTTGAACGGAATTGGCAACGAAAATAAAATCGTAGCAAGGGGTTGTTGTGTTTGTTTGTTGATAGGACGCGGATGGCGCCGATTAGACGGATTTACGCGGATTTGAAAACAACCCCAATGCTATGTAAATAAAACCAAAAACTTAGTTAAATAACTATACCGTTAATGAATGAGTACGTTACGCAGGAGATGTCTCCACTTCGTGTTTGGCACAAATTCCGCCAAACCCTTCGGTCGACATGACGGTTGACTTGATGGAAAGAAAAGAGCCGTCATGTCGACCGGAACGAGCGGCAGCGAGTGAAGTGGAGACATCTCGCCCCCTAACGCAGGTATAAAATAAAACAACAACTAAAAACTTAATTGATATGCAAAAAATCTACTGTTTACTTTTATTATTGCTTTGCACACCTGTCGGCTATGCCGCTTCGTGCGTATCGGTGCGGCAAGTAGCCGCCAACTACAACACCAAGCAAGTAACTTTTGATTTGGTGTGGACAACCTGTACCGGTACCCACAATTACAAAACGTGGGTGATTGTCGATTACCGCACCGTCAATGCCAATGGTACCAAAGGCGCCTGGACACGCGCTACTGTCAGCGGCACCAGTGTCGGCACCTTAGTAAGCGCCAGTAAAGGCGTGTGGGTAACGGGCTCGGCGAGTAAAACCCAACGGGTAACCCTTACACTTAGCGGCATGCCCGCTAAATACGACTGGTGCGCTTCGGCACTCGATTACCCGCCGGTTGCGGCTATGACT
>JAVBNJ010000158.1:0-13528 GCA_031551625.1 Bacteroidales bacterium | reverse complement strand
TTTATCATTGGTCAGCGAAGCATTCAGGAAACCGAACATAGTGCGGTAGCTTTGCACATTGGAGTTACGGAAACGTATACGCAAGCTGTTGTTAAATTCCGGATCAAGGTCGGGATTTCCCAAACGTTCGAGTAGCGGGTTCGAATTGTCGGGCACGGGTTGCAATTGCGAGATGCTAGGTTCCGTAACGCGACCCCGGTAGTCTGCACGCAGTTGCCTGGTATCCGAAAAGTTGTAGGTAAAATTAGCATTCGGTGAAAAGTTGAACGACGAGCGCGAAAATTTTTCGGCATCGCGGCGTTCACTTTCCAAATATGATGGTTGTGCGTTAACACCCACTGTCCAATTATATTTTTCGCGAATGCTGCGAATGTTCAGTTCCACTTGTTGGTTGACAAACAGGTTGCGGTAATGGTTTGAATATAGTGTATCCAAAATAGTGTAATTGCCATCGGCATCTTTGTTGTACGTGTCCTTATCGGAATTGTTGCTACTGGTACGAATACTGTAAGCAATCTCCGCAAAATAATTTTTACCCAATGGTTCGGTGTATGATAAGCGAGTGTTGGTGGCATACGCACGATTGTCCGATTGGTAGCGTTGATCAATGGTATCGGCCTTTGTTACCAAGTCGAACAAGCGGGTTAGCGAACGGTTACCTCCATCAAGCGAATTGTCGCTATAACTAAAAACTACGTTGGCAGAAAAAGTGCGTCCGGCCCTTTTAAATTTATGGCGCCACAGCAGGTCGCCGGTAAACGAAATAGATGTGTTGTCGCCGTTCGACTCGCTGACACCGGCATTCACCGTATCGGTCAATGTGCGATTGCTGTTGGCAAGCGTAGCGTATACCGATTTTTCATCGAAGCTGCCAATGCCGTAGCTGACGTTCGGTTTAAAGAGAATGGAATTTAATGTGTCGATGGTCCATTCCAATTCAAGTGCTGCGCGGTGCCCTTGTGTACGTGTTACCGAGTTGGCCAACTGGTTGTAGGTCGAGGTGCTGTCGTTGGCAAAAATATTCTGGCGTGTACGCGATTGGTCGAGTTTTGTTTCGGCGCCATTGTAAAAATAGTTGCCTGTTATTTTCAAGTTTTTCCCAATTTCGTCGTACACATTGGCGCCTGCCAGCCAGGACGTGGTGAGGCCATTGCCACCAATATTCACTTGTGTGCCGCCTACATTGAGGTTGAAGCCCTGGTTGCCGCCACCACCGCCACCGCCCATCCGCATCACATTGCCGCCACCACCGCCGCCGCGTCCCTGTTGCATCATGCTTCCCGCCACATCGTTGAATCCACGGTTGTTGGTATTGTTGCCCGATGCAATAATGGAGATTTGCCGGTCGTCTTTCAAATTCGACACCATCCCACCGCCTTGCCACTTGTCCTTGTAGCCCGCACCGGCTGTGACATTCCCAAACCATCCGTTTTTCATGCCGGGTTTCACGGTAAGGTTCAATATTGTTTCTTCGTTACCATCATCAATGCCGGTAAAGCGCGCCTGGTCGGACTTGCGGTCGACCACTTGCAATTTTTGAATCATGTTGGCCGGCAAGTTTTTGGTAGCAATTTGTGGATCATCGCTAAAGAACGTTTTCCCGTCAATCATTACTTTTTTTATTTCCTTTCCGTTTACTGTAATTTTCCCATCATTGTCGACTTCGGCACCCGGTAATTTTTTTACAAGGTCTTCGAGCGTGGCTCCCTCATTGACTTTGAATGAGGCGGCATTATATTCAATTGTATCTTTTCTGGCAACCATGGCATTGCCTACCACCGAAACAACCACGTCATCCAATTGTACGGCTTCTTTATTCAAGTTAATAGTCCCGGTATTGAGTACGCCACCTATTGCACGAACAGGCCGTGTGAGCGTGCTGTAGCCCACATACGACACCACAAGCGAGTATTGTCCCTGCGCAATATTTTTAATTTCGAAATTTCCTTTCTCGGTAGCTGATGTTACGCCTACCGTTTTCCCGTCTGCTGTTTTGACTTGCACGGTAGCATAAGCCAACGCTTCATTAGAGGTACTGTCGCGCAAGGTGCCGCGTATAGTTGTAGCAGGTTGCGATTGTGCAAACGAAAACACTGTGCCCGCAAGCAGGCACAAGCAGAAAAAAAATTTTTTTGTCATAGCATCACGGCATTGGTTGTGAACGAGATTTAGACGGCAAAGGTAACAAAAAGTTTAAATAAAAACCGCCACTTCAGGAGTGGCGGCTCTTACTGCTATACACTAATCAATTAATAATATAAATAAGCGCACTCATAATAATTCCACAGATAGTAACTGGCAACACCGCCAGCGTAGTCGACATTGTAACTAATATTACTAATGTCATTGCCGTATGCATCCTTTTCTCTTTTTTCAACCCTTTCATAATCGGGATTCGTGGCAGCTTGTGTCACCGGATAGTAACGTTTCATATTGTCGCTATCTATACGTCCATACTGATCTAATCCATATACTGTAGTAGCAACGAGTGTCCAGTTATTGCCATCTTCGCTTTCGTATTCTTTTTCGGTGGCTTCCGTATCGGTATAAGTATAAATTGATTTATAATAAGTGGTATCAACTATTTTTCCTGTGCCATCATAAGAATAACTTATCTCCAATTCTTCCGTTACTTGATTTTTATCGTTATACGCATAGGTAGTACTGTGGCTGATGGAAGGCGTCGTAGCTGTTCCTTGAATATCGTAATATTGACGATATGTTATAAAGCCGTTTGTATTGAAATCGTATACATATTTTGTCGTAATTTTCCCTTTTGTCAGAACACCTGTCGACGAATTCATCGTGGCATCATAATAATAGTTTTTGGTCATTTGTTTTACAGGTCCAAAAAGACCATAATCGACCAGATCATTATACTTATACATAAGTTTCTGCATGAGTTCCTGAGCCGAGTAGTCGGGCTCGTTGTCTTTTTTACAAGACGAGAAATTAATGATAAGTGTTACTGCAAACAATAACGATAAAAGTTGTTTGGTTGTTTTCATAATTAAATTGTTTTAGATTTAGAAGCTGTTTTAAAATTTATCTTATTGCCCGCCTGCCAATGTAGCATAGCGTTGGTGCACTTCGTTGGCTTTTTGCACATCTCCGAGGTCACGATACGTGATTTCCAGGTTTTGCCATGCGAGCGGCTCGTTCGGAGCCACAGTAACCGCCTGTTTAAACATTTCCAAGGCTTTCAGTTTTTCGCCGCGTACGGCATATATATAACCCAAGTCGATAAGCGCATTGGCATTTTGCGGATTCAACTGCGCCGCTTTTTCGAAGTAAGGCGTTGCGCGATTGATGTCGTGCATTTCTTTTCCGTAGATACAGGCCAGGCTGTAGTTCGGTTCAAAACGTTCGGGAGCTGCTTGCAACACTTCTTCCCACAGCGATGCACGTTGTTCAGGGGTGGGTATACGTTGTAGCACGAAGTTCAACCCATCGTAAGCATACGGGTTTTGTGGATTGCGACGAAGCAACTGCACCAATGCACGCTTCGATTCTTCCAACGGATATTTTGCCAAGCTGTCGGGTTTTGTTCCCAACACGCTATTCGACCATGAATATAGCAACAATGCGTTCTCATAGTTCGGGTGAATGGCAATGGCCGTTCTCGAGTATTTGTAAATTTGCCGTGTGATGGAATCGCGTGTTGCTTCGTCCGTCACTGTTTGTATTTTGATGTTATATACACGCGCTGCATCGTAGTTGGCCTTAGCGCTGGTGGTCGATGTTTTGGCATCAGTGGTTGACAGTGTGAAATCGTCGAACCACACTTTGTTGCGCGAGATGGTTTGTATCGAGTACAAACTCAGCACTACAACCAAAAATCCGGCAACAATGTATTGGTGTGTCTTCGCGTTCTTTACCCATTGCGGCAAACTGGCTATCAAAAAATAGGCCACTGCTAAACAAAAACCGACAGATGAAATATAAATAAAACGTTCGTTCATGAATGTACCAATCATCACGAAAATGTTGGAAACAATGGTGAGCGGCACCAGGTACCAAATGACGGCATACGCATATTTATTTTTCCGATGTGCTGCAAGCCCCCACACCACAAAGGCTGCCATTCCAATGTAGATAAGCAATGGCAATACAATACCCGGATTAAACAGGCTCATGGTATTGATAGCTGGGTTGGCCTCTGTTCCACTAACTATGACTTTAGGTATGTAGTACGGATAGTAGTCGGTAGTCAGCGGATACGGGAAGATGAGTAACCGCAAGTATTGGCCCAGTACGTAAATGATGCTTGCCCATTTTTCCACACCAGTCATGTAAAGGAACGGGTTGTTCATCAATTCGGTTTCTTCGGGAGGCAGTACCCCGTGCGTGTTTACGTTGGCAATTACGGGTGCTACGATAATCGAATAGCGCACTACAATAAATATAAGTGCAGCTAAGAACGACGGCAACAGCGCAATGTACAGCTCTTTTAATTTCGAATGGCTTTTGCTGAAAGTCATAATCAAGAACGGAATGATAGACAGCAACAGCGCCACTACTAACAACGAGGTTGCATGTGGCCTCAACGAACCTTGTATCACATAGCCTTTCAATAATAAGAATACCGGTATGGCGGTGAATACAATGATGAATAGTATGTGCTTCAATTTATAGTCCATGAAGAAATACATCGTCAACGGAATAATTACCAGCAACGTCAATGCATTTTCTTTGGAAAACGCGCCTGCCAAGAAGCACACAAATGTAACGGCAAGGTATTTCCACTCTCGCGTGTCGAGGAAGCGAATGGTGTAGAACAACGCCATTAATGCACCAAGGAAAGTCATTATCTCGTCGCGCCCTTTGATATTGGCAATGGCTTCGACATGTACAGGATGTGCAATAAATAATAGCGTGGTAATTACCGGCACGTTGAACAGCAATTTCCAACCGCTCACCTCACGCACGGGGAACAGGCGCCACATCAACTTGAACAGGAAGCAAGCCGTAATAGCAAACAGCAACATATTGACAAAGTGACTCACGTAGGGCAACAGCGTTTTCATGTATAGCTGCGCATCATCATCATTCTGCTTGAGCGCCGTCGGATTTTTAGTATAGGTAATTGCCGAAGCGCGCGCTTCGATATCCTTCAACGCTTCGTTATATTGCGCATCAATGTTGATTACTGCGTCTGGGTGCTGCACCGTATCTACCTGTGCCAACGATGACTTTCGCCATTCATTCAACTGAGTCAATTCGTTGGTGCGAGTAGCATCAAGCTGTGCGATGGCTTCTTTCGAGAGGTATTCGCGTGTAACGGTGTATTGTGTTTTCGTAGGGTCGAGCTTATCTTTGATTATTTGTTTTACGTCGGCACCCACAAAAATATCATACTCTACAGCCAGCAATGCCACCGATAGTGGACGATAACGCCCGCCGGGCAGGTTGGTTACCTGCTCGCCATAGCGTCCAATAAATGTATCATATTTAAAAATTTTAGGAACACCACTGATACCTTCTTTCACAAATTCGTTCTGCGTGAGTACCATCGTGTCGTCAAGCGCAAACTCGTTCGACAGGGTATTGCTATACAGCGCAAAGCAAAAGCCTATGATAATAATGTACACCCAATTCGGAAAATGTTTCGGTACATATTTTTCAAACTTGGCGGTTGATTTGGCTGCGGGAACCACAGGTTTGGTAACCGGCATTTTTTTTGCAACAGGCGGTTTTTTCATTGTGTTTTAATTTTTTACAAGCTGCAAAAATACAAAAAATATGTATAAAAACAAACACCGTCCGATTTCATCGGGCGGTGTTCGCACTATAAAACTCAGTTATGAGAGCTTATGCTTTTACTGTTTATGTTGTTTCTTCTTTTCGAAATAACGATAAAAGTCATACACAATAGGTGTACCGACAAAGATAGACGAATAAGTACCGATAATTACACCAATGGACAATGCAATGGCAAACCCACGAATTACCTCGCCACCGAAAATCGCAATAATAATCAATACCACCAATGTACTAAGCCCTGTGTTCATTGTACGCGACAATGTACTATTTAATGCACCATTGATATTAGTTTCTAACGTATGCTTCGGATACAAGTGCCGGTATTCACGGATACGGTCGAAAATTACCACTGAGTCGTTGATTGAGTAACCTATAATCGTCAGCACGGCTGCTATAAATGTCTGGTCAATATCCAATGTAAATGGTAATATTCCTGAGAACAATGAGAAGAAGCTGATTACAAACAATGCATCGTGTGCTAACGACAACAAGCCTCCCAATCCCCAGAACCAGTTGCGGAACCGTGCGGCAATATAAAGGAAGATTGCCAGCAAGGCCGCTACTACAGCAATTATTGCATTGCGTTGAATATCGCGCGCAATAGTAGGCCCTACCACTTCCGAACTAACAATACCATTAGGATTATCCAGCGTAGATTCAAATTCGGCAAATGTAAGCGGCGTTTTGAAGAAGCCATCTTTCAAAGCCGAATACAACGTACTGTCTACAATTTTCGAGTCGTCGTTTAATTTATAAGTCGTCGTAATTTTTACTTGAGTTTCCGCACCGAATTGTTTTACCTCGGTCGATCCTTCTTGCATTTTATTCAGAATAGCAGTACGTACATCATTGGTTGAAACTTGCTGGTCGAAACGTACCACATAGGTACGACCACCGGTAAAGTCCACCCCATACGTAAAGCCTTTGGTAAAGATTGATACCAAACCGATGACAGTAACTGTAATGGAGAAAATATAGGCATATTTACGTGCTTTTACAAAATCAAATTTCGTATTGGTCAGGAAATTATGCGTAAATTTGTTATCGAACTTAATATTTTTACCACGTGCCAACCGGCTTTCGAAAATCAAACGGGTAATGAAGATAGAAGTAGCCAATGATGTCAGGATACCTATAATCAAGGTAATGGCAAAACCTTTAACAGGGCCGGAACCCGAAAACGCCAATACTACCCCGGTGATAATCGTCGTCAGGTTACCGTCGATAATTGCAGAGTATGCATTCTTGTAGCCGTCGGTAACAGCCAGCCTTAGGCTTTTACCGGCTCGTAGCTCTTCTTTGATACGTTCGTAAATAATCACATTTGCATCCACGGCCATACCCATGGTCAACACAATACCTGCAATACCAGGCAGCGTGAGCGTAGCGCCGAATGATACGAGTGTTCCCAATAAGAACAGCAAGTTCATCAACAAGGCGACATTAGCCGTTATACCAGCTTGATTGTAGAAGAATAACATGTAAAGCAATACCATCACAAAGGCAATGAGGAACGACATCATACCAGCGTTGATTGACTCCGTACCAAGCGAAGGGCCCACCACTGCTTCTTGCACAATATGCGCCGGAGCAGGAAGCTTCCCTGATTTCAATACGTTTGCCAAGTCATCAGCTTCGGCAATAGAGAAGTTACCGGTAATTTCCGAATGGCCACCCGTAATAGCATTTTGTACATTGGGATATGAATAAACCGCTCCATCCAACACAATGGCAATGCTACGATTTATATTATCTTCCGTTAAGCGAGCCCAGATACGCGATCCCTCGGCATTCATGGTCATGCTCACTCCCGGTTTTCCGGTATTACCAAACGATTTACGTGCATCCACAATGACACCGCCATCAAGAGGGGCCTTTCCATCCGTTGTGTTTTTAATAGCTATCAATTCAAAAGTAATGCCACCCGCGTCAACTGCTTTTACTGTCCATAAGGGAACGAAATCGCGTGGGAACAACGCCTGTATTTGCGATAAACGTAACCAAGCATTGATTTTTGCAGTATCGCGGTAGTGAGCGCGGCCAATGCAGGCACCCTGCATCACTTCCCCATTTTGTGCTACGGAAGGGTATAATATAGAAAATAATGGATAATCGCGTTCCATATTTTGAGCAGCCAACGATGAGTCGCTTTGTTGGGCTACTTGAGCCAACAGGTCATTTTTCGTAGTATCTTTCACGGCCGCAGTCGTTGTTGCGCCTACCGAATCGGTTTTACTATTGGTAAGCTGCATGTCCTTGATCACACGGTTGGCTTCCACCAACGAATTATAAAGTTCCTTATTGTCATAAGTTGTCCAGAACTCCAACGAAGCGGTTCCTTGCAATAGTTTTCGCACACGTTCAGGTTCTTTTACCCCCGGCAATTCTACCAAAATACGGCCCGAGCCCGGCAATTGCTGAATGTTTGGTTGAGCTACTCCAAAACCGCTGATACGATTACGCAGAATGTTAAAAGAGTTCGATATAGCGCTTTGTGTATCTTCACGCAAAATGGTCAACAACTCCGCATTGGTCATCTGTGCACTGTTTTTGCGCACATACTGTAGTTCATAGCTAAATTCGTCTGCCAGCGATTTGCCCGGAGCTACTTGCTCCCAAGCCTCGCCCAAACGGGTAACAAAGTCTCCACCTTTTGTTTTATAGTTTTTAATAGCCAAATCCATTGCTTCGTGGAACAACGGCGAAGCGTTCTGGTTGGCCATTGCTTTCACAATGTCCACCACCGACACTTCGAGCATTACGTTCATACCGCCCCGCAAGTCCAACCCGAGGTTCAACTCTTTTTCCTTACATTCCTTGAATGTATAGGCGAAAAATACTTTTTCGGCTGCAATCGAGTCGAGATAGTATTTCTCACGGTCGCGCTCGAACATATCAGCCGTAAATTCCTTTTCGTTATCCTGAATAGCCGTAAACTCAGGAGTTTGTTTGTACTGTGCTACAGCGGCTGCGGCATAGTCTTTTGCCTTGCCCTCCTGTATGCGGGTTACTACCGTAAACGATAGTTGGTAAATACAAGCCAATGCTATTAAAATGGCTACGAAGCGAATGGCGCCTTTATTTTGCATAATTTATAAATTTAGAAAAATAGACTATAGTTTTAAATATAAGGGCGCAAAGATAGTGATTTTTTTTGGTAAAATAAAAATTTGTATTTTTGTAGAATGAAAAAGGTAGGCCTCTTCTTCCTGTTTTGCACTTTTGCCGTGATTGCCAAGACCCAATCTTCGGGTGTTACTTTTGCGCAGGCCGAAGCGTTGCGGCTTAACTACCAGTTCAAGGAAGCTGCTTCCGCTTTTTCGGTCATTGCCAAACAAAGCAAAGACTCGCTGGAGCGCATCCGGGCCGAGCAGCATCTGATACTGTGCGAAAATGGGCATACACTTCTGCGCTACATTGAAAAGCCGATAGTCACCGGACGTATAAATGTTCCGCGCCACACCTTTTATAATTACTACAATATTGACTTTGGTGGAGGATGGGCATTTACACCTCCGGAGCTATTGCAAATCCGGCAAAAACAAGACACTCTATCACCTGTATTTATTCCATCGGCCAATGTCAAAATCTTGTATTATGCGTCGCAACAATCGGGCAATTGGGATATTTACGTAACCCGCCAAACCGACGACAGCCAGTGGACAGCACCTGAGCCGTTAGGCAGCAATATCAACACGCCTTTCGATGAACGTTTCCCTTACGTAACGCCCGACGGTAATGCATTGTACTTTTCGTCGAACGGCCATTCGGGCATGGGCGGCTATGATTTATATAAAAGTACCTACAATGCAACCACCCAGCAATGGAGTACACCTGAGAATTTAGGCTTTCCCTACTCTTCGCCTTACGATGATTTTTTGTTTGTGCCCAATGCCGACCAAACGATGGCGGTGTTTACCTCGTCGCGCGAGCAAAAGAAAGACTCGCTTACCTTGTACCGGATAATGTTAGAGGCCAACCCTGTCAAGCAATCGGGCGCATCAATAAAAGAAATTCAAAAATTAGCCAAGCTGGAGCCGGGAAGCAACGCGCCGGAAGAAGAAATGCCTGTGGTGCCCGACGAACCATCGAATGACGGTTACCGCGCATTACGCAAAACATTGGCCATGCAACAACAGAATGAACGGCTCCTGCAAAACGACTTGCAATGTATCCGCAAAATGTATGCCCTGCTTGACGAGGACGAAGAGCGCACTGCTGTGCAAAACAAAATTATGGAATACGAATCGCGTTTGCAACAAATGCAGGGCGTTATTCGCCAAACAACCGAGCGCATTCAACAAGCCGAACAGGCGCTGTTGGAGAAAGGAATTATACCTGATGCTACAACACCTGTTGTAGCATCACCGACAACTAGTGCCACAGTGGACGTTCCTCCATTTCTATCTCGCTTCCGCCCGAATGTAGCTTGGCCTTCCATCGCGTTTCTGCCGCCACCGGCAAAAGAACCTGAAGCTGACGATTACACATTCCGCACAGGCACGATTCCCGCTGTGTTTACTCAAGCCCTGCCGCAAGGGTTGATTTATGAAATACAAATAGGCACGCTGTCACGCAAACTACCGGCAAACGAACTTAAAGGACTGTCGCCCGTTTTCATACAGCCCGATAAAAATATGTACATCCACTACATCGGTTATTTTGCCACTTATTCCGAAGCAGCAAAAGCACTGCCCGAAGTAAAGAAAAAATTCAAAGAACCTATTATTGTAGCATTCCTTAATGCAAAGAAAACAACGATAAAAATAGCGCGCGACTATGAATTGAAAAAAAAACCGGTAGTCGGAAAACCGGCACTACCAACGAATGCCACACTGTCGAATCGCAAAATAATACTTGGTGAGTATCCCAACGGATTACCGCAAGTAGTACGGCAAGCGGTGCAAGCTGCCACCAGCCGCGATATAGTAAAAGCGACTTCAAAAGGGCGTTCAGTGTATGTAGTAGGCCCGTTTGCGACGGAAGATGAAGCTCAGAAGGTGGCTTCACAGCTGCGTGCCAAAGGATTTGAAACAACTATAGAATAACCAGTGGGCTGTCGGCAGTGAGCAGTAAGCAATCGACAAGCGCACTAAAATTTTTGTGGCATCAACACTGCCAATTGCTTACTGCCCATTGAAAAATTAAAAAAATATGGCTCTTGTTATTACACTTATCGTTTTGGGCATTGTGTTGCTCCTGATAGAATTGATGTTAATTCCCGGTTTTGGCGTAACGGGTATTCTAGGGATACTTTCGCTCGTAGGTGGCGTAGTATTGGCCTACACAAGTCACGGCGCAACCGTAGGGCACATTACATTGGCAACTACTATAGTGGCAAGTGCATTACTCCTTTGGTATGCCTTGCAACCCAAAACATGGAAACGACTGACGCTGCACGAAAATATTACGGCGCAAGCTATCGAAACACCGCAGCAGAAAGGACTCGAAGCAGGTATGCAGGGTATGGCCATCACACGCCTCGCTCCGATGGGCACCGTTAAAATTAATGGTGTGGAAATCGAAGCCGCTTCACACGATACCATTATTGATCCATTGGCAAAAGTAGAAATTATAAAAATAGACGGAACAAAAGTAATCGTAAAAACAATTAACTAAATTTTTAATAAACACTTTAAAATTATGGGAGCAGGAATTTATTTTATTTGGGCCGCCGTTATTCTGGTTGGCTTTATTATTTTGCTGTACTTTTTCCCGATTACGCTCTGGTTTCAGGCGTTGATTTCGGGCGTACGCATTTCGCTGTTGCAGCTAGTGCTCATGCGCTGGCGCAAAGTACCGCCAAGTACGATTGTGATGGCTATGATTACCGGAACAAAAGCCGGTTTGAAACTCGAAGCCAATGCACTTGAAGCGCATTACTTAGCCAAAGGTCATGTACCGAAAGTGGTGAACGCTTTAATTTCGGCCGATAAAGCTAACATTCCGTTAGACTTTAAAATGGCCGCTGCTATTGACCTGGCTGGCCGCGACGTGTTCGAGGCCGTACAAATGTCGGTGAACCCGAAAGTCATCAACACGCCGCCTGTAACGGCCGTAGCGAAAGACGGGATTCAGCTCGTAGCAAAAGCCCGCGTAACCGTGCGTGCCAACATCAAACAGTTAGTGGGTGGCGCCGGCGAAGAAACAGTACTAGCCCGTGTAGGCGAAGGGATTGTGTCAAGTATCGGTTCGGCCGATTCGCACAAAAGCGTATTGGAAAACCCCGATTCTATTTCGAAAGTAGTGTTATCAAAAGGCTTGGATGCAGGCACAGCGTTTGAAATCTTATCTATCGACATTGCCGATATTGATATCGGACGGAACATTGGTGCGGTACTGCAAATGGACCAGGCCAATGCCGACAAGAATATTGCACAGGCCCGCGCCGAAGAAAAACGCGCCATGGCCGTAGCTCTTGAGCAAGAAATGAAAGCTAAAGCACAGGAAGCCCGCGCGAAAGTGATTGAAGCCGAAGCACAAATTCCGCTCGCAATGGCCGAAGCTTTCCGCAGCGGCAATCTCGGTATTATGGATTATTACAAAATGCAAAACATCAAAGCCGATACCGACATGCGCGAGAACATCGCAAAACCGAAATAAAAAGAATCGGCTATTTACGAATTTACAATGGAACGCGCTGCAAAATTTTGCAGCGCGTTTTTATTTTGCAAAATAATTTGTTTTGCAAAAATAAATTTCTACATTTGTAAAATTATACGTTCTTTTATATACAATCTTTTCCGATTTCAGAAATCTGCAAAATTTCAATAATATAACGGAAATAGATCCACTTTTTCAACGTGGATTTTACTTATGTTATATTAGGTTTTGCAGAACCTCTGAAGTGATAAGTACAGTTCACGTTTTATTTTTGTCCACAGGTTTGTCCTCAGATTTCACAGATGAGAGAACAGATTACACGGATTAGCACAGATTGAAACGGGACAGGCAGCGAACAAAAGTTTGCAGCAGGAGATTGTTTTAATTAGGAATGAAGAATTAGGAATTGTAAGTTCTGCGAAGCTAATTGTAGCCCGTAGGGCTTTGAGATCAATAGACGAAATGAACAATATGAAAGATTGCCCGTAGGGCATTAACAAGAGCGTAGCCGCGGGAACCGGTTTGAAAGAAGGTTTGTGTTTGTTGTAATCACAGATTTCGCAGATGGGGAACAGGTTTCACAGATGAATGCGAAAGATGTGAATTAAAGAAGCCGGTTCCCGGAGCTACGATAATATGAACTAATAAATTAGTTACAATTTAAATTAAATTTGATATGAAAAAAATCTACTTCTTATTTATGGCATTGTTCTGCTGCTTGAGCGGCCATTCCGCAAACTGCGTATCGGCCACAAAAGTCGGCGCCAACTACACGACCCAGCAGGTTACTTTTAAACTTACGTGGACGGGCTGCAACGGTACCACCCATTTGAACAAAGTGTGGTGCTTTGTCGATTTCCAACCGGTGGATGCGGCAGGTAATAAAGGTGTGTGGCAACGTGCGACTATTAGCGGCACACCTGCGGTAGTCAATGGTACGTATGCTGCCGGCAACAGCAATGGTTTCTGGATAACCGGCGTCAACGGGCAATCGGCCACCGTAACAGTAAAACTTGGAAATGCCGCCGGCCGGTTCAACTGGTGTGCTGTGGCTACGGACTACCCGCCACAAATGGTTATAAATTCTGCCACGGACGTTAAATTAAAAGGTACATCCTCTTTCACCATTAAATATACCGATAATACAACAGATGTAGTAAGT
>JAVBNJ010000009.1:0-7625 GCA_031551625.1 Bacteroidales bacterium | reverse complement strand
TGTTTTTGCATCCTTGTATACCGGTGGATTTATTACCGTCCCGTCATCAAGTGTCCATTTATATTCCGTTAATCCTTCGGGGTCTTCGTATACCCGTAGCGGTATGTTATCCTTGCAGTAAGCCCCGCCGTCAACGGGTGCTACCACACTGGGCTGGTCGGGTTGCTGGATAACAATCTTGAATTGTGTAGTGGGAGCTACGACCGAAGTCATTTCGGAACACATGTAAGCATAATTGCCCGTTACCCTTTGGAAGTCGTACGGGTTGGTGCGGTTCGGCACGTACGAACCGGGGTCAGTAGTTATATCTATCCATCGAATGCTACTGGGTTCTACCAGATTTGTCGCAATATAATCGTTCAGGTTAATAGCGGTATTGCCCAACTGGCATACGCTTGTAGATGCGGCTTTGAGCAAATGCGGACGTTCGCGTACACTTACAAAAACTTCTAACGATGTTTTGGTAACCGTTGTTTCCGATGAGCGCATATACGCTACTTCGGCCACGTAGGTTGTCGACTCGGCCGGTGCTAAATAGTATTGCCACGATTGCACGTTCGATGGGTGGTATGTCATATCGCGCCGTGGATAAGGGGTGAGCGTTGTCCCGTTCTTGTTTTTCCATGTAATGCTTTTCAGCGTATCGCAAAAGTGAACATCAATGGTCACCGCCAGCGAGTCGCCACGGCAAAGGTCGTTGCTTGGTATGGGTTTGTGGAGTGTTATTGTAGGCAGGCTGTTAAACACTGTTACCGATTGGTTCAATACTTTTACACTATCTTTATTAGCCAGCCGTGCACGATAGGTTACCGTGGCCGAAATGGTTTCACTACCGGTCAATATTTTTTTGTATGTCCAAAACGACGGTGTGTTTGCGCTAACAAGCGTAACTCCCGAGCCGGCAGGAAACACTACGCTTTGTATCGTGTCGCAACCCGCTTCAATGGGGATAAGCAGTTGTGTCCCTTTACACGTTTGGGCAGCCACCTTCATGGTTGGTGTCGATGGTGACAAGGTTACAGCGGTCGACGAATAAAAAGTAGAATCCCGTTGGCCGGCGCTGTACCAATAATCTACTTTCGCCGTATACGATGTGCTGGCAATCCCTTTAATCCTGTAATGCCAGTTTTTTCCTGTAGGGGCGGGATTCGTCACTAACACCGGGTCTAAAGCTAATGGATTGCTTTTTGTCCAGGAAACGTTGATAATCGAATCGCATGACGTTATAATGAACACATCGCCTTCGTCTCCCAAGCAGTTGATGGGCTGGAAGCCAACGGACGGTTGTGGTATCGGAGGCGGTTTAGTAGCGATAGTGCTGTCAAGCGTAATGGTTTGAACAGTTGCACTGTATTGTTGATTATCGGGAATCGGCGAACAGCGATATATGCGGCTGGTCGGGTTGGCGGTCGACGAGGTCAGGCGGCAAACGGCATTGTTGAATGTTACATTCTTGATCGTATCGCAGTTCATGCTGTTGGACAAGGCTAACACAATTCGTACCGAATCGCTGGGACAATCGTTGTAAGCCGAAGAAACCGTTAAATTGGATTTGGCGGTCGCTATTTTTGTGCTGATGGTGTTGCTAACAGAATAGGTTTGCGGACCATCGCAGAAAGAAGTATAGCTGGCCGCTACATTTGTAACTCCGGATACAGTAGCATTCCCCGGCACTATATAATGAAGCGGGTCGGATACCGGAGAGCCGTTGCTCGTCCAGTTAATAGTCCCGTCTACAAAAGTTGCGTCATATATGTTGTTATCGGAATCCCGTACATAGTATTTGACGTATGAATTGAGCGAAATTGCAGCGCCTTTACAGGTATTTATTGAACTCATTTGTGCATACGCGGCGGTAATCGGAGCTTGGGATTTAACCGTCCACGTAGCTTTTTTTTCAGCTCCGTCGCAATAAGGATTGCTAGCCGTCAGTTCAAAGTAATTGGTGCTATTGGTAATGGTTACCACGTCGCCATTGTTGTATGTGTTGCTTCCATTGCGCCACAACAGTCCGGTTGCATTTGTTACAGTGGCGTGCAGTTTAATTGTTTGACCTTTGCACACGGTGGTATCATTGGGTAGATTGATGGTGGGGATTGTCCACACTACCACATTGGCCGGCTCGGTAGTATAGGTGGCGCCACCACTGATCAATGCATACTCCAGTACATAAGCGGTAGTGGTACTTGGACTCACTGGGCAGTAAAGGTTTTCCGTACATGTGTAGGAACTGCCTTGTTTCCAGCGGGCATAAGCGATAGACGCCGGTTGTGTAGATTTATTAATAAGGCTATTAAGATTGTAGTTGTCGCCTTTGCAGATATTGCCGTCGTTGAGCTTGATAGGACCTGGTTGAGCGAAACCTGCAAAGCAGGTAACCAATAGAATAATCGGTGTACAAAAAGGGTGTATTATTTTTCCTATGATAAACTTTGAAAACACCATGTAAATGCCTGAAATAATCTACAAAGATAGAAAAAATATCGGTTATTACTACTTTTTTGCTACATTTGTATTTTGTTTATATAACTGTGAATTTATTACCAGATACTATTTCCGATGTACCTTTGCGTGCGGTAGCCACCAAGGTTTTGACAGGCGAACGCTTGTCGGCAGCCGATGGTTTGGCGTTGTACAACTGTACGGACTTGCTGCTGCTGTCGCAATTGGCGACACATCGGCGAAAACAGTTGAACGGAGTCAAGGTGTTCTACAACCGTAATTTTCATGTGGAGCCGACTAATATTTGTGTGAACGATTGTGTGTTCTGTTCGTACCGTCGCCGCGCAGGCGAGGAGGGGAGTTGGGAACTCTCGCTGGCCGATGTGCGGCGCCTGTGTGAACCCTACGCAGGGGAGCCAGTTACCGAAGTGCATGTAGTAGGCGGTGTTCACCCTGATCGCGATATTCATTACTATGCCTCGCTGTTGGCCGAAATCAAGCACCTGCTGCCGCAAGTAGCCGTCAAAGCATTTACGGCTGTCGAGATCGATACCATGTCGCGCAATGCCGGCCTCTCGTGGAGCGAGGGCCTACAACTGCTTAAACGCAATGGTTTGGATGCTATGCCCGGTGGCGGTGCCGAAATTTTTGACCCGGTCGTGCGCAAGCAAATTTGTCCCAGTAAGGCCGATGCCGATACGTGGCTGGCTGTGCACGAAGCGGCGCACCACGAAGGAATCCGCACCAATGCAAGCATGCTTTTCGGGCACATTGAAAACTATGAACACCGTGTGGCGCACTTGTTGCGCTTACGCGAATTGCAAGACGAAACGGGTGGCTTCGATGCCTTTATTCCGTTGAAATATAAAGCAGCTCACAACCCGCTGGGTGCTATCGGCGAAGTAACAACGATTGATGTGTTGCGCAATTTTGCCGTGTGCCGCTTGTTGCTCGACAATGTACCACACCTCAAAGCCTATTGGCCCATGCTTGGCAAGGACGTGATGCAACTGGCGCTGCTGTTCGGCGCCGACGATATTGATGGAACGATTGACGATTCTACTAAAATATACAGTATGGCAGGAGCCGAAGAACAACATCCAAAATTAGGTGTGGAGGAGTTGCGTCGCTATGTGATTGCTGCCGGCTTCGAGCCGGTGGAACGCGATACGTTTTATAATGAGATTAAAAATGATTAGACTATTGCTAAATGGTAACCGCTTTGAAAAATAGATTACGTGTTTTAGGCACTTTGGATTTTTGGTTTGCACTTGTCGTTTGTTTCTATACGGCTACTTTCTATTTTCGTAATTGGCATACAACCATCGGCCTTTCGCTATTCATGCTGGCATCGGTAGCTTTTATTATTAGTAAAAGAAAAAAAATAACCAAGCCGCAACCGCTTGTTTACTTGTTTGGAGCAATGTATTTGGTGCGTGTACTCTGGTTGCTTGTCAGCAACGATTTGCAGTATGGCATGCAGTGGCTGGATGTGTGCCTGCCGTTTCTGTTATTGCCCATTGTCTGCCAATGGCTGCCGCTGAACGAACGTATCGTGAAAATAGTGTTGTCATTCTTTGTTCACTTTACCCTGTTGTTTTGTGTGGCTACCCTTGCCTCTGTGTGGCACTACAGCCATGCCAATACGATAAGTTTAATCGAATGGCTGCATTACCCTAAGAATTATTATCCATTGGCTTTTGCATGGACAGCATACGACCACCCCTCGTTTCTTTGTATTCTATATCTTTTTGCCCTGCCTGTTGGGGTCTACTTGTGGTGGCGTTACAAGTGCGTGCCACTGGTAGAATTGTTGTTGCTGTTTGCAGGGGTAACAGCCGTTCTCGCCTTTACTGGTGCGCGTATCGGTTTAGTAATCTTACCTCTTTTGCTGTGTCTGATAGTATTTAGTTATATTCCTAAGAAATGGAAGAAAATAGCGGCAGGCCTTATTGTGGCCGGTATACTTACAGGAACAGCAATTGTCGTATTTGTAAATACGGATTTTACAAACCGCTTTGCAGATCCTATCCGCGAACAATTGTTGAAAACAACCATTTATTCAATCAAGGAAAAACCATTGCTGGGAGTGGGAACAGGTGGTATGCGAGAAGTTATACACTCGCCTGAAGTAGCTGAAAAAATCGGATATGAATACCCTCAAGGGACATTGAGCTACCCACACAACCAGTATTTGGGCGAAATAATGCATTTTGGCATTATCGGCGCCATTCCCCTATTTGCATTATTGCTATATTTATTGGTTATAGCCGTTCGCCGCAACGATTTCCTAATGCAGGCACTGGTGGTAATTCTGTTTGTTTTTTCGGTTACCGAAATGCCTTTTGAATCAAGCAAAGGAATAAATTATTTTACATTTTTTATCAGCTTGCTGGTGTTTTCCCGGCATGCGCGAAAGCTATCAATCGTAGAATAAGTTATGTTGAAAATTTCTGCTACCGTTATCACTCTCAACGAAGAACGCTTAATTGAAAAGTGTTTACAATCGTTGCAGGGCATAGCGGACGAGATAGTAATAGTAGATTCGTTTTCGACCGATCGCACGCAGGAAATATGTAACCGCTATGCTGCACGCTTTGTACAGCACCCGTTTGAAGGATATATTGAACAGAAAAACTATGCGATGGCAATCGCTACGCACGACATGATATTGAGCCTTGATGCCGACGAAGCCTTGTCGGATGAATTGCGTAAGAATATTCTGAAGGTGAAAGAGAATGGTTGTGCCGACGGGTATAGTTTTAGACGCATTACGTTTATTGGAGAGTTACCTGTTACGCATGGCAGCTGGTATCCCGACTTCAAATTGCGGTTGTGGGATCGTCGCAAAGGCCGTTGGGGTGGTACAAACCCGCATGACAGAGTAGAGATGAACCCACGCACAAAAGTAAAAAAAATAAAAGGAACCATTCTGCATTATTCATTTAGAACGCTGGATGATTTTTACAGGCAATCGGAGAAATTTGTGAAAGTGGCCGTCCATGCCATGTACCAGAAAAGAACAAAGGTCGGGCCGGTAATGCAAGTAGCCAAAATGGTTTGGGCCTTCTATAAAAGCTATTTTGTGAAATGTGGTTTTCTCGACGGTCGCACCGGGTTTATTATCGCAAAAGTAATTGCACAATCTACCTACCGCAAATACAGTGCGCTGCGTAAGCTATATTGTGAAAAATAAATTTGAAAGCCGCATGAAAAAAGTATCGTTATTTATACCTGCCTACAACGAAGAAAAATCGTTGGGTTTGCTTTACGAAAGGCTTTGTAATATAATGGATGCAAATGCTTCGTATAAATGGGAAGTGCTTTTTGTAAACGACGGCAGCCGCGACAATACGTTGGCTGTAATCAAAGCTATTCGCGAAAAAGATACACGTGTCAGCTATGTTGATTTTTCCCGCAATTTTGGAAAAGAAGCAGCTATGCTGGCCGGCTTCGACTATGTGTCGGGCGATTGCATGGTCATTATGGATGCCGATTTGCAACATCCGCCGGAGTTGATTCCCGGTATGCTGCAACAGTGGGAAGAGGGATACGACGATGTGTATGCCAAACGCATGACCCGTGGGAAAGAGAGCTGGCTGCGCAAACAATTCTCTTTGTGGTATTACCGGATTCTTCAAAAAACCACGAAAGTTGAAATTCTGGAGAATGTGGGCGACTTCCGGTTGCTCGACCGTAAATGTATTGATGTTTTGAAACACTTGCGGGAACACGAGCGCTATACGAAAGGCATGTTCTCTTGGATCGGATTTCGCAAAAAAGAAATATTGTTTGAGCAAGGCGACCGCTTGGCGGGCGAGTCTTCGTGGAGTTTTTTCAGTTTGCTCAATTTAGCCATTAACGGCATCACCTCGTTTACCGTGTTACCGCTGCGCCTATCGGCTGTTATAGGACTCATTGTGTCGGTTGTGGCTTTCATTTATATGTGTGTGATTTTTGCGAAAACACTCATCTGGGGCGATCCGGTGCAAGGCTTTCCTACATTTATGTTGACTATTTTATTCTTGGGAGGCGTGCAACTCTTATCGTTGGGTACTATCGGTGAATACCTGGGAAAAATATTCAACGAAACAAAACAGCGCCCCAACTATGTAGTGCGGGAACACAATGGTAGCACAATTTCTGAAATCCGATAATGATATTTTTAGGTTTCGACATAGAAGAATTTGATATGCCGCAGGAATACGGTCGGGATATTGATTTTGAACAGCAATTGCAAGTTTCCACAAGTGGGACGCAGAAAATTTTAGAATTGCTGCAAAACGAAACTATCAAAGCTACGTTTTATTGTACGGCTAACTTTGCGCTGCATCGTCCCGATATTATTAAGCAAATAGTAGCAGCGGGGCACGAACTGGCTTCGCATGGTTATTACCACAGTGAGTATAAAACCGAACATTTGGCGATGTCGCGTAACCTGTTGGAAGAATTGGCCACTACACCGGTCAAGGGCTTTCGTATGCCGCGCATGATGCCCGTTCCGGCAGCCGAAATTCGCAAAGCCGGTTATGAATACAATTCATCCGTTAATCCTACTTTGCTGCCGGGGCGTTACAACAACTTGCACGTGCCTCGCACCCTCTTTGTAGAAGAGGGATTGGTGCAACTACCGGCATCGGTATCGCCTGCTATCCGGTTTCCGTTGTTCTGGTTGTCGTTCCATAATCTTCCAAAAGGCTTGTATCGCCTGCTTTGCCGGTGGACATTGAAAAAAGATGGCTACCTGAATATGTATTTCCATCCGTGGGAGTTTGAAGATATTACCGGCTACAGCTTTCCTTCATACGTTACACGTAATTCGGGAAGCAAAATGTATCAACGCCTGCAAGGATTTATTCGCTGGGCAAAGGAAAAGGGGGAGACTTTTGAAACTACCGCCGCCGGCATTGACGCGATTTGTACATCCGTCAGCAAAAATCGGGAATAAAACTTTTCTTAAATCCACCAGCCATTTTTGGCATCATTACCAATTTTTCAACATGTATGTGCTGAAACTCGGCTTCCTTGACGGTTTCGAAGTCTATTTGCGGACCAGTGTTACTGCATTGGCCGTATTAGTAAAATATGCCAAGTTGCGGCTTATTTTTCGGGACGCATCTGCGGAAAAAACAACACGTCCTGAATAGACGGTGCTCCCGTCATCATCATCACCAAGCGGTCAA
>JAVBNJ010000028.1:0-12449 GCA_031551625.1 Bacteroidales bacterium | reverse complement strand
CTGAATATTATGTATATTCCACACACCGGCGAATTAGTAGTATTCATGGCGGCATTCATTGGGGCGCTGGTCGGATTTTTGTGGTACAATTCGTATCCTGCCCAAGTGTTCATGGGCGATACGGGAAGTTTGGCCATTGGTGGGATCATTGCCGTATTTGCCATTATTATCCGCAAGGAATTACTGATTCCCATCCTGTGTGGTATTTTCCTGATCGAAAGTTTATCGGTAATTATACAAACAGCTTATTTTAAATACACAAAACGCAAGTATGGCACGGGCCGCCGCGTATTCAAGATGTCGCCGCTGCACCACCATTTCCAGAAACCCGGCAACGGTACAATTGACGCGCTTATCCAGCGCCCGTTTCAACCGCTGCCTGAAGCAAAAATTGTAACGCGCTTCTGGATTGTCGCTGTATTATTGGCTGTAATAACGATTGTAACACTGAAAGTGCGTTAATATTTTAGAAAGAGAAAAAATATAAAAGTAGATGAAAAGAATTGTAGTATTAGGAGGTGGCGAAAGCGGAGTAGGTTCCGCAGTGTTGGCGCAAACCAAGGGGTTCGACGTGTTTTTGTCCGACATGGGAATATTGAAAGACGAATTCCGTGAAACATTGCAGCGCTACCACATTCCGTTTGAAGAAGGGAAGCATACAGAGGCGCTAATCCTCAATGCCGATGAGGTAATCAAGAGCCCCGGTATTCCCGATAAATCATCGGTGGTGCAAAAACTATTCGAGCAAGGTACGCCGGTAATTTCCGAAATCGAATTTGCAGGACGCTACGACAATGCCAAAAAAATATGCATCACCGGCAGTAACGGAAAAACTACTACGACCTCTATCATTTATTTTTTGTTAAAAAATGCAGGACTCAATGTAGGCTTGGCAGGCAACATCGGCAAGAGCTATGCCTATCAGGTCGCTACCGAAAAATACGATTACTATGTGATTGAATTAAGCAGTTTTCAACTCGACGGCATGTATGATTTCAAGGCCGACATTGCCGTACTGCTGAATATTACGCCCGACCATCTCGACCGGTACGATTACAAGATGGAGAATTATGTGAAAGCAAAATTCCGTATTACGCAAAACATGTCGCAGGACGATTGCTTTATTTTCTGTTCCGACGATGAAGTAACCATGTCACACCTTACACAAATTGTGCTGAAAGCACAGATGTTGCCTTTCTCACAAACCGAGAAAATGGAGCAAGGAGCATACGCTATCGACGAATATTTGCATGCGAATTACCAAAGCAACAATTTTTCGATGTTGATTGAAGAACTGGCGTTGCAAGGCAAACACAATGTGTATAACTCCATGGCAGCTGCCGTAGCCGGGCAGGTGCTCAATATCCGCAACGAAGTTATCCGCGAAAGCCTGATGACATTCAAAGGAGTGGAACACCGCCTGGAACCGGTGCTCAAAGTTCGCGATGTGCTGTACATAAACGATAGCAAGGCTACCAACGTCAACTCGTCGTGGTATGCGTTGGAAAGCATGAAAACAAAAGTGGTGTGGATTGCAGGCGGCACCGACAAAGGTAATGATTACTCGGACTTATATGATTTAGTGAAAGAAAAAGTAAAAGCAATTATCTGCTTGGGTGTCGACAACGAAAAATTGCACAAAGCATTTGGCGACAAAGTAGCAAAAATGGTAGATGTGCGCAGCGCCGCCGATGCGGTAAAAGCCGCCTACGAATTGGCCGAAGCAGGTGACACGGTATTGCTTTCGCCCGCATGCGCCAGTTTTGATTTATTTAGAAATTACGAAGACCGCGGACGGCAATTTAAAGAAGCGGTGAGAAACTTATAACCACAGATTACACAAATGAAAACACCTTTTTGGCAAAGTTTTAAGGGAGACAAAGTGATATGGCGGATTATTATTGCCCTGTCCATTGTATCGTTGTTGGCGATCTACTCGTCCACCAGCTCTATGGCTTACCTCAAAGGACAAACTACATTTGGCTATTTAATTAAACAATTAGTTTTTACCGGGCTTAGTATTTTTGTGGTTTATGTGGCGCACAATATCCCGATATTCTGGTATCGCCGGTTAGCAAAAATAATTCTATACGTATCAATTATCCTACTCATCCTTACGTTTGCCATTGGCGTAACACTCAACCACGGTAGCCGCTGGATTCGTATTCCGCTGATCGGATTTACATTCCAACCGTCGGATATTGCCAAAATCGGGTTGATACTTTACATCGCCAAAGTGCTGGAAGAGGGCGGGATTGACACGTTCAAACAATTTGCATTGCGCATATTGTTGCCCGTATCGGTCGTATGTGTATTGATTATCTGGGGAAGTACATCGGCCGCACTTTTGTTGGCCTTCACGGTATTTATCGTACTTTTTGTAGCAGGCGTACGCAGCCGTTTTCTGTGGCGTACTGCTGCTATCGGTATGGTTGCATTGACAGCGATTGTGATGGTGGGGTATTTCACTCCTTGGTTCCCGCGTGTAGAAACGGCTATCAGCCGTGTAATTACGCGTGTCGATAGTGATAAAGATTCGGCAGAAGGAAACTTTCAGGCTTACCAGGCGAAAGTAGCAGTGGCCACAGGTGGCATTATCGGGAAAGGCCCTGGAAACAGTACGCAACGCCATATCCTGCCGCATCCGTATTCCGATTTTGTATTTGCTATTATTGTCGAAGAGTATGGTGTCTTGGGCGCAGCAGGGGTCATGTTTTTATACATCATCCTGCTCTATCGCGCGGTACTCATTGCCAAATCGTGTACCAAAATATTTCCGATGGTAACAGTGCTGGGCCTGACATTGCTGATTGTTTTCCAGGCAATGATAAATATGACGGTAGCTGTAGGACTTGGCCCTGTGACGGGACAGACATTGCCGTTCATCAGCCTCGGTGGTAGTTCGCTTATTACAATGGGTTTTGCAATGGGTATCATTCTTTCGATAAGCCGCGCTACAGAAGAACGGAATATGCCTTCGGAAATTGAGAATGGAGAATTGAGAACTGAGAATGAAGTTGATGCAAATTTACAACCTACAGCATAATGAAAAAAGAAAATATTATAGCAAAGAAAACATATGCATTTGCATTGCGAATAATAAAATTATTCAAAATAGTGAGTGAAACAAAAAAAGAGTTTGTGCTATCAAAACAAGTACTGAGAAGTGGTACTGCTATTGGAGCTTTGATTAGAGAAGCAGAGCACGGGCAATCAAAAGCAGACTTTTTGAGTAAAATGAGTATAGCTTTGAAAGAAGCAAATGAGACAGATTATTGGTTGATGTTGTTGAAGGATAGTGAGTATTTGTCGGAGAAAGAGTATAATTCAATTAGTGCAGATTGTACGGAAATTATTAGCATTTTAATCAGTATAGTAAAGACGACTAAAACAACTGTAGTAAAAAAATAATTCTCAATTCTCCATTTTCAATTCTCAATTATGGCTTTAAAAATTATAATTAGCGGTGGCGGAACAGGCGGACATATTTATCCGGCTGTGTCGATCGCCAATGCCTTGAAGCAACGCTTTCCCGATGTGTCGATTTTATTTGTCGGCGCCGAAGGACGCATGGAAATGGAAAAAGTTCCGGCTGCCGGTTATTCGATTGTTTCGTTACCGGTAGCAGGGTTGCAGCGTAAGCAGCTGTGGAAAAATATTTCGTTACCTTTTAAAGTATGGAAAAGCGTTCGCCGTGCTTCTAAAATTATCAGCGATTTCAAACCCGATGCCGTGGTTGGTGTAGGTGGTTATGTAAGCGGCCCTGTGTTGTGGGCGGCGCAACGAAAGGGTATCCCGACGTTGATTCAAGAACAGAATTCGTATGCGGGATTGACGAATAAATTATTGGCAAAGCGCGCGGCTAAAATTTGTGTAGCATACGATGGAATGGACAAATTTTTTCCTGCCGATCGTATTGTGTATACCGGAAACCCCGTACGCCAAGACTTGCGACGCGATGATGGTGCATTACGTGCCGAGGCGGCGGCATTTTTCGGAATAGATGCTGCGAAGAAAACAGTGTTGATTGTTGGTGGCAGCCTTGGCGCCCGCACACTCAATCAAACTATGATAAAAGCATTGCCGCAGTTAGCTGGTAGCGATGTGCAATTTGTGTGGCAAACCGGAAAATATTATTTCGAAGAAGCAAAAAAATCTGTGCCAAATGATACTGCAAACATAAAAGTCTACGACTTTATTTATAAAATGAATTATGCGTTTGCTGTAGCCGATGTGGTGGTGTCGCGTGCCGGTGCCGGAACTATTTCGGAACTGTGTGTCGTAGCCAAACCGTGCGTGTTTGTGCCGTCGCCCAATGTGGCCGAAGATCATCAAACGAAGAATGCACAAGCATTGGTAAATAAAAATGCCGCGCTGATGGTAACAGACGCAAATGCACCCAAAGAATTAATTGTAACAACTATACGATTAGTTAACAACGAAACAAAGCGAAACGAATTGATAGAAAATATCGCGAGATTGGCCAAGCCCGATGCGGCAAACGAGATAGTGGACGAGTTGATAAAGATACTGAAATGACCCGTTAAATGAATTATGGCGATAAAAAGTAAAGATATAGAAAAGACCGTATACTCTAATTTCTTGCAAGAAATTAAAGAGATGGTTTATCGTTCGCAATATGAAGCATTGAAAACAGTAAACAAGGCTTTGATAAATCTTTATTGGAATATAGGGCAACGGATTAAGGAAAAACAAGAACAACACGGTTGGGGAAAGTCTGTGGTGAAAGAATTGGCGAAGGATTTGCAGAACGAGTTTCCCGGTACACAAGGATTTTCGGACAGGAATCTTTGGTATATGCTGCGCTTTTATGAACATTATCATAACAATGAAAAACTGCAACCAATGGTTGCAGAAATTGCGTGGACTCAGAATATCATTCTTTTAGAAAGATGCAAAGATGATTTAGAGCGAGAGTTTTATTTGAGGATGTCCCGGAAATATGGTTGGACAAAAAATATACTCATACATCAAATAGAGAGTAATATTTATAGCCGGTTTTTATCTAATCAGACAAATTTTGACCAGGCGTTGTTCGAAAAATATAAAAACCAAGCAAAGTTAGCGGTGAAAGATAGTTATACATTTGACTTTTTAGAGTTTTCGGAAAAATATAATGAGCGGGAGTTGGAACTGGGCCTGATAAATAATGTTCGCAAATTTCTCTTGGAGATGGGGCCAGATTTTACTTTTTTAGGAAATCAATATAAAATAATAGTAGAAGGAGATGAGTTCTATATTGATTTATTATTGTATCATAGGCAGCTAAAATCATTGGTGGTTGTGGAATTAAAGACAGGCGAGTTTAAACCCGAATATGTGGGTAAAATGCAATTTTATCTTGAGGCATTGGATAGAACTATTAAGCATGACGATGAAAATCCTTCTATTGGAATAATTATTTGTAAAAGTAAAAAGCGGACAATAGTTGAGTATACGTTGAATAAATCGGCTTATCCAATGGGTGTGGCTGAGTATACAGTGGATAAAGTATTGCCGGTGAAATATAAAGGGTTGCTGCCCTCTGTAACTGAAATTGTAGAGATGCTTTCAACAATAGATGAGTGAATAGGAAATGAACAAAAAATATAACATAACGCAACAAAATTTCCTGAATATTTCACAGGAAAGTGTAAGTGCATCCACTCCTCATTTGGGATCTGTGTACTTCATAGGCATTGGCGGACTTGGTATGAGTGCATTGGCGCGCTACTATCATCATGCAGGTGCATTGGTGGCAGGCTACGACCGTACGCCTTCGCCGCTTACAGCCGAACTCGAACGTGAAGGTATTGCCATTCACTACGACGATAATATTGCGTTGATTGCCGAAGAGTTTTTTGCAAAACCCGAAGACGTATTGGTGATTTATACACCGGCGGTACCAAAGGAACATAGCGAGTTGTGTTATTTCCAATCGCATGGCTACAATGTCATCAAACGCTCGGCGGCATTGGGGCATGTGGCTGCCGAAAAAGCGACATTGGCAGTGGCCGGTACACATGGAAAAACCACCACCACTACACTACTCGCACACTTGTTGACGCAAGCGGGCAATGGCTGCACGGCATTCTTGGGTGGCATTTCAAAAAATTACAACAGTAATTTATTATTGTCGCATTCACCCGCATTGGTAGCCGAAGCCGACGAATTCGATCGCTCGTTCCTGCAACTATTTCCACAGATAGCAGTAATTACATCAACCGATGCCGACCATTTGGATATATACGGTAATGCCGATACGATGAAACAAGCGTTTGTCGATTTTGCCTCACAGGTAAAACTAGAAGGTTCATTGATTATAAAAAAGACTGTGGATTTGCCGTTGAAATTGCAACAGGGACAAAAGCGTTACCGTTACTCATTCGACCAGCCATGTGATTTCTATGCAAGCAATGTACGCCGCACGGACAACGGTTTATTGCAATTCGATTTGCATTTGCTGCACGAAACATTGTACGATTGTGTATTGGGAATTCCCGGATGGGTAAACGTGGAGAATGCAGTAGCAGCAAGTGCGGCAGCCTACCTATACGGCGCACGTATTGACGATTTGAAAGCCGCATTGGCTTCCTTCTCTGGTGTGCAACGCCGTTTTGATGTGCAAGTGAATACGCCGCAGCTAACATATATTGATGATTATGCGCACCACCCCGAAGAATTGCGGGCCGCCATCACGTCGCTGCGCGAAGCGTATCCGGGCCGCCACATTACAGGCGTTTTCCAGCCGCATCTTTACACACGTACGCGCGATTTCGTAGACGGCTTTGCTGCGAGTTTGAGTTTGTTGGACGAGTTGATTTTGCTGGATATTTATCCTGCCCGCGAGTTGCCGATAGAAGGTGTTACCTCGCAAATTATTTTTGATAAAGTGACAATTGCCGACAAGCAATTTTGTACAAAAGAAAATTTGCTGGATGTGTTAAAAACTAAAAAAATAGATATACTGGTAACCTTTGGTGCAGGCGACATTGATCGCTTTGTGAAACCGATAAGGGAATTATTAGCCCCCCAACCCCCAAAGGGGGCTTAAGGAAGTACAAGTTTGAAATATTGTGCAGTAAAAAAAGGGGAAAAACAAAAGTTATGAATACCGATAAAGTAACGAAAGTAGCAATCAATACTCCCCCCTTGGGGGGCAGGAGGGGGCTGTGGTTAGCTATCACAGCAGTGCTGTTCGTCGCTTACCTGGTGGTGGCTACTGGATTTGTGAATGAAAAACGGCAACACATTAATTGTTGCGCCATAAAGATAACAGTGTGCGATAGCGCTATCAATCAATTTGTAAACGTGAGAACCGTGCGCCAATTGATAGAAAGCGATAATACAAAATTGATTGGCAAACCGATTGAAAAAATTAACACGCGCGAGTTGGAACACAAATTGAATGCACGTAGTGTGGTGAAGAATGCCGAAGTATTTACGTCAATTGACGGTGTGCTGCATGTGCGCGTGTACCAGCGCCGCCCGATTGTACGTGTGCAAACCGTTAATGGCAGTTATTACATCGACGAAACGGGTTACCTGTTTCCGATAACAACCATGTATACCTCGTATGTACCCATTGTAACGGGCAGCATTCCCGTGTCGTTCAAAATCGGCTACAGGGGCGAGATTCCGAAGGAAGATAAATTGTTGCACCAAATTTATGGTTTCAGCACTTTTTTGCAAGACGATGATTTCTGGCGTTCGCAAATACAGCAATTGTATGTGCAAAATGCGTATGACATAGAAATAGTACCGCGTTTAGGTAGTCAACTGATTAAGATGGGCTCGTTGGAAAACTATGAATATAAACTTGAAAAACTGTATGCATTTTACCAACGCGCCATGCCGCAGGAAGGCTGGGATAAATACTCCCGCCTAGATTTGCGATACAGTAACCAAGTAGTAGCAACTTTACGATAATAACAAAAAAATAAACATATGATGGAAGATTACATTGCCGCAATCGACCTTGGCACAACTAAAGTGGTAACCCTTGTAGGACGTAGGTCATCCGAAGGAAGGGTGCAAGTAATAGCAAGTAGCGAAACACCGTCGCAGGGTATTATGCGTGGCGAAGTGCTCAATATTCGTGAAGTGGTGGAAGCCGTACAAGTTACGCTCGACGATGTGCGCCAAAAAACAGGATTGCCGATTAAAGATGTGTATGTAGGCATTGCCGGACAACACATCCGCCGCATTGATAGCCGCTTGGACAGTATCCGCCATGACGATTATGCTGAAATTTCCGAACAGGAAATCCGCGACATGGAAGAGAAAATGCATAAAACGAAAGTAGAACCGGGCGAAAAAATCCTGCATGTAATCCCGCAAAGTTATAATGTCGATGGGCATCTCGGAATCATTAACCCTGTAGGAATGCCCGGTAAGCGTGTAGAAGCGAATTATCGCATTTTTGTAGGTAAAACACAATCGGCAGATTATACGAACCGTTGTATCCAACAAGTAGGGCTAAATTTAAAACAACTCGTACTCGAACCGCTGGCATCAGCCAAAGCCGTGCTGAGCGATGACGAAAAGGAAATCGGCGTGGCAATGGTCGATATTGGCGGTGGTACTACCGACTTAGTGGTATACTACGATAATACGGTGCGCCACACGGCTGTTATTCCTTTTGGCGGTAACATCATTACCGAAGATATCCGCCATGGTTGCGGAGTGTTGCAACGCCAGGCCAACGATATGAAAATCCAGTACGGTTCATGTTTCAGCGACTTGGTAGAAGACACGCTGTTGGTAATTCAGGGCGTAAACGGCCGCGAGTCGCGCGAGGTGTCGTTCAAATTCCTTTCCGAAATCATTGAAGCACGCATGGACGAAATAATGGATACGGTGCTTTATGAAATAGAGCGTTCGGGCTATGCCGACAAATTACCCGCCGGTATTGTGTTTACGGGTGGTGGTGCCATGATGCAACATCTTACCGAATTCGTACGCAACAAAACAGGCATGGATGTACGTATTGCAAAACCGCTCAACCTGACGGATGATTCGTTGAAAGATGTGCGCCGCCCCAGCTATTCAACAGCCGTAGGTTTGCTCCTGAAAGGTATCGAATACGAAACAAAACCTGCTGTAAAACCGGTATTGGAACCGGTGTTGATGGAAGAGTTGGAACTGCCTCCGGCTCCCCAGCCCGAAGTGCGGATAAAAGAGAAAAAAACGAAACCCGCTAAAGAACCACGCAACCGTAGTGGAGTGAGCAGCCTTATTGGAAATTTGTTTGGTGAAGATTTTTTTAAAACCGATAATGGTGTATAAATCCGTATATTTGTAAATTCGTAAATCTGTAAATTGTAATTATGGAACTAATACCTAGCAACTGGGAAGAACAAAAAGGCTCTATCATCAAAGTGATAGGTGTGGGTGGCGGTGGCAACAATGCTGTGAACCACATGTACCGTACGGGAATCAAAGATGTGGATTTTGTGGTGTGCAACACCGATGCACAAGCGCTCAACTCTAGTCCCGTACCGCACAAAATCCGTTTAGGAGAATTGTTGACTAAAGGCCGTGGCGCGGGATGTAACCCTGAGCAAGGCCGGCAAGCTGCCGAAGAAAGCAAAGAAAAATTGATGGAGTTGCTTTCCGAAAATACCGAAATGGTGTTCATCACTGCCGGAATGGGCGGTGGCACCGGCACAGGTGCTGCTCCGGTAATTGCCAAAATTGCCAAAGAAATGGGCATCCTTACCGTTGGTATCGTTACGTTGCCGTTCCGCCACGAGGGCGGCAAATTCATTGAACGCGCACGCCAAGGTATTCTGGAAATGAAAGAGCATGTCGACAGTTTGTTGGTTATCGATAACCAAAAATTATACGATATTTATGGCGAGCTGTCGATTTTTGATGCATTCCCGAAAGCCGATGATGTGTTAACCATTGCAGCCAAAGGCATTGCTGAAATCATTACGCGCCCCGGCTTCATCAATGTGGACTTTGCCGATGTGAAAATGGTAATGAAAGACAGCGGAGTTGCCATTATGGGAACAGGTGTTGCCAACGGCGAAAACCGTGCCTTGCGTGCAGTAGAGCTGGCGCTCACTTCGCCGTTGCTCAATGACAGCGATGTGTCTGGCGCTAAAAATGTGTTGGTTAATATTACCTCGTCGCGCACCAAAGGTCTTACGATGGCCGAGTTGGAGCAAATCATGCAATTTGTGCAGGAACGCACCGGCGATATCGAAAACTGCAAACGCGGCGTGGTGCTCGACGATTCGATGGACGATGCCATTTCGGTAACCGTGGTGGCTACCGGCTTTGGCATGCATGCCATTCCTGAAATACAACTTATCAATAGAAAAGAACCGAATAAAATCTATCTTTCCAATTCGAACAATGGTACAGACGAAGAGGAATTAGACGATATGGATCGCTACGACGACGAGCGTGCTGCCCGCGGCGACGAGTTCAGCATTAAGGACGATGTGAAAGTATTCAATATCCAGCAGGAAGAACAGCAACCCGCTGTACAACGGACTGCGGCACGCCCCGGTATGCCATCGCCTAAACCTGCGCTGGTGTTGGAAAAAGATACCGACATTACCGAGTTGGAACGTGTGCCGGCCTACTTGCGTCGTAAGAATGCATCGTCGCAACCCGGCAATGCAAGCAACCATCCGGTACCCGAAAATTCGACACGCATGACAACGGTCAACGGCACGCACCGCATGGGAAACAATAATTCATTTTTATACCAAACACAAGACTAGTATTAATTGAGAATTGAAAATGGAGAATTGAAAATTAAAGAAGATTCTCTATTCTCAATTCTCCACTCTCAATTAAAATCATGGTTATTTTTCTGTACATTGGTTTAGTAATTGCAGCTTATCTCATCGGATCAATTTCCAACGCTGTGTGGGTTGGCAATATGTTTTTTAAGGTAGATGTGCGCGAGCACGGGAGCAAGAATGCAGGCGCTACCAACATGATGCGTGTATTGGGCTGGAAAGCCGCGCTGCCCGTGTTTTTGCTTGATATGGGCAAAGGGGTGTTGGCTGTGTGCTTAATTCTTTTTACACCATTATTAAAAAATCCCGAACCGCCCGACCCCGTGATGTCTAACACCTTTGTGGCATTTCAAATAGCACTGGGATTAGCCGTGGTATTAGGGCACATTTTTCCGATTTTTGCCAGTTTTAAAGGAGGCAAGGGAGTCGCCACCATGGCCGGTGTAGTACTGGCCATTTTCCCGATGGCAATGCTCATTGCATTGGGCGTGTTCATCGTAGTTCTGCTCATTACACACTATGTATCGTTGAGCTCCATTGCTGCGGCTATTGCGTTGCCGTTGATTGTAATTGTTTTCTTTGATTTAATTTTGGGGTACTCTGAACCGATAACACTTGAAATTTTCAGCGTACTTGTTACCGTAATGATTTTGGTTACCCACCGCAAAAATATCCGGCGGCTGCGGGCCGGCGAAGAAACTAAATTTGTGCTCCGTAAAAATCCGTCGGTAGAGTTGCCGAAAAAGAAGTAGTGCGAAAGCATGAAGGGATGAAAGCGCGAAAGGAATAAAATCGTTCAAATTTATTTGAGCGATTTTTTTGTTAGAAATAGCAAAATTTATTTGCAGATTAAAAATAAGTTAGTACATTTGTGCTACTACAACACGTTCTTTGGCGTATGGCAACAGAGCCGTTTTTCGGCTCATTCAATCATAAGAAATCTGGAAAATTTCTAAGCAATTAAGAGAGTTGGCGCCACATATGATGTGGAGTTAGTTTATTTTTAATTGCGGGTATTCCAGAACCTCTTATGATAAGTAAACTAAGTCCACGTTTTTGGTTTAACACATGGATGACGTGGATACAGCGAGAAATGGGCAGTTTGCTTCGTTCCTCGCAATAACTGGCAACGAGAATAAAATCGTAGCGCGGGGTTGTTGTGTTTGTTTGTTAATAGAACGCAGATGACGCGGATTAAACGGATTATCGCGGATCTAAAACAACCCCAATGCTACGTAAATAAAACTAAAAACTTAGTTAAAATAATATGCAATTATGAATGCGTTAAGCAGGAGATGTCTCCACTTCGTGTTTGGCACAAAAGCCGCCAAATACTCCGGTCGACATGACGGATGACTCGATGGAAAGAAGAGAGCCGTCATGTCGACCGAAGCGAGCGGCAGCAAGTGAAGTGGAGACATCTCGCCCCTAACGCAGACACTAAAATAGAACAACAACTAAAAAAATATTAATTATGCAGAAAATCTATTATTTATTATTCGCGATGCTGTGGAGCATTACAGGTTCTGCCGCAAATTGTGTGTCTGCTACACAGGTCAGTGCTAACTACCAAACACAGCAGGTAACATTCAAGTTGACTTGGACAGGCTGCAATGGTTCCAACCATTTAAACAAAGTGTGGTGCTTTGTCGATTTTCAACCGGTGGATGTACTGGGCAACAAAGGTGC
>JAVBNJ010000057.1:0-7143 GCA_031551625.1 Bacteroidales bacterium | reverse complement strand
AGAACCGGCGCAGATAGCCGTTGTTCCTGCGACACTGATATTCGAAGCTGCTACCCTTGGCCGGTATGTCAAATGTATGGAACTTGATTTGGCCGTACAGTTATAAGAATCAATACTGCCGGGCGTTCCCACTACCAAGCGGTAATAGCCCTCGTCGGTAGCTCCCATGTTAGGGATATTATACGATACATTCAAAGGGTTGGTCGATGTACTTGTAAATACGGTAGTCCAATCGGCAGAGTTATTGACATTTCCTGTAGTGCTGCGTATCCAGCGGTATGTTATGTCGCTACCCAGGGTACCGTCGTCGGTGTAGGTTCCCGTAAGCGTTATGGCATCGCCTCCGCATATCACGGTTTCTTCCTCGGTGGGCACTGTAATGCTTACAGGAGGAGCGCACATGTACACTTCGATATCATCAATCATCAAATCGTTTCCGTTTCCACCCGGTGCATTATTATATAATGTAAGAGTGACCGAAGAAGACGATCCGACCATAAATTCAAAACCGTATGCCCGCCAATTATCCGCCGGGTTTGTAACCTTTGGAATACTGCCGGTGTTATATTGCGCCAGCAATGCGTTGGTCGTTGCATCCCTGAGTTCAAAAAGCAGGTCGGGGTCATTGAATGTAATGCCTTGCCCCATGTAGTAGTTGGTGGCCGGCGCGTTAGGATTAACCAAGTTAGCCACCCAGGCCGAAAAATCCAACCGCGTGCCGGGGCACAGGTTACCAATGGTCAACATATAAAATTTGCCAGGGTCGAAATCGGCATTTACAATTAATGAATGCCCTGTGCCGGGACTGGTGTGGTCGTACGATGCATTGCCAAAATGCCAGTAATCTTCATAATAGTTGCTCAATTGCGGGCAAATGCCATAACGGCCGTTAGTGTGTAAATCGCCGCCGAAAGCGTAGCTGGTAATGTTACTTCCCAGCGGAGTGGTTGAACAAACAGTTCCCGCTCCGAAATCTTCCTTGAATACCAAACTACCCGTTTGCTTTACCTGAAACGATTTGATGTCGCTACGGCAACCGATCGGGGTTGTTATCCTTGCATAAACAGTTTGAGTGCCTTTTACGGAATAGTTTGCAGGCGATGGAATGATATTGGCATCAAAGGCCACGCCACCGGCTTTGCTGAACTGAACATCATTCAGTCCGGCGTACTGCAGGTTCGACACGCAGGATTGCAGGTTGACGGCCGGAGCGCATGTTGTTTTATCGGTTACATCGAAAGTCGGGGTAATGCCGCATATCGTATCCAATACAGGATAAGAAGGCCAGGTTTTTCCCGATTCGTAAGCCAAAATATACACCACGCCGTTCATGGCCAGTGTAGGGCTGGTATAAGTCCACGTATGAGCGGCATTGTTCACTACGGCCGCTCCGAGACGCGTGAAGACATTTCCGCTCTTTTGATACAGCGAAATACTATCCATCGACACATCCGGACGAAATGTACCCTGCAAGGTTGTACCCGAAAAGGAAGTAACGTTTACCGGCGAACTTTGTTTTTGCAGATAGGGAAAACTTACCCCTTCCCATATATTCCATAGTTTACTGTTGTCGTTCACAGCCGCAATATTCCACAATAGCGTGCCGCTATAGAAGGCCGAAGAATTCAGGACGGCCTTGCTTTGCGAGCCGCCATCAAGGCCGTTCGCATTAGGGTTGGCTGTTTTAGACATGCCATTCACGAGTAAAACCATGTTTTCTATCGCATAGTTGTTCGTATAGGCGGTGGTGAGGTTTGATTGCCCCACTACACGCCCGGTGGAGTTGCTGATGCTCGTCAGCGTTCCGTTTATGGCCACGCTGTTTTGCAACCTGGCGGTCGACTGGGTTATAAATCCCGACAATCCGCCAATCCTGGATGTTAGCGATGAGGCAGCATTGCCCAACGCATAGCAGGAATTAACCACGCCGTTGGTGCTAAGGGCGCCGCTCAATCCGGCCACCGAACCGGCGCCTCTGACATCGCCCCAGGCATAAGAGTTATTCACGTTTCCCCTTACAACCCCTATTAATCCGGCAGAGCCGTTGAGGCCTGTACCGCCTGTTACATCGGCAATGGCAAAACATTGCGAAACCGTAATCGTACCGCCCGCCTGATTACCAATCATCCCACCAACCACGTCGTTACCGGCAACAGTTCCCATCGTAAAGCAATTTGTTATGGTACCGCTGCTTTGGTTACCAAGCATAATACCTACGTTGGTACCCCCTCTAACGCCACCGGATACGGTCACAACTCCCAAATTTGAAATGGTGCCGTTGGTCAGGTAACCGAACAATCCCACATCGTTAATTGATGTGTTGATAAACAATCCGGAAACGATGTGGCTGTTTCCATCAAAGTTTCCCCTGAAAGGCCTTGCAGAAGTGCCTATCGGTGTCCAGCTACTACCGGCCAAATCCAAGTTATTCATTAACTTGAAATACACATTGGTGTAATTTGTATTGGCATTCGTGGATGTTTGTAAATTAATTAATTGTTGGACTGTGGCAATCTGGTATGGATCGCCAGCAGTACCATTCCCTCCGTTCCACTGCTGTGCAAAGGCTGTGAAACTAGTGCTCAACAAGCATAAGGTTGTGAACAATAGGACAAGATATTTTGCTAAAAATTGTTTCATATTATTGGTTGTGATAATTGTTTAAAATAGTGAAGTTGTTTTTTATAGGTTTCAACACTAATAAATCTTTTGTATCGCTTTATTCTCGTTTATTAAATCATATTGATGGAATACTCTTCTAATTTTCGTTTACGTATTTCACCGGGTGTTTTTCCAAAGTTGATTTTGCAGAAATCGTTGAAATAAGAAGCCGAAGAGAACCCATATTCATAAGCAAGTTCGGAAAAAGTCTTTTTGGTGCAATTAATGTCATGATAAATATTCCGGGCTTTTCTTGTTTTAAGCCACTGATAAGTCGGAACACCAAAAACACGTTTGAACCGCTTATCAAATCCCGATAAACTGTAATGCATCAGCGAGGCCAACTCCTTCGATGATTTTACTTTGTCGCAAAACTCATATACTTTATTAGAGAACTGTATGTCTGTACTCAATACCGGTGTGAAAAAATCCCGTAAATCCGTTTTCTTATAATAAGCCCTTAGTAAGAAAAAGAATTCTTTCATTTTTAAGTCTAAAAAATAAGTGCATTTAAGTCCGCTCTGTAAATAGTTCTCCAGTAATTCCAAATACTTTTGCAATGGCTCTACTACTGGCAATACCGTAATTTTCGACTCTGAATTTTTACTATCTACATTATCTTCAAAAAGCATTTCGAAAGAGAAATGATCGCAAAAATTAAAATGCGTATTCAATCGCAGAAGTAATATTTCCGAATCTTCGACGGCTATGCTACTATAGTTACTTTTAGCCGGTACAAAGAAAAAGTTACTCTCTTCAATAGTTTTATTAACCAATCCATTGAACGAACACGAGAGCTTACCTTTCGTTAGAAATAAAATTTTGTTCACATCATTATAGATAGTAAACGCTTCCCCTTTTACCCGTTTAATGGGTTCCATAACAGGGTCTTTTTTATTGGCATATTGGAAACAGGATAAATGCTCCGTTTTATATAATACTTCCATAATCATAACTTTTTTGTTGTGTAGTTTAGTAAGTTGGCCGTGGCTAAAAACTAAATAATACGTTGTAACAAAAAGGACGCAAAGGTCTAAATAAATTAATGCTTTATTTTTACGACAACCTTCCATTATATTCAGATTTTCTTCCTTGATAGAAAATCGGTCAGTATAACGGGGAAAATTGTTCTTTGTGACTATTTGACAGGGCGTTATAGTAGATCGGATTATGTAGGTAAGAATAGCATGCTATTCATTTTAACTACAGCATCTCGTATTGGAAATAACCCAGATTGTTGTTGAAAACGTCTTCGCGCGAAATGGCGTTACTCACATTATAACGTTTAATAAAACGTCTTATCCGTGATCTTATTGGCAATATTTACTAATATTGGCTCTGTCTTTTCTACAATGCTCAATATTGTTTTCTACATTCTTTTATTTTGACTATATTCTCCTTTTCATTAACTAAATAATACAAAATGTATGCCACATTTTTTTACCAAGATAAAAACTGTTTATAAAATCATTTTATATATTGATAAACAGGTGATTACGTGTTATTTTATGGCTGGCTATTTTGGACTTTAGGAGCATAGGATAGTGCTACATCCACCCTGTTAAGCACTCATTTCGAATGGTTTTTCAGAAGCTTATAGATTAGATTGCTATATGTTTGATATATAGATGTAAGAAATTTGGGATAAAAACACTAATGAAGTCAATTAAGGATAACCCGTACCAGGTATTGCACAAATGTTGGATATTGCTGCTAATTTTTCACTTTCCATCTTTCGGCCAAGCCGCCACAAACAAACCCCACTTGTAATCAGGATCAAAGGTGGTGTGCCATGCGCCATAAAACAACCGTTGGAAAGAATAGGTGAGGTACCCGTCCTGATTGTGGTCGGTTGTGTCGTAAGGTTCTGCTAATATCAATACATCATCGGCCATGTTGGTAGTGCCCATCGTATCATAGCCGATAACAATTTGCCAATGCCCGCCCCACTCACGAGTTCCCACAATTACCGGAATGCCGCGCTTCAAGTAATTCAAAAATAAATCAACCGGAATCGTTGATACGTCGGTGTAGTTGTATGTCGACTCATATTGGAAGCCGCCCACCGCATCGAACATACGAAGCATATCCCGCAGATAGGTCGTATCGCGCGAGGTGTTGCGCAGGGCGGATAGTTCTATATCATTATGCACACCGCGCCGCCCGAAATGTTCCAACACCATCAACACACACGCCGGGCCACACGTTACTTCGGTTGTTTGCTGTGTAGTTTTAAAATGCTTCAGCAAAGTCAGGTGGCTGTTGCTCGCCATCGAATAAAAATCGTACGACAGGTAGCAAGGCGAGGAGCGTACATCAAATTGCCGTTCCACGCCTGCCGCTCCTTCGAACTTTAATGTGGTATCGTAAGGAATCTTGTGCGTGTCGCTATAATCCGATACAATATACCCGTTGTTTCCGGCAGGCGCCGGAAACTTCTCATCAGTTTGTGCCGAATGGCTGCAACCCGCAACTACCAATGACAGCAAAAGTACTATTGTAAAATAAAAAATTTTCATACACGTAAACTTTCCTACAAAGATAAAACAAAAATACCTTGCATTTTATAAATGCAAGGTATTTTATTCTGAAAAAAATAGTTTATTGACCTTCGCCGGGCATGTTAGCCTCTTCTCCCATGCGGATAGTTGTTGTAGCAAAAGTTGGTTGTAAAATCATTGCAGCCGGTGCTACTATACCGTATGGCCCGTTTTGCCCCAATACTTTGTGGGCTACGTTTGCGTTTCTGGGCATCGGTTGCAAACTTATGTCAGGCATTCCCTTATCATTCAATGGCGGATAAGGAGTAATCTTTTGAACAGAATGCTCAAAACCATTGCGGATATACATTTGACGATAGAATACCATCATCGGTTCGCCATGTTTTTCGATATCCCACACAATCAGGTTTATCTTCAATGTTTGTGCTTTGGCAGTAATATTCGTTATGTTAGGATCATTCTTTGCTACTATCATAAAGTTTACATACTCGCCGTCCATCACAATCATGCGGTCTGTGATAGTATGCGGAGTATAGGTCAATGTATCGCCTACGCAAATAGACCAGTAACGCACGTCGGCCGTACGGTTGCTTTCAAGATTATTGAGGGTGGGGGATACCGGCGGAATGAACCGGAAAAACAAACCGTTTCCGGTCGTAAGGCGGTTGGCGGCGCTTACATAACCTGTGGGGCCGTTGCTATAAGCCGTATTAGGAGCCAATGTAAATACCATTGCATTTTGTTTCTTCAATACCGGAATGCTTTTTACCATGGCGCCAAAAAACGTATAGTAAAATGAATCGGTGCGTTCGGCAACTTTAATATCATTACCGGTCGTAAGATCAAAAAAAGTAAGTTGTGGGACATCTACACCTCCAAAACCGCCATCGTGATCTATTGAATTAAAATAAATACGTAGTAGTAAGCTCAGTTTTTGCAGGTTGCTGGGAAATGTCATAACATTCTTCAGCCCTTTGATAGCACTCCCTTCCGGAACCATATTTATTTCAAAATAATTGCTGCCGGTTACATTTGATTTGTTGAACGGGTTTTCGCTGCCATCATTTGGTACGATATTAAAATCTTCTGCCGAAGCAATACGTTGCATGGTTTGGTCGTTGTACATGGTAATGTTGAAAAAACGTGCATTAGTGGTCGGATATTGACCTTTAATGCGCAAACCTACATTAGGGTTTCCAGCTACATCCATAGGGTAAAACCAATAGTTCTCCGATAAGTCTGGCCATGTGTATTCTTCGGGGTCGTTGCCTTGCATCACATTACCCCAAGCAGCAATAGCAGCAGTCGTGTCAATGGTTACAATTGTAGGAGGTGCAGGTTCCTCGTTTTTCGAACATGACAAACTTACAGCACCTATAACAAAAGACAGTGCTATAAATTTAAATAGGTTTTGTTTCATAAAAAATATAAGAATTTAGTTTTATTGTTTTCAACAAAAAGAGCGCTTTACAATCATTAATCATAAAGCGCTCTTAAAATTTGTGGAGGATAATGGATTCGAACCGATGACCCCCTGCTTGCAAAGCAGGTGCTCTAGCCAACTGAGCTAATCCCCCTCAGTTTGTTAACAGTTCCGTAGTCCCGAGCGGAGTTGAACCGCTGACCCCTACATTATCAGTGTAGTGCTCTAACCAACTGAGCTACGGGACTGAATATATCAAAAATTCCACTAAAAGGTTTAGGTAAAAGTTCGTTGCGGCACCCTCTTTTTAGTCGGTTAAACAGCTCCAAAAAGGAGGTGTTCCAGCCACACCTTCCGGTACGGCTACCTTGTTACGACTTAGCCCCAGTTACCGGTTTTGCCCTAGGTCGCTCCTTTCGGTTACGATCTTCAGGCACCCCCAGCTTCCATGGCTTGACGGGCGGTGTGTACAAGGCCCGGGAACGTATTCACCGCGCCATGGCTGATGCGCGATTACTAGCGAATCCAACTTCATGGAGTCGAGTTGCAGACTCCAAT
>JAVBNJ010000067.1:0-3785 GCA_031551625.1 Bacteroidales bacterium | reverse complement strand
ATTGGAGTCTGCAACTCGACTCCATGAAGTTGGATTCGCTAGTAATCGCGCATCAGCCATGGCGCGGTGAATACGTTCCCGGGCCTTGTACACACCGCCCGTCAAGCCATGGAAGCTGGGGGTGCCTGAAGATCGTAACCGCAAGGAGCGACCTAGGGCAAAACCGGTAACTGGGGCTAAGTCGTAACAAGGTAGCCGTACCGGAAGGTGTGGCTGGAACACCTCCTTTTTGGAGCTGTAACTTGCTACTAAGTTTTACTCGTAAATTTGTTTTTCAATCAAATAGCCACCCGAGATCGTAAGGTTTCGGGTGGTTTTATTTTTATATATTTTGTGAAATAATATGTTTTTCTCTTGCAGGATATGGAAAAAAGTTGTACCTTTGCACCCGCAAAATTCGTTTTTGTGACATTGACCTATGGTGTAATGGTAGCACAACAGATTTTGGTTCTGTTTGTCTAGGTTCGAATCCTGGTAGGTCAACACGGAAGCCGCGCTACGTTCTCGTAACGCGGCTTTTGTTTAACTTGTTAACCCATCTTGATTATGGAAACATTGAAAATCAAAGACTGGAATCCCGATGATCGTCCGCGCGAAAAATTAGTTGCCAAAGGTGTGGCAGCGCTTACCGATGCCGAATTGGTGGCTATCTTACTGCGTTCGGGTACGCGCTCGGAAACCGTGGTCGAAATTTCGAAACGTGTGCTGGCCTTGTGTGGCAACAATCTCAACGAATTAGGAAAAATTGAACGCACACAGTTGCAAAAAATAAAAGGCATTGGCGCTACTAAAGCCGTTACGCTGATGGCGGCGCTGGAGTTGGGCCGCAGGCGTTCGGTAGCTGATGCGGTTGTGCGGCCTGTGGTTACAAAGGCCGACGTGGTGGTGCAACTGATGTCGCCAATGCTTACAGACCTTCCTTGTGAAGAAATGTGGCTACTGCTGCTCAATCAGGCCAATCGTGTGATGGAACGGTTGAAAATAAGCCAGGGAGGCGTATGTGCTACTACTATTGATATGCGCATTGTGCTAAAACCTGCTATCGAAAAATTGGCGACAGGCATTGTGCTGGTGCATAACCACCCTTCGGGCAGTGCTGCACCAAGTCCCGAAGATTGCCGCTTGACCGGAAAACTCAAACAGGCAGCCGCTTTGTTTGATATTAAATTGCAAGACCACATAATTATTGCCGATGGTGGCTATTACAGTTTTGCAGAGCAGGGAACGCTTTAAGGGTAAAGATACAAGGTTGTCTGCTCAGAGAGGATACACTTTAATAGTATGTGTTGCATGAGGCTGTTCAAAAAATCACAATAATTAATCGCAAGAGTCACAAAGAATTTACGCGAAGCACGCAAAGGCATTAAACTTTGTGACCTTTACACCTTCTTTGCGCTCTTTCCGGTTAAAAATACTTTTTGAGCAGCCTCAATTGAGAGATTTATTCTCTGTGCTTCGTGCTCTAAGTGCAAATTGTAAATCCGTAAATCTATCAATTGTAAATCCCTTTTCGTATCTTTGTACATATTTTCAAAAATGAATAGTTGAAAAAATTTATCATATATCTCTTGTGTGTGTTGTTGGCAGCTTCGTGTAGCACTACAGCCACACTCAATAAAGCTAATCGACTTTACATGGAAGGCGGTTACTTCAAAGCAGCCGATAAATACAAAAGTATTACGGGTAAGGTAAAGCCATTACAACGCGAATTGGTGTATACCAATCTGGCCGAATGCTATCGTAAGCTCAACAAAGTCAGGGAAGCCGAAACAGCGTATACCAATCTTTTTAAGTATGTGAAAACACCTAATAACCCCGAGGTGTATTTGCATTACGGGCAAGTGTTGCTAGCCAATGAAAAATACGACAAAGCACAAGAACAATTCGTACAATATCAGAAGTTGGTATCCGGCGATTTGCTGGGGCGTGTGGGGGAAGAGTCGGTTGCAATGGCTAAGGCACAATCAAAAGACAAATTGAGCTATACGGTGATGCCTGTTCCGGTGCTCAACTCTACGGCTAATGATTATGCACCTGCCTATGGGGCGGATGATTACGAAACGCTTTTGTTTACATCGACCCGCACGACCGATAATCGCGGTAAAAAAAAATATGATGCTACGGGCGAAATATGTTCCGATATTTATTATTCACGTCTTTCGCGGACAGGTAAGTGGGACAAGCCGCGCAACATGGGCGATATAATCAATACCAAATTTGAAGATGGCGCTGTGGTGTTTAACAGTAGTTACAATATTTTATTTTTCACCCGTTGCCAAAAAGTAAAGAACGAAAAGCTGGGGTGTAAAATTTATATAGCTAAGCGCGATGGCGATGACTGGGGCGAACCCGAAGCCATCGACTTGGTACCAGACAGTATTACGGCAGCACATCCTGCCTTGTCGGACGACGAGCTGACACTGTACTTTGCTTCGGATCTCGGCAATGATGGTAAGGGAACCATGGATATCTGGAAAGTAACACGCAATGGGGTAGATGATGATTGGGGCGATCCTGTTAATCTCGGGCCGCAAATCAACACGAAAGGTAACGAAATGTACCCGTTTATCCGTCCGAATGGCGTGTTGTACTTTGCTTCTGATGGGCACCCGGGTTTTGGAGGGTTGGATATTTTTCGTGCTGTGCCCGATAGCTTGGGTGGCTGGAAGGTCGAAAATATGGGTGTTCCTATCAACTCGCCCGCCGACGATTTTTCGTTGATAGTGGAACGTGAGAACGAGCGTGGTTACCTGGCTTCGCGCCGTAAGGAAAAAGGCTTGCGCGCTAATGTCGATAATATTTTCCGGTTTGAGCGTAATGAAAAAGTTGTCGAATATTTCTTCGAAGGGGTGGTGTTGGACAAACATACGAAAACGGTGTTGAAAAATGCAGACATTCGCTTGATTGGCAGCAATGGCGCCAGTTTACGCAAGCGTACCGAAGATGATGGGGCATTCCGCTTCCGCGTGAATGCAGGGCTGGATTACTTGTCGATAGCATCGCGCACCGAATATCTGAATAGCAAGTTACGTTTCTCTACCACAGGTTGGGAAAATGGACATGTGCGTCGCGACACGTTTTTGCTTACATCAACCGATAACCCGATCGAAATTCCAAATATTTTCTTCGACTTCGGAAAAGCTACTCTCAATGCGGCTTCGCGGCATTCGCTTGATTCGCTGGTGGGCATTATGAAAGATAATCCTGAAATAGTGATTGAGTTGCGTGCGCATACCGATAGCCGCGGTGGATACGAAGTGAACCAAACCCTTTCGCAACAACGTGCCCAATCGGTAGTCGATTATTTAATAAATAATGGAATTGATGAAGTGCGTATGCAGGCCGTAGGATTGGGCGCGATGGAGCCGAAAGTGGTAGATGAAGCGAGTGCCAAACAATACCCCTTCCTGCAAGTTGGCCAACGCCTCGACGAAAAATTTATTGTTAGCCTCAAGAACGAGGCCGAGCAAGAGATATGTCACAGCCTGAATCGCCGTACCGAACTGCAAGTGGTGCGCAGCGACTATGTGGCGGAATAAAAATTTGCACGATTCAGAAAAACTTCTTACCTTTGTGTCACAAAGCTAAGTAGATGATAGACGAGAAAGAGGACGCCAGTCCTCTTTTTTAATAAACCGAAATGATAAATAAACAAGACATACAAACGATTGTAGAGCGCTACCTGAGCGATACGGACATGTTCTTAGTATCAATCAAAGTGAGTGCCGACAATGTGGTGGAAGTAGTTATCGACGGGCCGCAGGGTGTGAACCTCGACCAGTGCG
>JAVBNJ010000039.1:0-3177 GCA_031551625.1 Bacteroidales bacterium | reverse complement strand
ATAGTTAGCGCTAACTTGCTTCACCGATACGCACGAAGCGGCATAGCTTGCCTGCGCGAACAGTACGGCGAATAATAAACAGTAGATTTTTTGCATATCAATTAATTTTTTAGTTGTTGTTCTATTTTAGTGTCTGCGTTAGGGGCGAGATATCTCCACTTCACTCGCTGCCGCTCGTTCCGGTCGACATGACGGCTCTCTTCTTTCCATCAAGTCAACCGTCATGTCGACCGGAGGGTTTGGCGGAATTTGTGCCAAACACGAAGTGGAGACATCTCCTGCGGAACGTACTCATTCATTAACTGCATAGTTAGTTAACTAAATTTTTAGTTTATAATGTTGTAGCTTTGGGAACCGGTCTCCACAAATCTGTGCAATCTGTTTTCCATCTGCGAAATCTGTGGTTACAAACACAAACCCTTTTTCAAACCGGTTCCCACTGCTACGCTTTTGTTAATGTCCTATTTTTATGATTATCCGCATTTCCACCTCTCCCTCTTATCCCTCTCCACAGGGAGAGGGAAGATACGCCTGCATTTTTTAGCCTATTCAGGGCTATTTTATTCAATAAAGTAGCACTGAGCTTTACAAGCAGGTACTTGCGTAGCTCCTCTCTCCTGTGGCGTGAGGTTGGGAGTGAGGTACTATTGCGGATAGTCATTTTATTTTTTCTTGTGCTATCAAAGCCCTACGGGCTGCTATCGTTAACCATTTCTATTTTTTAATTTTCTACTCAGGGGGAAATTTGTCCATCCCTACTCGTGCGCTTTGCGCCAATTATCAATTGTCATTTGTCAATCGTCAACTAAAAACCCCTGCTACGATTTTTATTTCATTGCCGTTTTCGTTTCAATCTGTGTTAATCTGCGAACAAATCTGTAGACAAAAACAAAACGTGGACTTAATTTACTTCATATTGAGGTTCTCGACTACCCACACTTACAAATAAACCAAATCCACATCAATTGTGTTTGATTTTCTAAGTAAGTGTTTGAAATTGTCGAGATTTCAATATGTAGAACGGGAAACGTTAATTTCCCTTTACAGTACCTGAAAGAACGTATTGTACTAGTACAAAGAAAAGAATTTATTTTTTAATATGCAAATAAATTTTCCTTTTGCATTTTAGTTGGTCGCTTGTCGCAACTTTGAATCTTAAATTTTGAATTTATTTGTACCGGTAATGCCCGATGATTTTGTAATAACTAAAAAGGCAATTTTCGAGTACTTGGCCGGCGCCGATGTTGTGCACCATCAGGTGGGTGCCGTTGGCGGCTTCGCGGGGCGACACAATGCCGATGTGCGTAACGCCGCCGCCCAGATTCCAGCAAACGATATCGCCAGGTTGGTAATCGGCCGCCGCATTTGTTATTTTCAGCGTTTCGCCTTTGCGGCCGAAAAATGTCATGAGGTTGGGTACACGGCGGTGGTCTATATTTTTATCGGTAGATTTTAGTCCCCATTGTTTCGGGTATTTCGCAAAATTTGCTTTCATATCCTCGTGTACTTCTTTCTGCAAGTCGATACCCATTTTGCGATAGGCGCGGATAACTACATCGGTACATACGCCGCGGCCGGCAGGCACATCGCCGTTAGGATATTTGATGGAAAAATACGACGGGTCGTAAATGACTTTTTGCCTGGTGAGCGTTACCGCACTGTCGGCTAACTGTTGGTAAAAGCTGCTCTGGGCATTGGATCCGGCACCTATGAATGCAATGCACAACAATAATAAATAGCGTTTCATGCAAGCGGTTTTTTGTGACGGGTTCTATCTCTCTTTCACCAGTCCGACGTTATAGGCGGTTATCAGTTTTTGCAAATCTTCAATCTGCTTACGCAATTCTACGCCGATGTCTGTTTGCCCCACACAAATCGGTTCCGGAGAGAGCTCCATCAAATGCCGCGAGGAAGTGATATCCTGTTCTTCTTCGATGGCTTCTATACGGGACGAGAAGGCCTGGTGCTCTACCAATATCATATTGGTGGACGTGTAAATTAATGTATAGCCTGCAATGCCGGTTTCTTTATGATAAGCTTTCGACATGCCGCCGTCTATTACCAGTAATTTTCCACTGGCTTTCATCGGTTTTTCGCCTTTGGACACTTTGACCGGCATGTGTCCGTTGATGATGTGTGATTTCTCCGGATCAAGCCCGAATTCTTGCAGAATTAAATTGACGGTAGTTTCGTCGTCGCGGTATTTGTAATAGGCGTTTTGTTCTTCGTGGTGCAATTCGGGGTTGTCGGAAAAGTAGCGTTCGAAGGTGGCTATTTGCTTTTTGCCGAATAGCGGCGAACAGGGCCCGCACCAGAGGTACCAGCAGTAATCGGCATCCTGCTGGTTGTTATTCGCTTGTTCCCGTTTCACCCATACACGGCGTACCACGCGGTCGAATTTATCGCATAGCGCTTTGCCGTTAACCACTTCGCCATTGATTTCGAACGATGCAAACGTATCTTTCTCTTCCATCGGAATGCATCCGTGGTATAACAGGTTGCTGTTGTAGGCAAGGTACATGCTTCCTTTGCTGATAAGCACGTTGATGTGCTGTTGCAATTTTTCACAGTTTAAAAATGTGAAGCGCAACTTGTCGATTACTTCCTGCTCTTCCGGCGTTAGTTTATAAGGGTCGCGCGGGTCAATGGTCGGGAAATGCGTATCTTTCAACGGGTATTCTTTGCCGTTGAGTTGCAGTACGCCTTTGTCGAAATTTATTTTGTCGAGCAGCAAGCGATGCTGCATGTTGAATTGCGGGTTGCGCAAAATTGTTTGTCCCTCGAGCTTCCAACTGATAATGCTGATAGCCTTATGCAGCAATGCTGTGATACGCGAGTCGGCTTCCCTCATGTCTTCTTTGCCCAGCTTGGCGGAAAAGCATTCGCACGGATCGTTGCTATATTGTGTGAGCGCAAACGATAACAGCGGAAACAGGCTGATGCCATACGCTTCTTCCAGTGTGTCGAGATTTTGGTAACGCGCCGAGAAACGGATTACTTCGGCAATCAACACATCTACGCCGCTGGCCGCGCCAATCCACAAAATATCGTGATTACCCCACTGGATGTCCACCGAATAGTGGTCGGCAATAATCTGCATTACCTTTGATGCATCGGGGCCGCGGTCGAAAATATCGCCGATAATGTGTAGGCGGTCAATCAACAGGCGTTGGATAA
>JAVBNJ010000159.1:0-9865 GCA_031551625.1 Bacteroidales bacterium | reverse complement strand
GAATTGCAACTCCTCGCTGCAAGCAATGTGCAAGTCTTTTGTTCCCTGCTGCGCAAAGACATCTATCAACTCTTGAATAGGGCGTGCCTGCTGTGCATCGTAACAGTAGTACGAGTTGAACATTTGCAGGAATGCCCATTGCGTCCACTTATAATAGCCGGGCTCGCAGGTGCGTACTTCGCGGCTCCAGTCGTACGAAAAACCGATTTTATCCAACTGTTCGCGGTAACGCTTGATATTATTCTCCGTAGTAGTGGCCGGATGCTGGCCGGTTTGAATGGCGTATTGTTCGGCCGGCAACCCGAAAGCGTCGTAGCCCATTGGGTGCAGCACATTAAAACCTTTCAAGCGTTTGTAGCGGCTGTAGATATCCGAAGCGATGTAACCCAGCGGATGCCCCACGTGCAAGCCGGCTCCGGAAGGATAGGGAAACATGTCGAGAACATAAAATTTTGGCCGGCTTTTATCGACCTCTACTTTAAAAGTTTGCCTGTCGGCCCAATAACGTTGCCATTTTTTTTCGATTTCGGAGAAATTGTATTCCATTATGTTAATATAGTTTCGAAGGTGCAAAAATACGAAAAATAGTGCAGGTTTAAAAATGGCGTCCCGTTAAATACCGAACCCATTCTTCATAACTAATTTTATTAATCCGTCCAATATTTGGGGTGCACTACATTTTTATCCGTCCGGGATTCTTTCCTATAAAGTCGTTCCAGTTTTTGTACGATTTTTCGGAAGTGGGGAGGTTGCTTTGAAAGAAGTGGCACATGGCGGCTGCCAAGCCGTCGGTGGCATCAAGGTAACGGGGCATGTCTTCGATTTTCAGCAATGCTTGCAGAATTTTTGCCACTTGCTCTTTTGAAGCAGCACCTTGCCCTGTAATAGCCAATTTAATTTTACGCGGGGCATATTCCGTAATCGGAATTTGGCGGGCTAGTGCAGCTGCAATAGCCGTGCCTTGTGCGCGACCGAGTTTCAGCATACTCTGCACATTTTTACCGAAGAATGGCGCCTCAATCGCCAACTCGTCGGGGTGGTATTCGTCGATAAGTTGCGTCACACGTTCGAAAATACGTTGCAATTTCAGATAGTGGTCGCCCAACTTGTGCAATTCGATAACACCCATCACCACCAACTTTGCCTTACTACCCGATGCAACAATAATGCCGTAACCCGTAACTGTGGTACCCGGGTCAATGCCCATGATTACGCGCTCCGGAGCGACTTGCTCTTTTACAACTACAATGGGTTTCTTTATTTTTGTGAGGCTTGGCAAAATTTTAGTTTAAAGTTTAAAAATTAGTCGCTTTGTGCAATCTTAAACTTTAAACTATGAAATTATATCAAAGCCAGTATACGGTTGCAATGCTTTCGGGATACGGATTCCTTCGGGCGTTTGATTATTTTCCAGTAAAGCGGCTACAATACGCGGCAACGCCAGCGAACTGCCATTGAGTGTATGCGCCAGTTGTGTTTTCTTGTCTTCGTCGCGATAGCGTAGTTTAAGTCGGTTGGCCTGGAACGACTCGAAGTTAGACACCGAGCTCACTTCCAACCAGCGCTCCTGGGCTGCCGAAAACACTTCGAAATCAAACGTCAGCGCCGAAGTAAAACTCATATCGCCACCGCACAATTTCAAAATGCGGTACGGCAATTCCAATTGTTTAACAATATTTTCGACATGCTCAACCATGCTTTCCAACGCTTCGTAAGAGTTTTGAGGAAGTTGCACTTGCACTATTTCTACTTTATCGAACTGGTGCAGGCGGTTGAGTCCGCGCACGTCTTTGCCGTACGAGCCTGCCTCGCGACGGAAGCACGGGGTATAGGCAGTAAGCTTTACCGGCAACTGTTGCGGGTCGAGAATCACATCGCGGTAGATGTTGGTAACAGGCACTTCTGCGGTAGGTATCAAATAAAAATTGTCGATAGTGGCGTGATACATTTGTCCTTCTTTGTCGGGCAGCTGGCCCGTACCGAAGCCTGAAGCTTCGTTCACCATCAGCGGTGGTTGCACCTCGGTGTAACCCGCGGCGGTGTTGCAATCCAAGAAGAACGCTATCAATGCGCGTTGCAACCGGGCACCTTGCCCTTTGTATACAGGGAAGCCGGCGCCGGTAAGTTTCACACCCAAATCGAAATCAATAATGTCGTATTTTTTTGCCAATTCCCAATGTGGTAATTTTTGCATTAACACCGGTTGGGCGCCGCCTTGGCGCACCACTACATTATCCTCTGGCGTGCGGCCGGCGGGCACTTGCTCGCTTGGCAAGTTGGGTAAAGTAATCAGCACGTCGTTCAGTTTTTGTTCTGCTTCGGCCAGTTTCAACTCCAATTCTTTCGAAGCCTCTTTCAACGCGGCTGTTTGTTTTTTAGCCGCTTCGGCTTCCTCTTTTTTGCCTTGCTGCATCAGCGCGCCAATTTGTTTGGCTATGGTGTTTTGTTCGGCCAAGTTGCTATCAAGCTGGGTTTGCAACGCTTTGCGCGCGTCGTCGATACTAATAACTTGTGCAATGGTTTGCGAGGCATCCATCCCTTTTATCTTCAAGCGTTCGATTACAAGCTCTTTTTGCTCGCGGATAACTTTTAATGTCAACATAATTTTCTGAATTTACAATTTGCAAATTTACGGATTTACAAATTTATTTGCAACCGTAAAATAAAATCTCCCGAACTACCGCACGGCAGGTTCGGGAGATTTCATTTTTCTCGTAACCGTACGGGTTATGCTAACGGCATTACCGATACGAATGATTTGTTGTCTCTTTTTTTGCGGAACGTAACAGTACCGTCAATCAAAGCAAATAAGGTATGGTCTTTGCCCATGCCTACGTTTTCGCCGGCATTGTGTACCGTGCCGCGTTGACGAACCAGGATATTGCCGGCTTTGGCTACTTGTCCGCCGAATAATTTTACGCCTAAGCGTTTACTGTGTGATTCGCGTCCGTTCTTCGAACTACCGACGCCTTTCTTGTGAGCCATAATCTATTTACAATTTTATATAGTTACAATTTACGATTTCAATCAGTGAAATCATTTAAAATCTGCGTAACCTGTAGTTACGCGATAGCATCAATTTGAATTTGGGTCATGTATTGACGGTGCCCGTTTTTCTTTTGATAGCCTTTGCGACGTTTTTTCTTGAACACGATTACTTTTTCGCCTTTCAAGTGTTGCAAGATAGTAGCCTCTACCTTTGCGCCTTCTACCAGCGGTTGGCCTACTTTTACAGCACCGTTGTTGTCAACGAGCAGCACTTTGTCGAAACTTACCTTAGCGCCTTCTTCGCCTTCGAGGCGGTGCACAAATAATTTTTTGCCGGGTTCGGCATTGAATTGAAAACCTGCAATTTCTACGATTGCGTACATAAGTATAATTTGTTTTACGTTTTGGCCGGGAGCGGTGCTGTTAAAACACTCTTTGTCGTAGCTCAGTAGCCGTTTTATGTCCCGATTTGTTTTGTCGTTTTTTTAATCGGGGGTGCAAAGATATAAAAAAAAAGAATTACAAACAAGTTTTTAACAAAAAAATGCAAGGGATAGGTTCAACTATCGAATGCAACTTTCTGCAAAGATGCAAAAAAAATCTTCTTTCAGGAATTATACAATTTTAAATTCCTTAACTCAAAATCAGCAATTTCGGTATTTAAAAAAATCTATGTATTTTTGACGTTATTTTACAACTCGCTTGCTTGTTTCTACCGAATTCATAGTTTTACCTGCAATCGAAAATTATCAATACTATTAAATTTGATACGATGAAAAAAGTACACTCTGTTTTATGCTTACTGCTACTATTCGTAATAACTGAGTCGGTGTTTGCCTGTACGCGCGTCGTATATCATGGCCCCAATGGGCTGTACCTAACGGCTCGCTCAATGGATTTTGAGATGAATATACCCACCAACCTGTGGATATTTCCGCGAGGCATGGTGCGCGACGGCGCTGCGGGGCCTAGCTCGTTGAAATGGACATCGAAATATGGCAGTTTGATTGCTTCCGGCTACGACATATCGACCCTTGATGGAATGAACGAAAAGGGACTGGTGGGCAATTTGCTGTGGTTGCAGGAAACCAGCTATCCCGAAATTAAAAAAGACAATGCGAAGAAAGAAATAGGCCTCGCCATTTGGCTGCAATATGTGTTGGACAATTTTGCTACGGTAGACGAAGCAGTGAAAGAATTGAGTAAAGAAAAATTTGTAGTTATCGGTAGTAAAGTGCCTACAACCGGCGAATGGGTAACATTGCATCTATCTATTTCCGATGCTATGGGCGACAACGCCATTTTTGAATACATTGATGGAAAATTGATGATTTATCATAGCCGCGACTATGTGGTGATGACCAACTCGCCGACTTATTCCGAGCAATTGGCTATTCGCGATTACTGGGAGAAAATAGGTGGCACCAACATGTTGCCCGGTACCAATCGTGCAGCCGATCGTTTTGTGCGTGCTTCGTTCTATATTAACGCTATTCCGCAAACCGACGATCCGAAGGTTGCCGTACCTGCTGTTTTTAGCGTAATCCGCAACGTGTCCGTGCCCTATGGAATTTCGACACCGGAACAACCCAACATTTCATCAACGCTGTGGCGCGTGGTGGCCGACCAAAAAAATCTGGTATACTATTTTGAGCATGTGATGTCGCCCAATATTATCTCAGTGGATTTGAAAAAAATCGATTTTAGCGAAAAGGCACCCGTCAAAAAACTGAAACTCGACAATCAGGAAAGCTATGCGGGTGAATGCCAGGCACAGTTCGTGACAACGCCCCCATTTGTATTCATGACAAAGTGAAGTAAAAGGCATAGGATAATTTTAAATTTTTAGTTCATGTGGTTTTCCCAGTATTCCGTTTGCACTTTCTTCGGCAGTTTATTTACCGCTTCTTCGACCGAGTGAAGGATTCAATGACTCATGGAATTTCGACATTTGGGGAAGTTGCTGCTGCATGGATAAGATTGTCTTATGGTGGAGATGTTTATACCGCAAATATAAGCAGAAGAAATAGTGTACGTTGCATGAAGAAATAAAATCAATGGTACACGCTTGTCTTCTTGATTTGCATCCCTGCCGTTCTTTTGCTAATTTTGTACTCATGAAAAAAATCGTACTGCTGGTTATTTTTTTGTTAGGTGCGTTGCTGGTGCAGGCACAAATTGTTACCAGTCCGCACTCAATAAAAGTAGTTGCTGCACAAACGCCGTATCGAAGGTAAGCGTGAAAAACAAAAGGTATTTTTTGAATAATTAAAAATATAGAATTAATGCAATCGTCAACCGTCAGCTCGGCGAAGCCAATTGCCGATCGTCAATCGTCAATCATTTCGATTCGTCAACTTTTTTTACAGCATGTGGCGCAAACTTCGCCAACGCCCGTGGGCATTGAACCTGTGCGTGCCGAGGGTGTGTATATCTACACGGCCGATGGCCGCCGTTACATGGATTTGATTGCCGGTGTGTCGGTAAGCAACGTGGGGCATTGCCATCCGCATGTGGTGGCTGCTGTGAAAGAGCAAGCTGAAAAATATATGCACCTGATGGTATATGGTGAATATATCCAGTCGCCGCAAGTGCTGTGTGCGCAAGCGCTGGCCGAAGTGCTACCCGCACCGCTCAATTGCATATACTTTGTAAATTCAGGCAGCGAAGCCAACGAAGGAGCCCTGAAATTGGCCAAGCGCTATACAGGCCGTACCGAAATAATTGCCATGCAAAATGCCTATCATGGTAGTACGCACGGTTCGTTGAGCGTGATTGGAGGAGAGGAATTCCGCCGCTCGTTTCGTCCGTTGTTGCCAGACGTGCGGCATATCCGCTACAATGTTCTCGACAATTTGCAGCAAATAACTACCCGCACAGCTTGCATAATTATTGAACCGCTGCAGGGCGAAGGCGGCGCATGTACGCCGCAAGCGGGTTACCTGCAAGCGGTACGCAAGCGTTGCAACGAAGTAGGCGCGCTATTGATTTTCGATGAAGTGCAAACCGGATTTGGCCGCACCGGTGCATGGTTTGCTGCACAACAGTATGGCGTAACACCCGACATTATGACGCTGGCTAAAGGCATGGGCGGAGGTATGCCCATCGGCGCTTTTGTATCATCGCCTGAGATTATGAATACATTGCAAAGCAATCCGATATTGGGACACATTACCACATTTGGCGGACACCCCGTATCGTGTGCGGCAGCATTAGCTTCGCTAAATGTGTTGCGCGATGAAAACCTGATTACACAAGTGCCTGCAAAATCGGCATTATTTAAAAAACTGCTGGTGCACCCGAAAATAAAGGAAGTGCGTGGCGACGGGTTGTTGCTGGCGGTAGAATTGGGTAGCTTTGAATTGGTACAGCAAACCATTGCAGCAATGTTGCAGAATGGATTGCTCACCGACTGGTTCCTGTTTTGCGACACGGCGTTTCGCATTGCACCACCGCTCGTTATTTCGGAAGAGGAAATAAAAGAAGCTTGCGAAATTATTTTGAAAGTATTGGGCTAACCAACCCTTGAAGGGTTGTGGTTAAAACTAAATTTTTAGGAATATATGAAACGTTTTGTTATTTTCTTTTTACTTATACTCCCCCTTGAGGGGTTGTTCGCGCAAAACTTTACCACACAATGTGACTCGCTTGCAGCTATGATACGCCATGTGTCAACTATAACCGACAGCACGCAAAAAGTAGCAGCGATGGATACTTTTGCCCGTGCATTTGAAACCACATTGCGCCAAGCGGGTTCCATGGATTTTTTGTTTGATAGTATTCCCTACGTCGGCAAGTTAACATCCGACGATAAGCGCGTACGTATTTATACGTGGAATTTACCACTATCTGCGGAACATGAAGAATACTATGGGATTGTGCAATACCGTTTGAAAGATGGTGTGGAAAAAACAACCGTATTGCATCCGAAAAAAGATTTGCAAGTGCGTTCTGAAGCAGCAGAGCTCAAAAACGGAGAATGGCTGGGGAGCCTTTACTACCAAATTGTACAAACAAAATCCGATAAGCAAACATATTACACATTGATTGGTTACGAATTCAATAATCCATTATTCCATCGTAAACTTTTCGATGTGTTGACGTTTGATGGAAACGGGTCCCCTATCTTTGGTGCGCCGGTGTTCGACAATGGGCAACGTAAGTTGTACCGTGTATACTTTGAGTTCAGCGATGGGCTTCCGTTTTTTGTAAACTACCTGCCGCGCAAGAAAATGCTGGTGTTCCAACGTCTGCAAATCGAAGCATTGCCCAATGGTATGCCGGGCCGTGTGCCTATTGATGTGTTCGATGGGCTGTTCTTCAAAAACGGATATTGGCAACTGCAGAAAGAAATTGACGTAACCCCAAAGGACTTTAAAAACAAATAATCCAGCATAGTTCGTAAATTTTGTATCAGATAACTTGTACTTCATAGTATGGTTATTTTGCGAAAAAATAAGTAAAATCAGAGTAATAACAGCTTTTCATAGGAAATTGTTTTTGTATCTTTGTATCCGCAAATGACAACCATTGACTCCATAGCATTTGAAAAAGAATGTACGTTTCGCACGTCGCGTAGCAGTGGAAAAGGCGGGCAGAATGTGAACAAGGTGGAAACGAAAGTAGAACTCTTGTTTGACATTGCCGCATCACTGCTTTTTAGCGATGTGGAAAAAGAAACGCTGTTTCGCAAACTCGCTACACGACTTACACAGGAAGGAGTCTTGCAAGTGAGTTGCGAAGAAGAACGCTCGCAGGCCAAGAACAAACAGATTGCGATTGCAAAAACCATTTCGATTTTAGAGAAAGTATTGAAACCAGTTAAGCCGCGCAAGGCAACCAAACCAACAGTATCCTCTGTCGAAAAACGGTTGAAGACAAAACAAGTACATGCCGAGAAAAAACTAAACCGGAAACCGATTGTTTAAAAGTATCAATAAGCGAATACTGAAACTGGCGTTGCCCAGTATTGTAGCCAACATCACAGTACCACTGGTGGGGATTGTTGATTTGGCTGTTGCTGGCCACTTAGGTTCGGAAGTTATTATTAGCGGCATTGCCATTGGCGGCCTCCTGTTCGACATGTTGTACTGGAATTTCGGGTTCCTTCGCCTCGGCACAAGTGGTTTCACGGCACAAGCCTATGGCCGCCGCAGCTTGCGCGATGCCGTAAAAGTATTTATGGAAGCCGGAGGTGCAGCCGTTATTTCGGCTATGCTGGTGTTGCTGTTGCAGTTTCCTGTGCTTCATTATGCATTTTACTTTATAGATTGTTCGCCTGAGGTGCAAATGTTAGCTACGCAATATTTCACCATACGTATTTGGGCTGCACCCGCGGTAATGATACTGTTCGTTATCCGCGGCTGGCTCATCGGCATGCAGAACTCTGTAAGCCCCATGGTTATTGATGTGGTAGTAAACGGTAGTCACATTGTGTATAGTGTTTTCTTAGCCATCTATTGCGAAATGGGCGTTCCCGGCATTGCCTTAGGTACTGTAATGGCGCAATATACCGGTCTTGCCACCGGCTTTTTGATTTTGGCGTGGCGCTACGGAAAGTTGCGCAAATATATTGAGTGGGGTCATTTGTTGCACTTCCGCGAAATGAAAAATTTCTTTGCCGTCAATGGCGACATTTTTGTGCGCTCAATCGGCATGCAGGTTATTTACTGCGGATTCACTATTTTTTCGGCGCACTATGGCGACATGGCCATTGCCGTGAACACCATCCTGCTAAAAATAATGATGATTTATTCATTCTTCCTCGACGGTTTTGCCTATGCGGGCGAAGCGCTCACGGGCCGCTTTATCGGCGCCAAAGATGCATTCCGGTTAAAACTGTCTATCCGTTATCTCTTCGGCTGGTCGTTGGTCGTGGGTGTGGTATCAATGTTGGTGTATGCCGCAGGCTACGAGTATATCGTGCGATTGATTGCAACTAAAGAAATAGTTGTAGTTCATGCACAACAATTTCACTGGTGGGTGGTTGCCATGCCGATTGTCAGTTGCATCGCATTTATGTGGGACGGTATTTACATTGGCGCTACCGCTTCGGCTCCCATGCGCAATATCATGTTATTGTCGGTGGCGTTTTTTATAGGATGCTATTATCTATTCAGCCCTTCGATCGGTGTGCATGCGCTGTGGCTGGCCTATATTGTACACTTGATGGTACGTAGCATCGGGGAACAACTCCTCTCCAAAAAATACATCTACATAAAAGTAGAATAATTTATTTTTCGTACATTTGTAAAAACACTACGGGTATGGATACCGATAAATTAATTACCTACCGGCAATTCGGCAATTACCTGTCTGCCGAAATTGTAAAGGGGCGGCTGGAAAGCGAAGGTATTCCCTGCTTTCTCATCAACGAAAATATTTTGTATGCGTTTCCGGCAGTAAGCGGCATCAAGTTGCAAATCCGTGAAGCCGATAAAGAAAAAGCCGATGCAGTGCTAAGTCAAGAGGCTTGAAGATTCAAGCGTTAAAAAATAAAAATTTATTTGCAAATGTAAAAACATTCTTTTACATTTGCGTTGCTAAATGTTCTTTTACATAAAAAGCTAATTGCTTTATTCTGTAGTTGAAACTTGAGAACTTTCAAACGGTATAAGGATAAAACAAAGCTACCACGCAACGTGGACTTTGCTTATTTATACTATCGGGTATCTCAAGACCTCAACTACAATGAGTAAAATCCATGTTTTTATTTGCTATTAATAGAAACAATGCAGGCAGCGAATGAAAAATCGTAGCAAGGGGTTGTTGTGTTTGTTTGTTGATGGAACGCGGATAACACTGATTAGACGGATTTACGCGGATTTTAAAACAACCCCGAAGCTACAACAATAAAAACTAAAAATTTAGTTAAAAT
>JAVBNJ010000089.1:0-9673 GCA_031551625.1 Bacteroidales bacterium | reverse complement strand
CCCCTACACGGGGAGTGATTTATTCATGGATGCTACACATGTATGCCAAAAACGCACAAGCGGAGCGAAGAACTGGGAGGCGTGGATAAAAGATGTACGGGATAGCAAAATTTACCGCATCGCCCAACTTTCTACCGGCCTGTGGACAATGGATGATTACCTGAATTATAAAGGACATTCGGCGGCGGTGACCGAGTTGTGCAGTAAGGCCGATGCTAACGGAACAGAATATTGGCGACACTTGCTTCCTTCTACTTATTCTACACTCTGTCCTTCGGGTTGGCGGTTGCCCACACAAACAGAGTTTGAACTTACGGTCAATAGCTGGGTTCAATATTTATCGAAAGTGTATGTTAATACCGGCGAAACAGTTTGGACAAACTCTACTGGTTATGTCTGCCAAGACGGGTATATTTCTTTTATTGTTTCTAATTGTTTGGGGTATGGAGCTTTCGGGCAAAGAGTAACTTCTATCAATCCTGTTACATTTTATCCCGACCAAAGAGGTTGTGAACGATATACGGATTATCCAAATAGTGAGTTTGCATATAGCGGCTATGCCCGTTGCGTGCGGTAAACAATATCCCCGCTTGAACAATCAAGCGGGGATATTTATTTACTAAGTGTTATACACTTATTTTTTTTCAGTACCGGGTTCTGTGGGCAGCTGCGGTTCTTCGGGTTTTACTTCCATTATTTTCTGGTTACCTAAGTACTTAGGTAGTTCCATGCCTGCCATGTTGAACAGGTCTTGCAACGGCGGAACCGATTGCATAAGACCCGACAGAAAGTTAGCAGTCGATGTTTTGCCGTTGGCATTGTTTTGCCCATCCCATACGGTAAGCTTATCGATCTTAATATTCTTGATGGCTTCCACTTGTGTTTTAACTAACTCGGGCAGTTTATCCGAAATCATTAGCAGTACGGCTTTTTGAGCGTCGTTATTCGCGGCTTTCACAATTTGCCCAAAGCCATCGGCTTGTTTGGTCAGTATTTCGTTGATCCCTTTTGCCTGTGCTTCCATCTTGGCAAAAATAGCATCGGCTTCCCCTTTGGCAATGCGGCGAACCGTTTCGGCTTCCGCTTCCGCATCAATAATTACTTTCTGTTTCTCGATTTCGGCAGCTACCACAATGTTGGCTGTTTGCGAGGCGCGCTCGCGTTCGGCGCGGGCGGTTTCGGCTTTACGCTCGGCATCGTAAGCTTCTTCTAATGCTTTGGCGCTTTGCACTTTTTCGGCAGCAATAGCGCGGCGCAACGCTTCGGCCTCGCGTTCGCGGCGTTCGGCATCGGAATTGGCAATCGACACTTTCGCCACGTTCTCGCCTTCCACAGCAGTAGCATTGGCTTCGGCGGTACGCACACGGGTGTCGCGTTGTGTTTCGGCAATGCGGATATCTTTATCGCGGTCGGCTTCGGCTTTACCGATTTCCCCGAAACGGTTTTGTTCGGCCACGCTCTTCTTCGCATCGTTGATGGCTTTAGCAGCCGCTTCTTTACCCAATGCTTCAATATAGCCCGATTCGTCGCGGATATCGGTAACGTTTACGTTGATGAGTTTCAAACCGATTTTGCGCAATTCGTTTTCTACATTCTGGCTCACGTTTATCAAAAACTTATCGCGGTCGGAGTTGATTTCTTCGATATCCATTGTAGCAATTACCAAGCGCAATTGCCCGAACAAAATATCTTTTGCTAAATCCTGGATATTCTCCAACGATAAACCCAACAAGCGTTCGGCGGCATTGGTCATATTTTCGGGATCAGTTGAAATACCTACGGTGAAACGGCAGGGCACATCAACGCGAATGTTTTGCTTGCTCAACGCATTGGTCAGGTTACATTCAATAGAAATAGGCTTCAGGCTCAGGAATGCATAGCTCTGAAACACCGGCCAGATAAAGGCGGCACCGCCATGTATACATTTGGCCGATTTATTTTTTCCGGTTTTTCCGTACACAACCAAAACGCGGTCGGACGGGCAGCGTTTGTAACGCGATAAAATAGATGAAAATGCCACGAAGATAACAATGGCAAAAATTACATAGAGAACAACAGGAGTCATATTTTAAAATTTAAAGTTTCTGGTTTAAAGTTTCAAGGTAAGCAAAGCAATTAAAGAGCCTCAACCAATAAGATGTTGCCGGTAATAACTTCTTTGATGCGTATGGTGTGGCCGGTAGGAATGGCTTCTCCGTCGGTTACGGCATCGTATTCGCGCACGGCCTGGCGCACGGTTACTTGTATTTTTCCTACTTGTTTGCGTGCAGCGGGAATAGGAATGTATACAGAAGCCGTCAGTCCGATGGTATCGTGGATATCGATATTGCCGCTTTGCACGGCTTTGCTCAGCAGGTAGAAAATGCACATTACAATAGCTACGAGCAACACGCCCATGAAGGCAGCCAACAGCGTGAGCAAGGCAGTGCTTTCAATCGTATTGTAGAACGAAATACCTGTCCACGCAAACCCTAACAAAAAATTAACCAGATTGCGGAACGTGAACAGTTGGAATGGAGTATGCCCGGCATCACTGTCGGTACCCACATCGCCACTGATATCGCCGTCGGCATCCATTCCCATGAATGTCATAATAGTTTGTATGACGAAAATTACACTTACAGGAATAGCAATCCCCCACATAATTTTAAGGAACAAATCCATCGAACTCCACCAAGCATCCATAAATTATTTTAACATAAGTTATACCTTACAAAGGTAATAAAAAAATAATAGCGTGTCGAAAAAAATACACACCGGTTGTTGCTAAGTGTTGTGCGGTTTTCAGATTTTCTTCAACCGTTCCTTGTTCACAATAGTGATTTGTTTTCGTTGGATGGTAATCAACCCGTCGTCTTCCATTTCTTTGAGCGTACGGGCAAACGAAGGACGCGCTACGCCAAAAGAATCGGCCAGTTCTTGCTGCGTTTCGCTAAGATGTATCGTATCTGAATCGGTCAGTTTGCTTTGTTGTAAAAGATAAGCGGCAATTTTTCGCTTGATGGTTTTAAAATTGAGAAATAAAATTTTCTCCGAGAGGAAACGGCTGCGGTCCGATATTACCTGCAGGAAATTGAGCAACAGCGTACGGCTTGTTTGCAGCATATCGGTGAAGTCGGCCTTGGGGATGAATAGTATTTGCGTATTGTTTAATGCCACAATAGTTACAGGAAATTCATTTTGCTCGGCATACAAAAAGGCGGTGGCTATCGGACGCGGGGCCGGGATGTCTTCAATCACAACCATTTTCCCGGTATCGTCGGTCATTTGTCCCTGAACAGCACCGTTAAGCACAATTAGCAAATGTTTGCACGCCTCGCCGCGCAGCGCCACTACAGTCGATTGCGCAAAAGCCCGCACTTGCCACTGCCGGTTATGCAGCAACTGTTGTATCTCTTGCTCCGGAAGCCCTTTGAACAAGGGGCAATGAATGAGGTTTTGTATGTCCATGTTAATGACTTTTCTTTTACCTAAAAGGTTTGGCCTTTTTCCTGTTAGGTTTTCTTGTTATTCAAGGCCTAACAGGCCGAAAGACAAAGACCTGTTAGGATGCAAATATACGAAAAAAAATAGTTGGCCGGTTTGTAACTTATGTTACATTTTTTTAGCTGTAACCACCCTACCTTTGCATTGTGAAATTAAAAAAACAACAAAATATGAAACGGAATATTATAATAATAGATGAAAAAGTTTGCAATGGCTGCGGTAATTGTGTAGCCGGGTGCCACGAAGGCGCCTTACAGTTGATTGATGGTAAAGCGGTGATGGTGTCGGAGCTGTATTGCGACGGTTTGGGCGCTTGCATCGGCGAATGTCCGGTAGGCGCTATTACGCTTGAAGAGCGCGAAGCCGAACCATACGACGAAATTGCTACCCTGAAACGCATGTTGCCGAAAGGCGAAAAGGTGGTGTTAGCCCACTTGCAACATTTGAAAGATTGTAACCAACCAGAATTGTTGCAACAAGGCATTGATTATTTGCAATCGCAGAATAGCCCGATAAATCTTTCGTCGCTTGCGCCACAACCCGAAAAACCGCAAACGCAGGAATCACTGGCTTGCGGATGCCCGGGCAGCATGGCAAAATCGTTTGCCGCGAAAGAACCCGTGGGTATACACTCTGCTGCCGATACCCCATCGGCGTTGCAACAATGGCCGGTACAGCTACACTTGCTGTCGCCCGTCGCTCCTTATCTGAAAGGCTCGGATTTGTTGCTGGCTGCCGATTGTACGGCCTTTGCCCTTGGCAATTTCCACCAGAAATTCCTGAAAGGGAAAACGCTGGCCATTGCCTGTCCTAAACTCGACAGCAACAAAGAAGTATATATCGAAAAATTGGCGGCTATGATTGACCAGTCTGGGATCAATACCCTTACAGTAATGATAATGGAAGTACCGTGCTGTGGCGGATTGTTGCAAATAGCAAAGCTGGCGCAGGAAAAAGCGTCGCGTAAAATCCCCCTCAAGTTGATTGTGGTGGGCTTGCAAGGAACCATCTTAAAAGAAGAATGGATATAACCTACAAAAATTAATAATCTTTTAAATCCAGAAATCATGGAAACAATGTTCTGTTATCAATGCCAGGAAGCCGCAAAGGGCTTCGGATGTACACATGGTGGTGTGTGCGGGAAGGATGCATTAACCGCTAATGCAATGGATGCACTACTGTTCGTAACACGCGGCGTAGCAGTAGCCGGCGATGCCTTTATTCAAAAAGGATTGTGCAAAGGCGAAAAATTGGTTGAGTTTGTACTCGATGCCTTGTTTGCGACCATTACCAATGCGAATTTCGACAAACAAAGTATTGAACGCCGCACTACCAAAGGACTTGAACTGCGCGCTAAGTTAATAGAAGAAGCTAAGAAGCAAGGCCTTCAATTGCCTGATGTAGATGAATTGTGGCGCGAAATTCGCGTAGGAAATTATTTGGAAACGGCTGATTTTGCAAGCGTTTTAAAAGAAAAAAATGAGGATATCCGCTCCCTTAAACAATTAGTTTTGTATGGCCTGAAAGGAATGGCTGCCTACACGGAACACGCCGCCCACCTTGGATTTACGAAAGACGAAATTGGAGCATTCATTTTGCATGCACTGGCCGAAATTTCCCGCATGGATATCACAGCCGATGAATTGGTAGCGCTCACGCTCGAAACCGGAAAGTTCGGCGTAGAAGCCATGGCGCTGCTCGACAAGGCTAATACCACACATTACGGTAATCCCGAAATTACGAAAGTAAATATAGGCGTACGCACAAATCCCGCTATCCTTATCAGCGGCCACGATTTGAAAGACATGGAAGAGTTGCTGGCGCAAACCGAAGGCACCGGAGTCGATGTGTACACTCACAGCGAGATGTTGCCGGCCAATTACTATCCGGCATTCAAGAAGTACACACATTTTGTGGGCAATTACGGTAATGCATGGTGGCGCCAACGCGAGGAGTTCGAAAGCTTCAACGGCCCCATCCTGTTTACAACCAATTGTATTGTACCGCCGTTGTCGGGTGCATCGTATACCGGTCGCATCTACACTACCAATTCGGCCGGATTGCCGGGGGCTGCACACATTCCGCCGCGCGAAGAAGGAAAACCGAAAGACTTTTCTATAATCATTGAACATGCCAAGCGCTGTGCTCCGCCTAAAGAAATAGAACGAGGCGAAATTGTTGGCGGCTTTGCCCACGAGCAGGTATTTGCCTTGGCCGACAAAGTGGTCGACGCGGTGAAAAGCGGCGCCATTCGTCAATTTGTAGTAATGGCCGGTTGCGACGGACGTATGAAAAACCGCGAATACTATACCGAGTTTGCCGAAAAACTACCGAAAGACACGGTTATCCTCACGGCGGGTTGCGCCAAATACCGTTACAACAAGTTACCGTTAGGTGACATTGGCGGTATTCCGCGCGTACTCGATGCCGGGCAGTGCAACGACAGCTATTCGCTGGCTTTGATTGCGTTGAAACTGAAAGAAGTATTCGGCTTAGACGACATCAATAAGCTACCTATTGTGTACAATATTGCATGGTACGAACAAAAAGCCGTAATTGTGCTGCTCGCCTTGCTGTACCTGGGTGTGAAAAATATCCACTTAGGCCCCACATTACCTGCATTCCTCTCTCCGAATGTAACTAATGTATTAGTTGAAAAATTCAACATCGGCGGTATCTCTAATCCCGACACCGACTTGAAAGCATGGATAGCATAAATATATAAACAATCTGCTATAAAACAGCCTACTGCAAACACAACCTACTGCAAGCATAACCTACTAAAAGCAATCTACTAAAAAAGCAACCTACTAACACCGAAGGGGCAGCCTATTGCAGGCTGCCCCTTCTCCTTAACTAACCAATTTAAACCAAAAAACTATTTACTACTAAGACGAGCAAATACTCGTTTTGTTGCATAAGACTAAAAAATTCAGTCGTCTATTTTCGAAATTTTCACAGCACCACTTTTGTTCAAATCAAGCGTGGGGTTTCCTTTATATTCTATTTTAGCTGCACCCGAGGCGTGTATTTTCAGGTGTTCGCGGGCATAGGTGTCCATTTTACCGGCTCCTTCCATGCGGATATTTACCGTGTCGGTCACAAAATTCTCCACATCAATTTTACCCGCACCTGCTACCTTGTAATCGGCACGGCGGGCTTTTCCCGCAGCATGCAGTTTAGTGGCGCCTTCGAGTTGGAAAGTCACTTTCTCTACATCAAGCAACAGGTTTGATTTACCGGCGCCGGCCACTTCCATATAGAATGTTTGTGACTTCAGCGTATCAAAACAAGTGAAGCTGGTACCCCCGAAGAGATTTAGTTTTTCCCAATTCAAATCGCGGCAATAAACAGTCAGCTTGGTACGCGACGACTTTAGGCGATTTTTGTGATGGTCGGCATATTCGAATCCGACCTCCAAGTTGCTGCCTTCGGCTGTGTTGTAGAACGAATGCCCCAATCTATTATTGGTCTCAATTCGCAAATAATTTGTATCGGCTTTTTCGACCAGCACTTCAAAATTTCCTTTTACCGTAAGGGTTTTAAATGGTTCCAACGGTCGCTCTTCGATGTAGTTGTAGTTGGCCTCGCCGGGGAATAATTGATCGGAAAGATTATCGCTATCCGAAGCAATGTAAGTGAAAATTCCGACCAGTGCCAGCAGCGAAATTGCCCACGTGAGGAACAGGACGAGACCGACGCGGATTTTTGTTTTGAAGCGGAAGAGCAGTTTGCAAAGCCCATACAACGCGCCAATCAACGGAATGCAAATAACGAATGTGATAAGTATCACGACAAACCATACGGGAATATAAGCATAGGGTTGCAAAGCAGCCGACAGGTTCATAAAACCCCAATCGCCGAAGGAGGCATGATCGGTAGCCAGCGCAAAAGGTAGTGTGAAAATAAGTATAAGCGCCACGAATGCCATGATACCTACAATGAACCATCCGATGACACGGAAAAACCCGCCGACGATGCGCCCGAGCACATTGCCGAAATCGTTGCGGTGAGCGCTGCCCGTTTCGTGACGGTCGTACTCCGGCGTAATAGGTTCGTTGCGCATCACCATTTTTTCCTGCATGGTACGGGCCGCGGGCATCACAATCCACAAGATGATATAGGCCACAACTATCCATAGCGCAGGAGGAGTGATAAAGAAAATATGTATCCAGGCAGCAAGTATAAAAATAAGTATAAATGCCAACCTGACAAATACGCGGTCAATGCCGAAATAGTTGCCCAACCCGCTGCACACACCGCCAATCACACGGTGGTCGATGTCGCGGAACAAGCGCTTCTTTGTGGTTTTCTCGGTGGTAGTGGCAGCGAAAGGCACATCGGGCACCGCTGTTTCATTGCTGCTCGCAATATCATCGACTGATCCGATAATCGCTAACACTTCATTTATAACAGGTAGCGTAATAATCTCGTCGGCTTTGCGGATACGTGCCGAAAGCAGTTCGGCAATGCGTACCTCGATATCTTCTACAATCTCACGGCCTTCGTCGTTGTCCGAAAAGGTTGTTTCCATGCGGTCTAAGTATGTTTTGATCCGCGTGTAGGCATCGTTATCCAAGTTGAAAGTGATGCCGCTGATGCTGACTTTTATAGTTGATTTCATAGTATAATAAATGAATAACTAAATAATTGAACTAAGAAATTAGTTTAATTTGTTTTTACCCGTAAATGTTCAATGGAGTTAACCATTTCGAGCCACGAGGCATCGAGTTCTCCAAGCAACTTCCGGCCTTTGTCGGTAAGCGAGTAATACTTGCGGGGCGGCCCTTGTTGCGATTCCTCCCAACGGTAGTTAAGCAGACCTTGATTTTTCTGCCGTGTGAGCAACGGGTACAGCGTACCTTCTACCACTATCATCTGGGCCTCTTTCAACTCGGCAATGAGCGACGAAGCGTAGGCATCGTTCTTGGAGAGTATAAGCAGTATGCAGTATTCCAGTATGCCTTTGCGCATTTGTGCGCGAACATTATCTAAAGTGATTGTTTCCATAATAACTATGTTTTTAGTTTTAGCGTGAATTTTTAATATTTTCGGCCGTAACCGGTTCGCCGCGCATTTCCAGTTTTTCGGCCACCGTGCGGGCGGCAGGTACCACAACCCACAGGATAATGTATACCCAGAAGCTGGTGCCACCCAGTATCAATGCAAACAAGGTAATGAGCCGGACAACAACCGCATCGACATTAAGATAGGCGGCAATTCCACTGCACACCCCGCCAATCATTTTGTTATCGATGTCGCGATACAGGCGCCGGCTGCGGTGGGGAACATGGGTGGCCGACGGGTTGCCGGTTTTTGCCTGTCCGGCTTTCGGGGCGCCTTCGGGTGTCCCTAATTGGGCAATCACGCGACTCACCATCGTACAGTTGACCGATTGCATTTCATTCTGCAATTGTTCGCGCAGAATTTCTGCCGCACGCACTTCAATGTCTTCCATCACCTCGTCGGCATCCTGCGGATTGTCGATGGTAGCGCGGAATGTATCGAAGTAATTTTTCAATTGTGCAAAAGCATCTTCATCTATCGTGAAACTTTTGCCACCGATGTTTGCTACAATTACTTTTTTCATGTCTGTATAGTTTTAAATTGTATTACCTATTATTTGACAATGCAAAGATATGTAAAAATATTTATACCTTGTATCGCATAGTACTAAAATAAATTTTAATATATTGATTTTCAGATAGAAAATTTTTATCGAAAAAGGTGTAAAGGATATAAAATTGATAAAAAAGCCATCTTTTTTGAAAAAGTTTGCATAAAAAAAAATAATTTCCTTTCTTTGCAGTAATTCTACGACGTTCTTTTTTATGAGATGCCAATTATATTTAATATATGAAAGGCTTGTTCTTTTACAGAAACTTGACAATTTCTATCCGATGATAAGAACGATAATCAACAAAAAGCGTGGCCTTTTGTTTGTTTTATCATCAGGTATGTCAAGACCTCTGTAAAGAATAAATAAGAGTTCACGTTTTCGTTTTTATCTACAGATTCCACAGATGTGAACAGGTGAAACGGAATAGGCAGTGATTCAAAAATCGTAGCAAGGGGTTGTTGTGTTTGTTTGTTGATGGAACGCGGATAACACTGATTAGACGGATTTACGCGGATTTTAAAACAACCCCGAAGCTACAACAATAAAAACTAAAAATTTAGTTAAAAT
>JAVBNJ010000077.1:0-12734 GCA_031551625.1 Bacteroidales bacterium | reverse complement strand
CAAACGAAGGAATTTTGGCTGCGGTATTTTTAGCGTAGAACCAGTCGGTGAACCGGTAGCGCCCCCAAATGTTAATCCAACTGAATCCGAGGTTGAGCTGTGCGCCTGCTTCCCATGCATTGAACAGCGCATTGTCGTCGTACGTCACTTCTGTAGTGGCATTATTAGCAATAGCCGTGCAGTTGAAAATATATTTTTCCGAATAGGTGTAGTTACCATATAAGCTGGCTTCAATGTACGGTTTGCGTCCACCGAGGTAGAAACGGTTGCCGTAGCTGATGCCAATGCCCCACGTACGGAACCGCTCGTTGCTAAAGTTATAGTCGTTAACATTGCCCAGCGGGAAAGCCACGCCCAGTATGTTATTGGCAATGCCATCCGAAATTTTGTAACGGTTGTGCATGAAGCCCGTGTTAATTGTCCACGAATAGTAGCGCGTGAACTGGTAGCGCCACTTCAACCCGAAATCAATGCTGTATGAAGGGCCCGATAGCAGTCGTGCTCCATTGTCTTGTATGTTGCCCACCACAAATCCAAAACCGAAATACGGCTCGCAGTGCCACTCGTGGTCGCCCCAGTGGGTTTGGGCTCTCTTTTCTTCGCTACGTGTTTGGCTGCTCTTACTCATGTAAGCAAAAAAATCGGTCAACACATTATTGGAGGAAGACGTAACGATGGTTGTTTCCTGCGTCACAACAACGGTATCCATGGCAGGTGTACTATTTGTAGAATCGCCTTGCGCTTGCAGGCTAACGACTGCAAGGCATACAAGAGTGGTGGTGAATAAAATTTTCCTAGCTGCGCTGAGCTCACAACTGTGTTTGAATTTTAATGGTGTTCGGTTCATAGTTATTATTTATTTAATTTTTTTCATTGATTGGGTAATGGCTGCCGACAAGTCTTTCTGCGGAAGAATTGTTGATGTAAAGTAGGCGGCTCCATACACTATATTAACGAACGAACTTGGAAAAAGTTTCAGGAAATTTTAAAACTAATTCAAAAAAACCGGATTTCTTACGAAGTCCGGCTGAATTGTCAATTGTCAATTAAAAAATTGTCAATTGTTTTTATACTCCGCGCATTTTTTCTTTTGCTTTGGTAATTTGTGTTTTCAATACATCCACGCCTTGTAGAATGGCTTCTTCGAACGAGGTAGCATGTTTCTCTACATGCAGGTCGTGCCCCGGAACTTCCAGACGGATGGTTACCTTTTTATTGGTGTGGTCGGGCGTGAGGCTCATTGTTACTTCTGCGCCTAAGATACCGTCGAAAAAGCGGTCTAATTTTTCTACTTTAGTGGTTGCAAAATCAATCAATTTACTGTCTGCATCGAATTTTACCGATTGTACGCGTACGTCCATGATGTTTCCTCCTATTAATTTATAATTTAACATTGGCTCGAGGGTGAGCCTTTTTATAAACGGTTTTTAATTTTTTAAATGAATTATGTGTGTATACTTGTGTAGCCGCCAAGCTAGCGTGCCCCAGTGCTTCCTTGATGCTCATGATATCGGCGCCATTGTTAAGCAAATGCGTAGCCAGCGAGTGGCGCAGCGTGTGTGGGCTTTTCTTGCCGGTAAATCCTGACTTGCCACTCAACTGCTCGCGCACCACTTTGTTGATAACGTATGGCAGCAAGGACTTCCCCATGGCGTTTGCAAACAGTGTATCAGTAGTCGACAATTGTGGAAATTCGGTTTGCCGTACTTCCAAATAGCGTTTCAGTTTTCCGGCGAATGCATCGGGAAGCGGTACCTCGCGCTGCTTGTCGCCCTTACCCGTTACACGGATTACCTGCTCGCTCAAATATACATCGCAAGGGCGCAACGCCAGCAACTCGGCGCGGCGGATACCGGTGGTGTATAGCAGTTCAATGATGGTATGATTGCGCAACTCCATGTAGTCATTGCTTGCCTCGTAGCTGTTGAGCAAATCGTTTACAGCCGATTCTTCAAAGAATTCGGGCAGGCGTCTGCTCATTTTCGGGCGCTGGATGTGTTGCAGCGGATTTTTAGCCAACACCTTTTCTTTCATCAGGAACTTGCAAAAACGGTTGATGGCCGTCAGTTTCAGATTCACAGTACGGGGACTTTCCTTGTCCTGCAGCATGTCGGCTATCCATGTGCGCACTTGTTGAGTAGTAAGTGCAGCAAGGGTTTGCGTATCATCGGCCTGCACAGCGGCATTTCCCAAGAACCGCCGGATGGCATCGGAATAATTCCCGACCGTCCGTTCGGAGTAGCGCTTTTCGTGGCGCAGGAAATCTATGAATTTCTCAAGCATGGAATAAATAAACTTTGTACAAATATACGAAATTTTCTGTATTAAACTAAGATGTTTTTATGAATTTAGTACCTTATACAAATTTGACTTATTGCTATACTCTCATAATAATATCCGTATCCATTAGCGCAATTAGGCGCTCCTGACCAAAATTTTAATATGGCGGCTGGCCCAAAAGACCAATAGTTATTACAAGGTCCAATAGCATCAGAAGTTCTAACTCCAAGGTAATTATATGCTGTAGGTTTCCATTCTATATAGGAATTTGCTAAAAACATATTTCTTGCTTCATTAGAAGTTGGGTACCTCCAACCGGTTGGGCAGGTGGGCGAGCAATTAACGCAAGTAGACATGGGCGTTTTTTTGATTTCAAATCCTAGCGCAGTATATGTTGATGCATCGTCTGCTATCAAATTACGACAATAATTGCTAACTTTTGTTAGAAAAGGCAAGCAAGTGCCGTTATTGTGTACTATATCTCTTCCTACCCCTCCCGGGCAGTTAGTAGCATCTGTCAGTGATGTGATTGTTCCGGTAAATGTATTACCGGAAATGGTGCTGCCATTCACAACAAATGGGGCTGTGCCTTTCAAAGTATAGGTCCCGTTACTGTACAAGGCTGCCTGTGGCGGGTAATCGGTAGCAAAAGCGCACCAGTTGAATTTACCGGAAGCGTTGCCCAACTTTACGGTTACAGTGGCCGATTGTCCGTTGTCCCCTGTCGCCCAGAAACCTTTGGTATTCCCCGCGGTATATGTACCGTTGCTTATGGATGGGGTATTGCTTATGGTTGCTCGCGTCCAAGCGCCTTTGTTCCCCGTCTCATCTACTGTTTGAAAATCGACAAAACACCACACACTGTTCAGATGAGTAGCCGTGGTATGAACAGTGCTGCTGTTACAGCCGCTCCACGTTAGTTTGAACGTTACCATTTGGCTTTTGTAATTAACGGCAACTTTTGTAACCGTGACACAGCCGGCGGCAAATGCACTGTTTGTGCAAAACAGTAATAAAATAAAGTAGATTTTTTTAGCTGCGCTGAACTCACAACTGTGTTTAGATTTTAATAGTGTTCGGTTCATAATTATTTTGTTTTAGTTGTTATTTTTTGAATAGAGAAGCACGGAATCGTGGATATATAAAGTTCTTTCTGTTTTTGTTTTAAATTTTAACATTATGACTAATTTTTTAGTTTTAATTATATCAGCAGCGAGTGGGATTGTTTTACTCTACAAACAAACACAGTACAATTTTTGTAAAACAATCCCTTGCTGCAATTTTTTATTCGCTGCTATTTCATTTCAAATCGGTGTGAATCCGTGTAACCCATGAAAAAAGAAACGTAGACACTAATTTATGTTATTGGAGGTTCTGGTAAACCTTACGAAAAATAAATCAACATCCACGTTGTTCGTGATTGTATCCTTTTCGTAGTGAGAAATTTACCAGATTTCCAATAACAGAATAGAAGCCTTTGCTTCTTGCTACCATATGTTAAAGAGCGTTATTATAATAGGCAAATGTAGATAAAAAAAATCACATATCAAATTTGTCTCGTCCTAAAATATGCGTTTACTAGTTGAACTTATCTTTACGGGAGATATGGAACGCGCTATTTTATATCGTAAAAACGGGTTGTCAATGGCGGATGCTGCCCCACGATTTTCCCAAGTGGCAGTTAGTTTATTATTACTATCGGAAGTGGGCGGAATTGGATGAATTTGAGTTGTTGCTAAGCAAGTTGCGAGAAGAGGTTCGCGTAAAGATGAAACAAAATAAACAGCCCAGCTTGGGTATTGCAGATAGCCAAAGTGTTCGTTGGGGTAATAATCGCTCCCTCAATGGCGTTGACGGCAATAAGAAAGTAAAAGGGATTAAACGCCATGTGGTAGTAAATAAAAATGGATTTTTAATAGCTGTTATGGTAACAATAGCCAATATAAGAATCACGGGTTCCGACCAATCCATAAACGATGGGTTGTAGAAAGAACTTTTTCCTGGTTTGATAATGACAGGAGGTTATGTCGCAATTATGAATTGACTTTTGATTCTGCGGAAGAAATGGTCAAAATATCCGCTATAAAATTATTGATGAAGAAAATTTAAACAGGCTCTTATACTTTTGGATATATAAAAGTTAAAAACAGTAGTGCCGGAAATTAAAAACTCCGGCGCTTTTATTTTTGTATCTTTGCAGGGCAAAAAAAATGTTTATGAGATTACGCGATCTATTACTTTCATTGCTAAGCGCTATATTGCTTTCCCTTTCTTGGTATACACCGTTTTCCGGATTATTATTGTTTGTTGCATTTGTTCCACTGTTGGTACTTGAAGCCGATTATAGCATACGCAAGGCCAGTGGCTGCTGGAAATATTATGCACTGACATTTATTATCTGGAATATTATAGATACCTATTGGATTTACCATACAACATTGGCAGGCGCCATTGGCGCTATTGCAGGTAACTCGTTGCAGATGTTTCTGATTTTTGCCCTGTTCCGCTGGGTGAAGAAAAAAACCGGTAAAATGATCGGTTACACGTTCCTGGTGGCGCTGTGGATAGCGTGGGAAGCTTTTTATTACAATGCCGAAATCTCGTGGCCGTGGCTGGTTCTTGGCAATGGCTTTGCGAAAGATATACATTTGGTTCAATGGTACGAATATACCGGTGTGTTGGGTGGCTCGCTGTGGATTTGGTTGATAAACCTTAGCATCTTTCAATTTATTACCGGACGTCGTTCGGCCACTAAGCGGCAACGAGTGGTGAAATTATCGGCATTTGCATTGTTGGTGCTGGTACCCATAACGGTTTCACTCGTTCGTTTCTATACCTATAAAGAACAATATAATCCGTGCCATGTAGTCATGTTGCAACCCAATATTGACCCGCATACCGAAAAATTCGGGTCGATGACCGATGCCGAGCAATTTCATATTTTACTACAATTGGCCACAGAGGCTACCGATGAATCGACGGATTATGTGGTGGCTCCGGAAACGGCTATCAGCAACGTTTCGGAGAATAACCTGCAAAATAACAGTATCGTAGATGCATTAAGGAAATTTGTGCAACAACACCCGCAAGTAAATTTTATTACAGGTATGACCAGCTATTACTCTTATGCGCCAGGCGAAGTAGTGCCTTCTACATCGCGTGTCACAGAGTATGGTGCCTACGATATGTTCAATGCTTCCATGCAGGTCAACCGTACGGATTCTATTCCTATATATCACAAGTCGAAACTGGTGATATTGGCTGAGAACACGCCATATCCCACGTTGTTTAAATTTTTAAGTTTTCTTTCGCTCAATTTGGGGGGCTATGTGGGTAACTATGCTTCGCAGGCCGAACGCGAAGCCTTCCCATCGGCCGGCGGGCGTTTCCACATAGGTACGGCTATCTGCTATGAGGCAATATATGGTGAATTTTATACGGAGTATATTACCAAAGGAGCAAATGTGATGGCTGTGATTTCAAATGACGGATGGTGGGGAAATACAGCGGGATATAGGAATTTGCTGCACTTCTCGTCGCTGCGCGCCATAGAAACACGGCGCAGTATAGCCCGTAGCGCCAATACGGGTATCTCGGCGGTTATCAACCAGCGTGGCGAAATAGAGGCGCGTACGGCCTGGTGGGAGCGCTGTTACCTGAAAGGAACCATTAATGCCAACGATACGCTGACATTCTACGTGAAACACGGCGACTATCTTGGTCGCATTGCCACATTTGTACTATTGTTGATTTTGCTTTATACGTTTACACAATTATTCCTTCGGAAAAAAGAGGTAGTATAGCTTTTATTCTTTCCCTATAATAGGGAAAAATGACATAAAAAGTTTCCTTATTAAAGGGAAAGTATGGTTATTTTTTTTCCTCCGGACGGATGATTAGATGCAGGGAGGTGTCGTATTTGAAGTATTGCCACATCCAGTCCCATAAAACGGCGAAGCGGTTTTTGACACCCATGATACTGAACAGGTGTATTACCAGCCATACGACCCATGCGGTCCAGCCGCGCAGGAATAGTAGCGGAAGGTCGGCTACGGCACGGTGGCGGCCTATAGTCGCCATACTGCCCTTGTCGTGGTAATGGAAAGGCTGCAATGGTTTGCCGGTGCATTTATTGCGCAAATTTTTTGCCAGGTGTTCGGCTTGCTGTATGGCAACCTGCGCCAACTGCGGATGCCCGTTAGGGTATTGTTCTTCTGGTTGCAAACACACATCGCCTATGGCAAACAGCGAGTCGCTGCCTGCTACGCGGTTGTATTCATCGACTTTAATACGTTGTCCTTTGCCTAATAATTCAGTGGGGATACCGGGAAGGGTAGTGGCCGATACGCCGCTGGCCCAAAGGGCAGTGTTGGTTTCAATGCTCGAGCCGTCCGATAGTTTTACGGTGCTACCGTCGTAATCTGTTACGCTTTTACCTATCAGTAGTTCCACCCCGAGTGCTTCCAAATAATAGCGGGTTGTTTTGGAAGCCTTGTGGCTCATGGCTCCTAATACTTTGCCGGACGATTCTACTATTACGATACGCATAGGGGTATCGGCCAATTCCGGATACTCGTGTGCTACGGTAAATTTACGCATTTCGCTTAGCGCGCCTGCCAACTCTATGCCTGTGGGGCCTGCGCCTACTACTACAAAATTTAATAGCCGTTTTTTTTGATTGCTGTCAGTGCATCTTGTCGCTTTCTCAAAGCATTGCAGGATGTGGTTGCGAAGCCGGAGCGCCTCGTCGACCGATTTCATCGGGAATGCATTTTTTTCTAAATTAGCAAGGCCGAAATAATTTGTTTTAGTGCCTGTGCAAACTATTGCTATGTCATATTCTATCGGGCCTGTCGAAGTATGTATCTTTTTTTCGGCCGGTACAATTTCTTTTACTTCAGCCATCACAAAACGGAAATTTTTCCGATGCCTGAATTCTTTGCGGAAAGGAAACGATATAGCACTTGGTTCCAGTCCTGCTGTGGCCACCTGGTAGAATAGCGGAGGAAACTGGTGGTAGTTGTTTTTATCGATAAGCGTTACATCGAAGCAGGCATTGCAGAGGTTCTTTGCGAGTGCGAGTCCGGCAAATCCGCCACCGGTAATAACTATATGCGTTTTCATGATTTACTGCTTGGCTACTTTGTGATTATTGTTTTGCGCTTGTCGCAAATTGTCAATCGTCAATTGCTCAATTGTCAATTCTAAAAAGCCCTTGTCCTGCATAACGCAACTCGTGTTGCAATAACTTTTCTTTACGGGGAAGGCCGCCTGCATAGCCGACGAGTTTACCATTGGCGCCGATTACACGGTGGCAGGGGATAATGATCATCAACTTGTTTTGCCCGTTGGCAGCGGCTACCGCACGCACGGCTTTTGTATCGCCGAGACGGCGTGCCAGGTCGGTATACGAGATGGTTTCGGCATAAGGAATACTGCATAATTCATTCCACACACGTTGTTGAAAATCTGTACCCAACGGATCGAGCGGGAGGTCGAATGTGCGGAGCGAACCATCGAAATAGCCGGTTAACTGCCGGATACATTCTTTAACTAATTCATTAGTTATTTCCACTTCATCCGGCTGTTCTTCGTGGAAGAGTACAGAACGGATGCCGGTACCGGTTGCTTCTATCTTCAGCCAACCAAGCGGGGAATTCCAGTAAGAAGTTTCGGGTTCTGTTAGTATTTCTACTTCCCGGTTTGCAATTTCTGATTCAGTATCATCGGAGATTGTTTCGCTATCGCTTGCAATGATGTACTTGGTATCGTCATTGCGAGGTGCGAAGCAATCTTTGTGTTCTTCGTGCCTTTGTGGGAAATCCGTGAGTGCCGCCCCTTCATTCTTTACAAGCGGGCGGTATTTCAGCGAGGGCGATTTTACAAATTTGCCGAATCCGTACGAAGCCCATTTATTGTTGACGGTTACAATCGTTTGGTTGTCCATGCACACCACATTCGGCCAGCGGCGCGGGGCAATGGTTTGCGGTTTGCTGGTCGCATCTGCAACCAGTTGGTCATTTTCCACTTTGCAATCGCGTACGGCATCAATGTTGTTGCCTAATAACCATACGCAAGTTGGAAAATCTTTGAGGTTAACTTCGTTATCGAATTGTACGACGATGCGTGATTGCGGTAGCTCTCCTTTATGAGTGAAAGTAAATAATGGGGAATTGAAAATTGGCTTCGCTGAGTTTAAGGTTGAGAATTGAGAGTTATTTTCTGAATATGTTTTCTCATTCTCCATTTTGTTTGTTGCGTCAATACAGATTTTACCCCCGCAGGCGGGAGCCGAAGCCGCATGATCCAACACATCGAGCGGGCCGCTGCTGAAATATGTATCGGTTGCCGGATTATAGTGTTTAGAAATATGCTGTAACAATTCGTGATAATCGGTAAGCGAAACGTCGCCATCCACCACTACCATAATTTTGTTGAACATCATCTGTCCGGCGCCCCACAAGGCATTGGCCACTTTAATAGCTTGTCCCGGGTAGTCTTTTTTTATTTTGATAATAACGATGTTGTGCGAAACGCCTTCGAACGGCATGTGCATGTCGACCACTTCGGGTGCTATGGCCAGGCGGATAGGAGCAAGGAAAATCCGCTCGGTGGCTTGGGCAATATATGCATCTTCTTGCGGCGGTATCCCCACGATAGTGGCAGGATACACGGCATCTTTGCGGTGCGTGATACAGGTAACGTGCAATGTCGGGTATACATCTTCGAGCGAATAAAAACCCGTGTGGTCGCCAAAGGGGCCTTCTATTACCGGTGGTTCCTGCGTGTCTACATATCCCTCGATAACGAAATCGGCATCGGCAGGCACTTCAAGCGGTTGCGTGAGGCAACGTACTAAATCGACACGCTTGTTGCGCAAAAAGCCGGCCAGTAAATACTCGTCCATGTTGTCAGGCATGGGGGCTGTAGCGCAGAAGGTATACACAGGATCGCCGCCCAGGGCAATGGCCACAGGAAATTGAGAATGGAGAATGGAGGATGGCGAGTTAGTTTTTTCTTCGCTACTCATTTCTTTAAATTCCCGGAAATGCCGGGCGCCTGTCTTATGACGGTGCCAGTGCATTCCGGTTGTATTGTTACTAAACACTTGCATGCGGTACATGCCCACGTTGCGTATGCCGGTTCGAGGGTCCCTGGTATGTACCATCGGAAGGGTAATGAAGCGCCCGCCGTCGTGCGGCCAGCATTGCAGTATGGGGAGTTTCGACAGGTCTGGTTCGGCCATTACTACTTCCTGGCAGGCGCCGCGTTTGTCGGATACCTTTGGCATCCATTGTGCTGCTTGCGCCAGCGTGGGAAGCAGTTTCAATTTATCCCATAATGTTTGCCGGGGTGTCATCACCTGGCCGAATAGCTGGTTTATCTTTCCTTCGACTTCGCTGTATTTATTTAGCCCCAAGGCCGCCAACATGCGCTCTCTGGATCCGAACATGTTGAGCAGCACCGGAAATCCGGTTCCGGTATTTTCGTACAACAATGCCTTGCCGTTGCTTTTCACCATGCGGTCGGCAATCTCAGCCATCTCCAATACCGGATTTACAAAGCGCCGGATACGGATCAGGTCTTTGTTCCGCTCCAGTTCTTCTATATATGCACGTAAATTACGATACATTTGTGGCTAAAAGTGTTTTCATTTTTTCTTGTAACTCCTTTGCTTTCTGCGCGGCTGCTTCGGCAAAGCGTTCACTGTTGTCGGCAAAAATAATTTCGCGCGATGAATTGACGAGCAACCCGCATTGTGCATTCATGCCATATTTGGCAACGTCTTCGAGGCTTCCACCTTGTGCGCCTACACCCGGTACCAGCAAAAAGTGGTTGGGTACGATTTTTCGGATGCCCACAAGCATGGCGGCCTGCGTAGCGCCTACCACATACATGGTGTTATCGGTAGTGCCCCATTGTTGCGAAGTTTTCAGTACCGTTTCGTAAACCTTTTCGCCGTCTTGTGTAGCAACGGTTTCAAAGTCGGTAGCCGATGCGTTCGATGTCAACGCTAAAATAATTGCCCATTTATTGGGGTATTCCAAAAATGGCTGCACGGTGTCACGCCCCATGTAGGGAGCCAGTGTTACGGCATCAACGTCCATTTGTTCGAAAAACGCTTCGGCGTATAGTTTCGAGGTATTGCCGATATCACCGCGTTTGGCATCGGCAATAATGAAAATGTCGGGGTAATGTTCGCGGATATATTTCACCGTCTTGTCCAACTGCACCCAGCCGTTGGCGCCCAACGCTTCGTAGAAGGCCAAGTTCGGTTTGTAAGCCACTGTATAGGGAGCCGTAGCATCAATAATAGCCCTGTTGAAGGTGAACAGCGGTTCCGCTTCGCCGAGTAAATGTTTCGGTAGTTTCTTACTATCGCTGTCCAGACCTACGCAAAGAAACGATTGCTTGCGCTGGATGCACTGGTATAATTCAGTTGCTGTCATATTCTATTGAGAAAAATATATTCTACAAATTTACACAAAAATTGTATCTTTGCAAAATAATAAAAATCTGTAAATCTGTAAATCTTAAAATTTGTAAATAAAAAAATCATGTTTGACATTTTAGTTATCGGAAGCGGTCCGGGCGGTTATGTAGCTGCCATTCGTGCCGCACAGTTGGGTTTCAAAACCGCAGTGGTAGAACGTTCGGAAGTGGGGGGCATTTGCCTCAATTGGGGTTGTATTCCTACTAAAGCATTGCTCAAAAGTGCACAGGCGTTGCATTATGCACAGCATGGCGCCGATTATGGGGTGAAGATCGAAGGGGCTGTTACGCCCGACTTGGCGGCAGTGGTTGCCCGTAGCCGTGCGGTATCTGCCGGCATGAATAAAGGCGTGGAATATTTATTGAAGAAAAATAATATTACCGTGATTGCAGGAACAGCGGTACTCAATGCCGACAAGAGTGTTGAGATAACAGCTGCCGATGGCGGTAAACAAACCGTAGCGGCCAAACATGTGATTGTGGCTACCGGTGCGCGCGCCAACAGTTTGCCGTTTGCACCCATCGACGGTAAAAAAATAATTGGTTACCGTCAGGCATTGGTACCTGCAAGCATTCCGAAAACAATGGCGGTGATTGGATCGGGCGCCATTGGTTGTGAATTGGCTTACTTTTATCATAGCATGGGCGCGCAGGTAACATTGATTGAATACCTTGATAACATTGCGCCGCTCGAAGATGAAGAAGTATCGGCACAACTCTCGCGTTCGTTCCGTAAAGCGGGCATCAAAGCAATGGTGAGTACGCAGGTTAAAAATGTCGATACGTCCGGTGAAGGCTGTGTACTTACGATGCAGACCAAGAAAGGCGAAGAAACGCTGGCGGTCGACTTGGTGCTTTCGGCAGTGGGTATTGTGGCACATATTGAAAACATTGGCCTTGAACAGGCAGGCGTGGCTGTGGAGCGTGGACGTATTAAAGTAGACGAACACTACCGTACGAATGTAGAGGGCATTTACGCTATTGGCGATGTGATTGCCACACCGGCATTGGCGCACGTGGCTTCGGCAGAAGCTATTTCATGCGTGGAAGCTATTGCCGGATTGAACCCTTCGCCGATTAATTATGGCAATATTCCGGGCTGCATGTATGCATCGCCCGAAACGGCCTCGGTGGGCTTGACCGAGAAGGCTGCCCGTGCCAAAGGGTTGGATATTAAAATCGGGAAATTCCCGTATACCGCTTCGGGAAAGGCATCTGCAGCGGGTGAAAAAGACGGTTTTGTGAAACTGATTCTCGATGCAGCGACTGATGAATTGCTAGGCGCTCACTTGTGTGGCATGAACGTAACGGAAATGATAGGTGGTATTGTGAACCTGCGCAACATGGGCGTAAAAGGGAAGGATATTATTCACAGCATCTATCCGCATCCGAGCATGAGCGAAGCCATTATGGAAGCGGCTGCCGCAGCGCATGGCGAAGTGATACATTTATAAGGCCCCCAACTCCAAAAGGGGCTTAAAATGTAATTTTAACACTGTTTTAACACTTTGTTATTTGGCAGTTGAAAATATTTAACTACTTTTGCCCCATATTCTGCATGTATAAGTTTTATTGTGATTTATTCACAAATATGTGCGTAATATAATTGACGTTCTTTCTTAATTGTAGGAATCGGAGTTTTCGATTCTGTCCGCTATTTGAAACTTGAGAAATTTCAACTATTGTAAAAGGATTTTAGTTCACGTTAATGCGTGGATTTTAGTTTGTTTTTTACAATAGGTATCTCAAGACCTCAAATAGCAATAAATTAAAATCTACGTTTCTTTTTGTTTATAGGTTAGAGCAAATAGAAATAAAAGGCAATGATAGAAAAATCATAGCAGGGGTTTTTAATTGACGATTGACGATTGACAAATGACAATTGCTAATTGGCGCAGTAGAGGCAGGACAATTTCCGCCCGAATAGAAATTAAAAAAGAAAAATGGTTAACGATTGTAGC
>JAVBNJ010000019.1:0-23243 GCA_031551625.1 Bacteroidales bacterium | reverse complement strand
AAATATCTATAGTTAACTATAATTATTTTGAAGACAAAATAGAAGTTCCAAGTCAAGAAATATATCAGTTTATGACAGAATGGGGAAAATATCTTAGGGAATGGAAAGACAGAATAGAGTCCCCCGTTCGGTAGTGTACCAGTTGTCACTTTTAATGAAAAAACTGTTTATAGTCATCGGATATGCCACACAGCCTGCGATCGGCAGAGGTGTTAGTTATGGTGTTTGGAGTACTTGTAACCTAACCGATGAAATGGTTCAAGAATATCTGGAACATCATCAAGAAAAGCACAATTCTCCAGTTGATAATTGGATTATAGAAGTGTAGGTGCAGTATTGAAAAATTTTATTTTTTGCATTTAAACTCATGTATTGGAAATGGCTATTTAGTTAAAAAAATATATCTTTGTGCCATCACAACTTATCCGGTTATTCATTAAAACTAACGATTATGAAAAAAATTCTTTTTACATTGACCGTCATTCTGCTTACTACTTCGGCTTTTGCGCAATTTACGTTTGGGCCGAAAGCAGCGCTCAATTTCTCGAAATTCTCATTCAATGTCGATGAAATGAAATCCAACATGAAACCGGGTTTCGACGCGGGCGTATTCTTGCGTTTCGGTCATAGGCTATATATACAGCCGGAGTTGCTCTACTCGTTCAAGAGTACCGATGTGGAGGATATTTCGAATGAAATTGACGACATTAAAACACATGCAATTGACGTGCCGGTATTGCTCGGTTTCAAATTGCTCGATTTTAAATTGGGCAACTTGCGTGCATTTGTAGGCCCTAAGTTTTCATTTACAGTAGGCGATGATTTCAGAGAAACCGTAGAAAGTGCTGCTTTCAACTTTGCCGGGCAGGCGGGGCTTGGCGTCGACTTGCTGATGTTTACACTCGATTTTCGCTACGACTACACATTTACCAATACGGCAAAGGTACAGGATGTCAAATTCCACACCAATGCATTTGTCATTAGTTTAGGGTGGAAAATCCTATAACCTAAATTTCGATCAATAATTTATTTTCGTCCGATTTTTCGAACACTTTGAACGGTTTATTGAGTATCTCTACAAGCCGTTTCATGTCTTGGTTATCGTCGTCGGCCAGTGCTACTTGCCCCATACGATTGAGGGCCTTATATACATAACCGATTGTTAATAAATGAATATCGATGGCCGGTTGGTATGCGCTGTCTTTGGCTTTGCGTTTACCTTGTATCATTACTTCCGACAGCAGGTTACATTGTTGCAGGTCTTCCACACTGTTACGAACTACGCGGTAAGGTAAATCCAAATCTTCGGTCAACTCTGCAATGGTTTGCGGTATAGCGCCTTTGGTAAAGCGCCTGGCAATATGTTGCATTACAAGTATGGCCGATATTTTCCGTTGGAATGGACTGATGTGATCGGCTGTAGCTTCGTAGTGGTAACGTTCCACATTTTGGTAAGCAAACGATAGTTCGGCTCCGAAGAGTATAATAATCCAGCTTAGTTGCAACCAGATACACAATAACGGTAATGCAGCAAAAGCACCGTAGATGGCGCCATACTTCGATACCGTGATTTGTGAAAAGATATAAAAATTCTGTGTCAATTGAAACGCAGTACCTGCAATAATAGCGGCGATAAATGCAGGGCCTATTTTAACTTTGGTGAATGGAACAGTTACGTAGACAAACGTCAGTACAATATACACGAGGGCAAATGGTAGCAAGGTTCCCGACAGTGTACCAAGGTGTTCCAGCACCGGAACATCTTGTGTCCACGAGCCTACATGGTAGCGAAAAAAAACAGAAAGCGAGCTGGATGCGGCAAGGAATATCGGTACGATAAGGATAAATGCAAAGTAGTCGGCAAACTTGCGGGCCATGGGACGTGGGCGCTTTACTTGCCACACATCATTGAACGCGCTCTCAATGTTGTTCAGTACTTTTACGACCGACCATAACAGGAATATGATACTTAACGAACTCAGCACGCCCGTGCGGGTATTGGCAATAGCATTGTCAGCAAATTGCATGAGAAAATCGATCACTTCGGTGTAGTCGCCAAAATTCTGATTGAGCGACTCGCGCAACATATCGGATATCCCGAAGCCTTTGGCTACAGCAAATAGCACGGCTACAATAGGGACTACTGCCGTCAACGAATAATACGACAGCGCCGAACTACGGATACTTACTTTGTCTTCGAAAAAGCGGCGGATGGCAATAGTAAATATTTTCAGTTGCTTAATGAGGAATGCATCACGTTTACTATAGTGTTCCGTATCAATATGCCACATATCGTACGTCACGAAGTGAAAAGCTTTTTTATACCAATCAAAAAATTTTTTAAACATAGCTTTAAAGGTGAAAGGATAAAAGGTGAAAGGATGAAAAGGAAAATCCGTTGTTCCTTTTTACCCTTGTTCCCTTGTACCTTTATTGTATCTTATTCATAAATTTTGCAGTATCAATAATGCACCGCTCGTGCGTGCCGCGACCTATTTCTCCTTTTTCATCTTCAGCTACCACATTAAATAATAATCGTTTGCCGTCAATTTTAGTAAGCGTAGCGGTTGCTGCTACGTTCATACCTTTTGGGGTCGCTTTGCTATGTACAATATTTACCGCCGTACCAACCGTATTGAAGCCTTCCGGCAAACCTTGCAGGGCCGCATGCATAGCGGCATTCTCCATCAACGCAATCATAGCGGGGGTGGCAAATACTTCTATCAGCCCCGAACCGTAATGGGCTGCGGTGTCTTCGTAGGCTACAGTTTTTTTCGCCGTGTAATTTGCTCCCTCTCTCAGTGTTATTTCCATGTAAACTATTTTTTTGCAAAGATACATTATTTTACAGGATTTTTTCTATCTTTGTTCTTTGCAAAATAAAATTTAACGCATTATGAATAACTCAGTTTTCCATTTCCCGTATCCGGCCAACGAACCGGTGAAAAGTTATGCACCGGGCTCGCCCGAACGCAAAGAATTGCAAGCAGAATTGAAGCGAATGGCTTCGACCGAAATAGAAATTCCCTTGATTATCGGCGGTAAGGATGTGCGTACCGGAGATACCGGCAAAGTAGTGATGCCGCACGACCACGACCATGTACTGGCTACCTACCACAAGGCGGGAGCTAAAGAAGTGCAGATGGCAATTGATGCCGCTATGAAAGCGAAAAAAGAATGGGAACGTTTTCCGTGGGTAGAACGCGCTGCTATTACGGTACGGATTGCTGAGCTGATTGCAAAAAAATACCGTGCAGTAATGAATGCCGCTACTATGTTAGGGCAAAGCAAAAATGCGTTTCAGGCAGAAATTGACTCGGCTTGCGAAACCATCGACTTCCTGCGCTTCAATGCCCACTTTGCAGGAACGATATACAATCAACAGCCGCATAGTGAGCCGGGTGTTATCAACCGCATGGAGTACCGCCCGCTCGAAGGCTTTGTATTTACCGTTACGCCGTTCAACTTCACGGCTATTGCGGCCAACCTGAATATGTCGCCGGTGCTGATGGGCAACGTATGCCTGTGGAAGCCCGCCACCACGGCTATTCTGTCGAACTACTACCTGATGCAGATCTTTAAAGAAGCCGGAGTGCCCGATGGTGTTATCAACTTTCTGCCCGGTTCGGGCCGTGTGATTGGCGACGTTGTGTTTGCCGACAAAAATTTTGCCGGCTTGCACTTCACGGGTTCCAGCTCGACATTTGATAACCTCTGGCAATCGGCAGGCAACAATTTGGCAAAGTACCGCTCATACCCGCGCTTAGTGGGCGAAACAGGTGGTAAAGATTTTGTGATTGCCCATCCGTCAACCGATGCGCAGGAATTAGCTGTGGCATTAGTGCGCGGTGCATTCGAATACCAGGGCCAAAAATGCTCTGCTGCTTCACGCGCCTACGTTCCGTCGAACCTGTGGCCTGATGTAAAAAAACGCATGGGCGACATGCTGGCCGAAATTAAAATGGGCGATGTGCGCGACTTTCCCAATTTCGTGAATGCAGTGATCGACGAAGCTTCGTTCGACAATATTATGAGCTATTTCGAAAAAGCTAAAACGTCGAAAGATGCGGAAATTGTGTTCGGTGGCACGGGTGATAAATCGAAAGGTTACTTTGTACAACCTACCATTATTCAGGCCAAAGACCCGCATTTTGCATCGATGGAAGAAGAAATTTTCGGTCCGGTGCTATCAATATACGTATATCCCGAAAATCAATGGGAAGAAACATTAAGGTTGGTGGATGAAACATCGCCTTATGGTTTGACAGGTTCTATCTGGGCAAAAGACCGCTACGTGTTGGATGCTGCCGCGCATACGTTGCAATATGCTGCCGGAAATATTTACTTCAACGACAAGCCGACTGGTGCTGTAGTGGGCCAGCAACCCTTTGGTGGCGCCCGCCGCAGCGGTACGAACGACAAAGCAGGCAGTTACTTGAACCTGTTGCGCTGGGTAAGTCCCCGCACCATCAAGGAAACCCTTGTGCCGCCCACCGATTACAAATATCCATTCTTGCAAAAAGACTAAATATTGCTTGTAAATAAATGTAACCGGCCGCTCCAATGAGTGGCCGGTTGCGTTTTACTATACATGAATTTTTTTGCTACCTTTGTAAGTTATATTTTTAAGCTAACACCTATGACATCACAAGAAATACGTCAATCATTCCTTGATTTTTTCCGTAGCAAGCAGCATATTATTGTGCCGAGCGCCCCGATGGTAGTAAAGAACGACCCTACGCTTATGTTTACCAATGCGGGTATGAACCAATTTAAAGATTGGTTTCTCGGCAACATCCCCATCGAACATCCGCGCGTGGCCGATACGCAAAAGTGCCTTCGCGTGAGTGGTAAGCACAACGATCTCGAAGAAGTAGGGCACGACACTTATCATCATACAATGTTTGAGATGTTGGGCAATTGGAGTTTTGGCGACTATTTCAAAAAAGAAGCTATTGCATGGGCATGGGAATACCTTACGGGAGTATTGAAAATCGACAAAAACCGGTTATATGCTACTGTGTGCGAAGCCAGCCCTGAAGACGGTGTGGAAATGGATACCGAAGCATTCGAATTGTGGAAACAATATCTTCCCGAAGACCGTATCCTGATAGGCAAGAAGAAAGATAATTTTTGGGAAATGGGCGACACGGGACCGTGCGGGCCGTGTTCGGAAATTCACTATGACTCTCGCTCCGATGCCGAGCGTGCTGCTGTGCCGGGTGCTAGCCGCGTGAATGCCGACGATCCGCAGGTGATTGAGATTTGGAACCTCGTGTTCATCCAATACAACCGTAAAGCCAACGGCAGCCTTGAGCAGTTGCCGAAAAAACACGTCGATACCGGTATGGGATTCGAGCGTTTGTGCCGTGTGGTACAGGGTAAAACGTCGAACTATGATACCGACGTGTTCCAGCCGATTATTAAAAAGATAAGTGAACTGAGTGGCAAACAATATGGAGCCAATGAGCAGTGCGATGTAGCTATGCGTGTAATAGCCGATCACTTGCGCGCTTGCAGCTTTTCGATTACAGATGGGCAGTTGCCGTCGAATGCTAAAGCAGGTTATGTGATTCGTCGTATTTTACGCCGTGCTGTGCGCTACGGTTACACGTTCCTCGGGTTCGAAGAGCCGTTTATCGCCCGCTTGGTGCCTACGTTGGTAGCTGAAATGGGTGAAGCATTCCCTGAACTCAAAGTACGCCAGCAATTGGTGGAGCAGGTGATTCACGAAGAAGAAGCAACATTCTTGCGTACACTTGAAACAGGTATCCGCCTGCTCGATTCGCTGATGGAAAAGAATGCCGCGAGTAGAACGATTAATGGAAAAGACGCCTTTTTGTTATACGATACCTACGGTTTTCCGATTGATTTGACGGAGCTGATTGCACGTGAAAATAAATTTACGGTCAACCTGACGGAATTCGAAAAAGAGCTGGAAGCCCAGAAACAGCGTAGCCGTAACGCTGCTGCTACCGAAGAAGGCGACTGGGTGGAGATACATCCATGTTCGCATACCAAATTCGTAGGTTACGATACCACGTCGTGTACGACCAAGATTGCACGTTACCGGATGGTGAAAACAAAAGGCAAAGAACAAGTCCAATTAGTGTTCGATACTACACCTTTCTATGGCGAAAGCGGCGGTCAGATGGGCGATGCGGGATATATTTATAATGGAAAGGAACGTGTAGAAATTGTAGATACGAAAAAAGAAAATAAACTGACGGTACATATTTCCAATAAACTGCCGCAAGACTTGCAGGCCGATTTTACTGCCGAGGTTGATTTGAAAAAACGACAGGCAACGGCATGCAACCACACGGCTACCCACTTGCTGCACTATGCATTGCGCCAGGTGTTGGGTACGCATGTGGAGCAGAAAGGATCGTTGGTTACATCCGAGTATTTGCGTTTTGACTTCTCGCATTTCCAAAAGGTAACCGACGAGGAAATTCGCAAGGTGGAACATTTGGTAAACGAACTGGTGCGGGCCAACACACCACTCAACGAATATCGCGAGGTGCCCATTGAAGAAGCACAGGCGCTGGGCGCTATGGCACTGTTCGGCGAAAAATATGAAAACAAGGTGCGCGTGGTTTGTTATGGCCGCTCCAAAGAATTATGTGGTGGTACGCATGTGCGCGCTACGGGCGAAATCGGGTTCTTCCGCATTCTCAGCGAAAGTGCGGTAGCTGCCGGTGTGCGCCGTATCGAAGCAGTGTCGGCGGCCAAAGCCGAAGAACTACTCGATGAATTGCAAGATACCTTCAAAGCCATTGCCAACCTGTTCAACAACGCACCGAACACGGTGCAAGCCATCCGCAAAATAATGACCGACCATGGCGAAATGGAAAAACAAGTGCAGGCGTTTATCGCTGAACGAGTCGCACAATTGAAAGAATCGCTGCTGCAAAACTTGCGCGAAGAAAATGGTATAAAGTTGGCGGTACTTAACATGCCGGTATTACCAGAGGTGTTGAAAGCATTGGCCTACCAGATACGAACAGCGAAAGATAGTCTATTGTTTGTAGGCAGCAGTGTGGCTGACCAGAAACCAATGCTGACAGTGGCGCTTTCAGACGACTTGGTGGAAAAAGGATTGAATGCTTCGAACATAATTCGCGAGGCAGCCAAGGAAATGGATGGCAGCGGTGGCGGACAAAAATTCCTTGCTACGGCTGGTGGTAAAAAACTCGAAGGCTTGCGCAACGCTGCACTCAAAGCCATTGAGTTGGCGACGAAGTAAACAATAAAAAAGTTGTAATATACAAGCAAGCCGTTTTCAGCGGCTTGTTTTTTAGTTGCTATGGTAACTGTTACGGTGGTAACAGAGTTGAAAAAGCAAATGTAAAAATTACTCAACATTAGTTTCTGCAATAGAACCATGTTCTATTGTTACTATTGTCCGCTGCTTCCGCCCGTAATTTTTTTTCGTACCTTTGTGCCCATTAATTTAGTGAAAGTGGTTTATGCGACAGCATTTTTTTGTTTTGGCACTTTTGTTTTGTCCGTTTGTAGGCATTGCCCAGCAAGTGTTGCAGGTGGACAAAGTGATGTTCTTCAATCTTGAGAATTTGTTTGACCCGATCGAAGATCCTCATGCGCAAGACGAAGATTTTACGCCTACAGGAAAGTATGGATGGACATGGAAAAAACTGAAAACAAAAAATAACGGCATCGCTAAAACAATTGTCGCCGTTGGCGACGGAAATGCTCCGGCATTGGTGGGATTGTGCGAAGTGGAAAATAGAGTTGTGTTGCATAAGTTGACTAAAGAAACGCCGCTGGCAAAAATCGGCTATGGTATTGTACATCGCGATTCGCCCGACCCGCGCGGCATTGATGTGGCATTGCTCTACCGTACCGATCGGTTCGAAGTATTGAATACCGCTTGGTTTAAGGTTTGCTACAATTCGGGTAGTTGTGGTACACGCGAGATCCTATATGCAAAAGGAGTACTGCGTGGCTTGGATACACTACATGTATTTGTTAACCACTGGCCATCGAAGTTGGGAGGTGCTTCCAAGTCTGAACCAAAGCGTGTGCGGGCTGCCGAAACATTGCGTGCCGTAACCGATTCTATTCTCTGCGTTAACCCGCATGCCAATATTATAGTGATGGGCGATTTTAACGATACGCCCGACAGCCGGCCAGTTGTAAAAACGTTGGGTGCCGTAGATGGTGTTAAATGCCTCTCTTGCCTGCACAATCTAATGTTGCCGTTGGCCAAGCGCGGAGAGGGCTCGTTGAAATACCAGAAAAATTGGGAACTTATAGATTTATTTTTTATATCGGGTAATTTGTTGGATACACGGCAGCCGGTATCCATTTCGCCAAGCGATGTGCAAGTATTCCGTGCGGAATTTTTGCTGGAGCAGGACAATAAATTTTTAGGCGAAAAAGTACGCCGTACATTCGAGGCAGGCAAGTATAAAGGCGGTGTGAGCGACCATCTACCCGTTGTAATGACAATACAACACAATTTTTAACTACAAAGTTTATCCACGAATTACACGAATGGAGATGTGCATAGAGACAACTAAAATATAAATTACACGAACCGAAGCTCAGCGAAACTAAATGTGTTTGCAAAGCAAACAAGAAAAATTCTGTAATTTCTTATTGACTCTATAATTGTATTTTAATTCGTGCCATTTGTGTAATTCGGAGACAAAAAGTAAATAATAATTATGGAGCAAGTTCGTGCAAAGAAACACCTGGGACAACACTTTTTAAATGATAAAAGTATTGCACAACGCATTGTCGATAGCCTGTCGGGCGGCACACGCTGTGTACTCGAAGTAGGACCGGGGATGGGCGTACTTACCGGATTGCTGTTGCAGCGTTCTGATATTACTACCTACGCCGCCGAAATCGACAAAGACTCGGTGGCCTACCTGCAACAAAATTATCCGGCGCTGGGTGAGCGGCTCATTGCAGGTGACTTCCTGCAAATGGATTTAACTAAAGTTTTTGTGGAGCCGTTTTCGGTTATCGGGAATTTTCCATACAATATTTCGTCGCAAATTTTTTTCAGGATTCTGGATTGCAAGAATCAGATTCCCGAAGTGGTGTGCATGATTCAGAAAGAAGTGGCCGAGCGTATCGCTTGTCCGCCGGGCAGTAAAACGTATGGTATTCTAAGCGTGTTGCTGCAAGCCTACTACGATATTGACTATTTGTTTACGGTTCACGAGCACGTATTCTCGCCGCCGCCTAAAGTGAAATCGGCAGTGATACGCTTGAAGCGCAACTCCGTGGCGAAGTTGGAGTGCAACGAAATTTTATTCAAACAAATAATAAAAGCCACATTCAATCAGCGGCGAAAGGTTATCCGTAATTCTATTAAAGCCGTAACGCACGATGCTGTGTTGCCCGAACACCACTATTTTACTATGCGTCCCGAGCAATTGAGTGTAGCCGATTTTGTAGCGTTAACCAATCTGGTTGATAACAATCGCTAACCTATTTTGCCGAAATAGCTACTACCGGATTGAGGCGTGCAGCCATTGATGCAGGAATAATACCGGCAAGGATACCAACAACAGTGGAGATAAGAATACCTCGTAAGATGTTGCCAAGCGTAAGCGCAATAGGAAAGTCAAAAGCATAGGTAACCACATTGGTGCCAATGAAGACAATCAATAACCCTAAAAGCCCACCTGCAATAGTAAGTAGCACCGCTTCGAACAAAAATTGCATGAGGATAAAATAATTTTTTGCACCAAGCGCTTTCTGAATACCGATGATAGAGGTGCGTTCTTTCACCGACACAAACATAATGTTGGCCACGCCGAATGCCCCGATGAGAATAGCGAATCCGCCGATAATCCAGCCAACCCCGTTGATAGTACCTAATATAGGGTTCAGTTGTTTCGTAATGCTGCTTAATTCGTTAAGAGCAAAATCATCTTTCTGTGATGGTTTGAGTCGATGCAGCGAACGCATCAGCATTTTTAATTCGCCTTTCATATCATCGATTGTCACGCCGCTTTTTGCTTTTACTGCAATGAACGGATCGGCGTAACGCATATTGGCCATGGCACGTGCATAATTGAGCGGCACCATCAATGAATTGTCGTAGTCGGAGGCGTTCAGTAAACTTTTACCTTGTTTTTTCAGCAAGCCTATCACGCGGGTTTTGCGTCCGGCTATTTGGAATGTTTTGCCTACCGGTGTGTCGTCGCCAAATAATTCAATAGCCAACTTGTTCCCGATGAGGGCTACATTGGCGCCGCTGTTAATTTCCATCGGCGAAAAATAACGCCCGTCTTCAATATCGAACGACGAAATTTTGTCCCAATCGTACGTAACACCGGCAATACCCACGCGCGAAGTGGTGTTGGTTTTATATTTCAATTGCCGTGAAAAATTCAGTACAAAAGCCGATGTGGCGGCGCTTTTGCAATGGTTTTGTATATGCAGGTATTCTTCGTATTTAATGGTCGGGCGTTGGCGAAACTCCCACCATTTATATTCTACCCCGTCTTCAGGCCCCCACGGCCAGCGTTGCACATAAATAACATCGGAGCCAAACGATTCGATCCCTTCTCGGATATTTGATTCAAGAGCATCCACCATAGTCAGCACCGACACGATGGAGAAGATACCGATAGTGACACCCAGCAGCGAAAGTAACGTGCGCAATTTATTCGATTTCACTGATTCATACGAAAATGAAAAACTTTCGCCGAGAAGCTTTAACAGGATGTATATGCTACGTAATCGTTTGCGCATTTTGCTATAAATATTTTTTATTTCACTTGCAGATTGGCGGGAAATGTCATCGTGCGCCCCAGTTGGTATACCAGCAGGCGTGTTTGCAACAAGGTATTTTGTCCGTCGTTGATGCGTGCTTGCACGGCTTCGGGCATGCGGTAAGCTACACGCGGCTGCTTACCGCTGTTGTCGGCGGCATTCGAAGGCTGTTCGGCGGCTTTTTTCTCCGGCGTTAATTCAAGTGTAACCGGACGGCCTGCCACATTGTTGGCCTGCAATAATCCTTGCGTATCCGAAAAGCGGAATGCTACATATAACTGTTTTGCTTGCGAAGCCGCAGGGGTTACATAGAATACGGCACTCTGTACATCACTGGTGGTTTTTCCTATAAATAGTGAAAGATATTCATCTTCGAGACGTTTAATCTCATTGAGCGCTGCTTGCAGCCCGTCTTTGCTTAGCGCGCCTTCCACATCACCGGTAATTAACTCAATACGTTTTTTACGCAACGTGAAAATTACATTGGCTGCTTCTTCGGCACGTTTCTCCGGATTTTTTTCTACTGTCTGGTTTTGCTGTACGGGCACTTTTTCAAAACCACTGTCGGTTTGTACTGTTTTGTAAAGCGTTACTTTTTCGCTGCCTATATTCGCTTCCACGCCTTTGTCTGCAAAGGCTGCCGGGGTAGCATTGGAAAACTGAAAATTGGCCGGTGTGCTACCTGCTTGGTCAAGCGACACGATTAAACCTTCGGACGAGAAACGAAGAAAGTTCGCCGCTGCATTTTTATCTTTTACCTCTAATGCATATATTTGTATAGCATCGGCTTCAATAGTGGTTTTCAGAGCGAGGCTTTTTAAATAGTAAATTTCTTTATTGGCAGCTTCGGCTTCTATGCCTAAATATTTCTGGGAATAACGGGCATACGGGCCGGCGGTAAACAGTTCGTGCACCGCTTCGGCTTGTATCTCAATAGTTGTAGATGGTAATGCGTATACTACGGAACCTTGCGGAATTTCGCTGCCCCGTTGTAATGGAGTTTGTGCAGCCAGATAGTAACAATAAGCTATGACCAATGATGTTGTCAACAATACTTTTTTCATAATTTCAATCAATATCTATCGTACAAAGTTAAGATTTTATTCGAATATACTATTTTTTTCCTATCTTTGCCCTGCTAAAATATAAGATAGAACTTTTAATTTACTAACTTTTAAATAAAACTCTATGTTTAAAAATCACCCGAAAGGATTATTGGGAGCGGCGCTTTCTAACATGGGCGAGCGTTTCGGCTTTTACACCATGATGGCAATTCTCCTCTTGTTTTTGCAAGCCAAATTTGGATTAAGTGGAACGAATGCCGGTATTATTTATTCGATCTTTTATTTCTCAATCTATATCCTTGCCTTTGTGGGTGGTTTGATTGCAGATAAACTGAAGAATTTTAAAGGCACTATTCTTGTAGGGCTTCTTCTGATGGCTGCAGGTTATGTGATTTTGGCCTACCCGACCAGTACACCTGTTCCCGAAGATCAATTCATTCCATTGTTGGTACTCTCATGTTTGGGACTCTTTATAATTGCCTTTGGTAATGGTTTGTTCAAAGGTAACTTGCAAGCATTGGTTGGCCAAATGTATGATAATCCGCAATACTTAAAAATGCGCGACTCGGGCTTCTCGTTATTTTACATGTTTATAAACGTGGGTGCTATTTTTGCACCGATTATGGCAGTAGCTATGCGTAACTGGTGGGTTACTTCGCATGGCTTTGCCTACGAAGCTGCTTTGCCGGAAATGTGCCACACTGCGCTTAAAGGAGTAGAGGTGCCGCAATTGGCAGAGTATGCCAATTCAATGGGCTATACCGGCGCTAATTTTGCAAGCGATTATTTGAATGTATTTGTAACCGGTTTCCACTATGCATTTGCAATAGCTATCGGTGCTATGCTTATCTCGTTGTCAATCTACATGTTCAATAAAAAGAAATTCCCTAATCCACAACATCACGATGCAAAAGCTGCTGGTGTACAAGGTGCCGAGATGTCGGTTCACGAAGTGAAACAACGCATGTATGCTTTGTTTGCAGTGTTTGCAGTGGTTATTTTCTTCTGGTTTTCGTTTCACCAAAATGGGTTGACGCTAACGATGTTTGCCAAGGATTACACGGATTTGAGCGGGATTAATATCAACCTTGGTTTCACCACGCTGGTGGGTGCAGAGTTGTTCCAATCCATCAATCCGTTTTTCGTAGTATTCCTTACTCCCGCAGTGTTGGCTCTTTTCGGATGGTTGCGCGCTAAGGGTAAAGAACCTTCGACACCCAAGAAAATAGCTATCGGTATGGGTATTGCCGCTTGCGGGTATGTGCTGATGACATTGGGTTCGTTTGCCCTTCCGCTGCACTCGGAACTGGCCGGTGGTGTTACATTTGCTAAAGTTACACCATTCTTGCTCGTAGGTACCTACTTTATTTTAACGGTAGCCGAATTGTTCATTTCACCGCTTGGAATCTCGTTCGTGTCGAAAGTGGCTCCCCCTAAATACCAAGGTATGATGCAGGGTTTGTGGCTTTGTGCTACAGCTATCGGTAACTCATTGCTGTTTATCGGCGCTATCCTTTATGAAAGCATTCCTATTTGGATGACTTGGATGGTATTTGTGATAGCTTGCTGCATCTCCATGTTCACCATGCTGTTCATGTTGAAATGGCTTGAAAAAATTGCTAAATAATTATAGACGTCCTTCACGTTAAGTATGTTTTTTACTTTCAAAACGGGGCGCGGACTTCTCCAGAAGTCCGCGCTTTTTTTTATCTTTGTGGTTGTAAATAAGAAATGAAATGATGAAAAAATATTTGTCGTTGTTGGTCGCCTTGGCCTTAGTGGGTTCTACTGGTTGTGCGCAAACAATAGAAACACCGCTGAAAGACAAGATTGCACAAATGTTGTTGGTTGGTTTTCGCGGCACGGAACTGAAAAAAGGTAACGATGTATGCGTGGCTATAAAAGACTTGCATGTCGGTGGCGTCATTCTGTTCGATTACGATGTGCCCACACGTACGCGCGGACGTAATATCCAATCGCCGGAACAGGTGAAAAAACTGGTGGCGGACTTACAGCAATTATCTACTACTAAATTATTAGTTTCAATCGACGAGGAAGGAGGAAAGGTGAGCCGCCTGAAACCGGCTTACGGTTTTCCCCGCACGGTAACTGCCAAATATCAAGGGATGTTGAATAATGTAGATACCACCCGCTTTTATGCGGCACGCACAGCGCAAACGTTGGCGGCATTGGGTATTAATTTGAACTTTGTGCCCTGTGTCGATTTGGATGTGAACCCCGTATGCCCCGTTATCGGTAAGGTAGAGCGCAGTTTTTCGGCCGATCCGGAAAAGGTGGTGAAGCATGCCCGTATCTGGATAGACGAACATACGAAACGCGGTATACTGACCTGTTCGAAGCACTTTCCAGGACACGGCAGTTCTACGAACGACACGCACGCTGGTGGTGCCGATGTAACCGCCACCTGGAGCGAAGTGGAGTTACAGCCATACCGCGAGTTGATAGCCGACTCTGTGAAATTGATTATGACTTCACATGTGTTCAATGCTAAGCTTGATGCGGATTATCCGGCTACGATGTCGAAAAAAATATTGACAGGTCTTTTGCGGGAGCAGTTAGGATTCCGCGGTGTGATTGTATCCGATGATTTGGCGATGGGCGCCATTGCCGATAACTATCCGTTGGAAATGGCGTTGGAAAAGGCGGTAAATGCCGGAGTCGACATCTTGTGCCTGTCGAACAACGGCGCTACCTACGATTCGAAAATCGCTCAAAAAGCCCTTGATACAATTTATAAGTTGGTGCAGTCCGGTAAAATTTCAGAAGAGCGTATTGACGAATCGTACCAACGGATTATGAATTTAAAATTAGGAATTGAATTGTAAATTCGGTTTTAATCATGCATAAACGGGAACAAACCATCAAGCAAAAACGCTTGCAGGCGGCCAACAGGGTAACATGGTATGGATTAATAGCAAACGTAGTCCTTACTATTTTCAAACTCTTTGCCGGCATTTCGGGGCATAGCGCTGCTATGATAGCCGATGCTATTCACTCGCTGTCCGACTTGTTTACCGATTTCATTACCTTTCTGGGCGTGGCCATGGGGGCTAAACCCGACAATCGGCGGTATAACTACGGGCATGGAAAATTTGAAACAATGGCTTCGTTGATTATTAGTTTTTTTCTGATTGCTGTGGCCATTGGCATCTGTTGGGAAGGCATGACGAAAATCATACACGTGGCGCAGGGAGGTACTATTGAAGCGCCCGGTATCATAGCATTGGCGGCTGCGGCTGTTGCAGTGCTCGTTAAAGAATTGATATACCGGCTAACCATCCGTGTTGCCAAGCGCATCAATAGCCCTACACTGGAGGCCAATGCCTGGCACCACCGTACCGATTCGTTTTCGTCTATCGGCGTAATGTTCGGTATTGGCGGTGCGATTTTATTAGGCGAAAAATTTTATATATTAGACCCTATCGCGGCTATTATCGTTAGCTTGTTTATTGGCCGTGTGGGCGTAAAACTAGCCTGGACCGCCGCTTGCGAACTGATGGAGCGTTCGTTGCCCGAAGAAACCGAGTGCCAGATTACTCATATTGTTGAAAGTGTTAATGGCTTGCAAGGTGTACACAGCTTGCGTACCCGCCGTATCGGCTGCAATATTGCGGTAGATTTGCATGTGCTGGTAGACGCTGCCATGTCGGTGCTGGATGCGCATAACCGGGTAGAAATGTCTGAAGAACTCTTGAAGAAAAAGTTCGGGAATGATACCTATATTTCCATTCACATAGAACCCCTGGAATCAGTAAACAGTGGGCAGTAGGCAGTATTTATTAATTCGTCGTATAGTATGAACCAACTGTCTACAGCTTACTGCTTACTGTCAACTGCCTATTGGGCGCCTGTGCAGTATTATTCCAAACTGATACATTCAACTATTATTTTAGTAGAACAGCACGAGAACTATTTGAAACAGACATATCGTAACCGTTGCCGCATTGCTACGGCTAATGGTGTGCAGGACTTGACAATCCCCGTGCTGAAAACGCATGGCGAAAAAATGCCTATCCGCGATGTCCGTATCGACTATTCCGAACAATGGCAACACAACCATTGGCGGGCCATTGTGACGGCTTATCGCTCGTCGCCATTCTTTGAGTATTATGCAGACGATTTTCGTCCGTTTTACGAACATAAGGAAACATTCCTGTTTGACTTGAACGATAAAATTTTTCGGTTGGCTATAGAATTAATCGGTTTGCGGCGAACAATCGACTATACCGGCAATTTTATAGCGGTGCCTGCCGATGTGGTGGATAACCGTTATACAATAACTCCTAAAGCGGCTCAAGCGTTGCCCGATTCAACATTTAAACCGCAAACCTATTATCAGGTTTTTGCACCTGTTAACGGGTTTGCGGCTAATTTGAGTATCCTCGACTTGCTTTGCAATGAAGGCCCTAATGCCCTTCAAGTATTGGCCGGTAGTATTGTCTAGAACCTGTATGAGAAAGTCAGTGCTATCAAATGGTTGGCTATACTACTTTTAACTGTCGGAGAAGTATTGTAAAGCTGGTATTCTTCGGAAATACCCATGTAGCGGTAAGCTGCATCAATAGAAGCATCGCCGAAACGGTAACCTGCACCTAACGAGCCGGAGAATGAATCGCTAATCGTTTTATTAGGAGCACCAATGTAGGCTACCCCTGCGCGGATAAAAGCGTTGCTAATGCGGACTTCACCCCCTAAACGTACATTCATGGCAAGTTTAAAGTCGTTAGAAATAGTTTGGTTGAGAGTACGGAAGTTTTCGGATACTTGTTGAGACATATTGTTGAAATCGCCGTCTATCAAAGTAAAGTTGTTGGTTATTGCTTCGTAATCGAACGAAATGGTGGCAATTGATGTAAAGTTATAGGATGCGCTTAATGTAAAACGCCATGGTGTACGTAATTTATAACTAAACTTTTCGTTGGTTAATTCGATGCGCGTTTGCCCGTCGGGGATTACAAATTCATTATTCTCTGCATTGAGTGAATAAAATGTTGGCGATTGGGCTGCTATTCCTATATTCAGGTTGTCGATGGGTATGTAAACCACGCCCAAACGGAAATTAAAACCTATTCCTGATGTGAAATTATCAAATTGGTCGCTCGTTTTATAGGTGTTACTTGCATCATCTTCTACAAAAAAACTTCTGCGTTCGTAGGTCAGGTTACCGATGCTGGCCGAAGCACCCATCAAAATTTTATCCATGTAGGTCGTGGCGAATGACAGCGTGTAGTCTGCCGAAAAACCGGACGTCGTGAGTTTCTCTGCTTGCGATACAGGCATCTGGTAATTTGCACTGAGCTGCCCGCCATTATTGAAAGGGGCATAAATACTGGGGTAGGTAGAAATCAGGTTTTGTGCATAACTTTGGTTCTTGTCCTGCACATTACCTAACACAGCATAGTAGCCATTGAAACTATTGTTGTAGTTGTAGCCGAACGAAACGTTGAAGCGGCTGAAAGCACTGCTTTTGTTCCCGTTCTCAAAACTATATACAATACCGGCTCCGGTAAGAATAAAATTAGTCCGGGAATCGCTAGTGCTTTGACCCTGGTAATCGGACTTGTTATCGTTCATGTTCATGGCCGGCGATAACATTAATAAACCGTTTTGAAAAGTTGCGAGGCTGGCTGGGTTGATATTGATAGCCCCATACTCCGAATGAAGAGCGCCCGCTGCGCCGTTCATGCCAATGCTGCGGGCTGTTCCCAAATTGTAGATTTGCGAGAATTGAGCTATTTCATTAGCTGTTTGAGCAAATGAAAAACTGCTTATACAAGCAATCAATAAGCAGGTTAAGATACGTTTCATACGTTTAGAATTCTTGTTAAGTTGCAAAAAAACGTTACAAATTTAACTAAAATATTCGTAATAATACAAACTTATGTGTAAATATTTTTTATTTGATGATTAAAAATCTATTTTTTGCTTGTTAGCGGCCATTTAAGATTACTGTATTTACTGATCCGGGCTGTTGCTTTTCCCACGGCTACAGGGCTTTCGATGTATACAGGTAAATGATTCTTGTCATCGGTGATCCATATATATACTTGTTCTTTGCCTTTAAATACATTCCCGGCTACAAGTTGAGCCGCAAATTTGAGGCAACTGAATTTTCCTAACCCTTCTATATCAATTATTTCACGGCCAATATAGCGGTAGCGCAAGTTGTAGGCTTTGTCGTCAATGGCAAATGATAGCGGTAGAGTTTTACCTACGGTGAGTTTTGAGAAATCAAGATTCCGCGTGTTGTAGAACAAACTCATTACGTCGAATGTACATTGTTTGCCGGGTATTACCAAATTGCGCGAGTTGCCATCATCGCCAATGGTGGCGTTAATGCTGTAGTCGCTATTGAAAGTATAGGTATTTTTTGTGGTATAGCCGCCCTCACTGATATTGCGGTGAAAATAACTTGGGCGTAGATTGGTTAACGAAAATTTTCCTTCGTAAGTATCGCGTATCGGGAAAATTTTATCGCCTGCCGCATACGTTTTCACAGAAGCACGGGCATAAAGATAGGTCTGACCTTTCAATGTTTCTTTGGTTAACACTAAATTTATTTCGCCCATATCCAAATCAATGGCGCCCCATTGGTAGTTGGCTACAATTGTTAATTTTTCGCCGTTGCCGAACGAAAGTTCGTCTTCTTTAAAATTGCGCAATGGGATACACGATGCATCTTTCTGGGCGTGTGCTGAAAGGGTTACAAGCAAAAGGATAAAGGCAATAGAAATTTGTTTCATGGTGTGTTTATTTTTTTATCAATAGCAAATGTATATTTCTTTTTAAATTTTCCGCGGAAAAACCACAATATACCGTAGTATCCGGCAACAGTACCAAGGGCGCACAGGGCGCTGTATATTTCGGACCAGTTTTTATCGTGCAAAAATAATAAAATACTTAATAACAGCAATAGTGGAAAGGTATAAGCCCACCACACGGCAGCTATTCCCAATCCCGATTGCAGCACCACGGTTACTTCGTCGCCTTTTTTTACATACTGTCCACGGTTCGGGATCTCAATCTGTTTTTCGGCCACGTCGGCCAGCGAACACAAGCCTTTGGCATGGCACGCTGCACATTGCGAAGCCACTACAATGCGGACAAAAATCGTGTCGGGTGTTACCTGCTCTACGATTCCGGCATGTGATATATTTTTATATTTTACCATAACTTTAAACGCTCTCTCAAAGGCACAAAGAACACAAAGTAATTCTTAATTTGACTGTTTGCTGGTTAGCGGCCATTTCAGGTTGCTGAATTTGCTTATCCGCGCCGATACTTTACCCACAATAACAGGTGTTTCAATGTATACTGGTATATGGTTTTTGTCGTCGGTTATCCAAATCATAATTTCGTTTTTTCCATCGAACACTTCACCTGCTACAGGTTTGGCAGCTATTTTATAACAACTGAATTTTCCCAACCCGCTAACTTTAATCACTTCTTTGCCTATGTAGCGGTAATAGATATTATACACATCTTCATCAATTGCAAAAGAAATAGGGATCACTTGCCCTGCTGTTAGTTTTTCAAATTCGAGGTTTCGCGAGTTGTAGAACAGGCTTATAAAATCGAATGTACACGATTTACCTTGCAGTACAAACTCTTTCGATTCATCTTTTTGTTTTTGCATGGTAGCCTTGATACTGTAGTCCGTATCGTTAAAGTGATACGTGTTTTGCATCAGATAGCCTCCCTCGTTGATGTCGCGGTGGAAGTAGATTGGGCGCAGGTTGTGCTGCAGGAAGCGGCCTTCGTAGATGTCGCGCACCATGAAAAATTTGTCGTAGAACTTATAGGTTTTAGCGTATGCACGTGCATAAAAATAATTGGTGTCGCGGAATTTTTGTTTGTCTATCATAATGGTGGCTTCGCCTACGTCGGTGTTGATGATGCCCCATTGGTAGTTGGCTACAATGGTAAGATGCTCGCCATCCTGAAAAGATAATTCCTCGTCTTTCACGTCGCGTATCGGCATGCAGTCACTGTTTTTTTCTTGAGCTTGTGCAGCGTAACAAAAGAAAAATATACCGATAGATAATACTATTCGTTTAGCTACGCTGAACTCATAGCTGTGTTTTGATTTTAATGGTATTCGGTTCATACTCGTCAACTAATCGTGCTGTAGTCGGTGGCTTGGCTACGCAAGTGTTTCAGCCGGGCTACCAGCAATTCGTTTTGTTTGCTTTCTAACTTCGGGTCGGCTGCCAGGATTTCTTCGGCAAGATTGCGCGTAAATTCCATCAACTGCCCGTCGCGTGCTAAATCTGCTATATGCAAATTGAATGCCAAACCGCTTTGCTGAGTCCCCTCAAGGTCTCCCGGCCCTCGCAACTGCAAGTCGGCCTCGGCTATCTCGAATCCATTGTTGGTTGCCACCATCAGGTTCATACGTTTGCGCGATTCGGCGGTTAGTTTCTGTCCGGTCATCAATATGCAGTACGACTGTTCGGCGCCGCGCCCCACGCGGCCGCGCAACTGGTGCAATTGTGAGAGGCCGAAGCGTTCGGCACTTTCAATTACCATTACTGTGGCGTTCGGTACATTCACGCCTACCTCAATTACCGATGTAGCAACCATAATATGAGCTTGCCCTTTTACGAAACGCTGCATGTCGAAATTTTTATTTTCAGCCGTCATTTGCCCATGCACAATGGCTGTAATATAGCCGGGTAGGGGAAAGGCGCGTGTGATGCTCTCATAACCGTCTTCCAGATTTTTGTAGTCCATCTTCTCGGACTCCTTGATGAGCGGATACACTACGTATATTTGTCGCCCGACTTCAATTTGTTCTTTCATAAAACCGAATACGCGGCGGCGCTTACTATCGTCGAAGTGGATCGTTTTAATCGGTTGGCGCCCCGGCGGTAATTCGTCGATAACCGACACATCAAGGTCGCCATAGAGCGTCATGGCCAGTGTGCGCGGAATAGGTGTAGCGGTCATTACCAACACATGCGGTGGATGCTCGTTCTTGCTCCACAGCCGTGCGCGTTGCTCCACGCCAAAGCGGTGTTGTTCGTCGATTATCACAAAGCCAAGGTTTTTAAACTGCACCGTATCTTCAATCAATGCGTGTGTACCGATGAGCAGTTGAATTTCGCCACTCATTAATTGTTCGTGTAGTACGGTTCGGTCTTTCTTTTTGGTGGAGCCGGTAAGCAAACCTATTTTAATGGTACTGTCTTTCAGAAAATGTTGGATACTTTGGAAATGTTGCTGTGCAAGGATTTCTGTCGGTGCCATGATGCACGACTGGTAACCGTTGTCGGCTGCAATAAGTGCGCAAAGCAGCGCAACCAATGTTTTTCCACTGCCTACGTCGCCTTGCAGCAAGCGGTTCATTTGCTTACCGCTGCCCATGTCCTTGCGGATTTCTTTAATCACGCGCTTCTGCGCACCCGTAAGCGGAAACGGCAGCGACTCGTAGCAGGCGTTGAAATGCTCGCCCACAGTGTCGAATACAAAGCCGCGCGATACTTCGCGGCGACCGTTACGTTGCCGTAATAACGATAATTGAATGTAAAACAATTCTTCGAATTTCAATCGGCGTTGTGCGCCTTGCAATGCTTCGGCGTTTTGTGGGAAGTGAATGTTGTACAACGCTTCGCGCAACGGCATCAACCGGAACTTCTCAATCAGGTAACTGGGTAGTGTTTCCGTAATTTTGTCGCCTACTGCGTTCCACAAATTAGTTTGTAATCGTTGGAAGGCACGTTGTCCAAGGCCGTTGTTCTGTAAAATTTCTGTGCTACGGTAAACCCCTTGCAGCACGCCTTGCAACGTATTGCTGTCGGCGTTAGGCTCGTCCACTTCGGGATGTACCAAGTTTATCTTTCCATTGAAAACAGAGGGTTTGCCGAATATAATATATTCGACACCCAGCTTCAATTTTTCTTGAATAAATTTCAGCCCCTGAAAAAACACTAATTCTACCACACCCGTTTCGTCCGAGAAAAAAGCGCTGTAGCGTTTCTGCCGCTTGCCGTACGAAACTTCTTTGAAATTAATAATTTTTCCGCGTAGCTGAACGTAGGGTAAATCGGCATCAATATCCTTTATTGTGTAGAACTTTGTGCGGTCGATGTAGCGGAACGGAAACGTATACAACATATCCTCGAACGTCGAAATACTCAATTCTTTGAAAAGTATTTCGGCCCGCTTGGGACCTACGCCTGCAAGGTATTTTATGTCGCTACGTAAAACCTCGTTCATAACCTACAAAGATACAAAAATGTTGCAAAGTGTGGGTCAAAATTCAATTTTTGTTTCAAAGTGGGGTATATTGCAAAAAAGGCGAAACTAATTTTCGCCCTTTCTCATTCATTTCCAATTTTGTATGCGGTTAAGAAGCGCTAGCCAGTGGTTCATTGCGCATGGCCACTTCGGTATCCGGTACATGCACCAAACCTTTAGTGCACAATAAATTTTGAATCTTTATTTGCGTAATCTGTGATATCTGTGGGAAAACTATTCCGCCGGATGTAAATATTCTTTCTCGTACCGTTCCCAATTGTTAATTACGTCGATGGCTTTGAGGAACATCTCGTCGTGTTGCTTATTTACTGTTTCAAAATATTCGCTCATGCCCCACAGCGAGCGGGCGATAAGGGCTTTCAATTGTAGTCGCATTTCGTTTCCCGATGATTCAATTCCTTTCTCGTCGCGCGGCACTTTTTGTGTTTCGGCGTATGCGACAAATTCGTTGAACAGTGCGTCGTCCACAATGGCGCGTTTGTCGTAGTCGGCAAATGTTTGATACATTCGTTTCAACTGGTCGCGGTTTTTGTCGATGTAGTTGGACACAAACTGGAACATCACGCCGGCGCGGTTGAGCTTTCCGTAATACTCGGAATACCACGATGTGTCGGCTGGCATAAAAATGTCGGGCATGATGCCACCGCCGCCGTATACTACACGTTGATTTTTGAGAGTGTAGTATTTCAATGAATCGGGAAAGTGAATGCTGTCGCGGTTATACAGCTCTCCATTGTTGTAACGTTTATATAAATCGGCATAGTATTTATCTACTTTTCCGGCATCGTAGGGGCGTTGAATCACACGGCCTGTAGGCGTGTGGTAGCGTGCTACGGTGAGGCGAATCTGCGAGCCGTCGGTAAGCGGCAACAGTTGTTGTACCAACCCTTTTCCGAATGTACGGCGACCGATGAGTATGCCGCGGTCCCAGTCTTGAATGGCACCGCTTACAATTTCGCTGGCGCTGGCCGAACCTTCGTCCACCAATACCACTAATTTTCCTTTTTTGAAGAAACCGTCGCTGCCTGCTATTTCCATTGTTTTCGGCCAGTGTTCGCCTTCGTTGTAGACCAACAGGGCTCCTTCGGGCAGGAATTGTTCACATAAATCTATAGATGATTTGAGCACGCCGCCGCT
>JAVBNJ010000155.1:0-9129 GCA_031551625.1 Bacteroidales bacterium | reverse complement strand
AATGGCATCGTCCACTACAAGCCCGATAGCCAGCACCACGGCAAACAGCGTAAGAATATTGATGGAAAAGCCGCACAGGTACATGATGAAAAATACCCCGATCAACGAAATAGGGATTGCCAATATCGGGATAAGCGTGGTGCGCCAATTGCGTAGGAACAGGAAGATGATAAGCACTACCAGCGCAAAGGCTTCGAAAATGGTTTGCTGCACCTCGCTTAGCGATTGGCGGATATAGGTAGTGTTATCAAACGCAACTTCGACAAGCACATCGGCAGGCATATCCTTTTTCAACTCGTCCAATACTTTCCCGGCATTATTGACAATGTCGATATAGTTTGCGCCAGGTTGCGGAACAAGTACGCAATTAACGGACGGCACGCCGTTTACTTTTACTATCGAGCGTACATTCTCGGCTTCAATCTCGGCACGGCCAATATCGCTGAAACGCACCACCCGCTCGCCATCTTGTAGAATAATTAGGTTGTTAAATTCATCAATAGTACGTAGTCGCCCCATCGTGCGCACCGTCAACTCGGTGTTGTCTCCCTCGATGCGCCCCGACGGCAACTCGACATTCTCGCGAGTAACAGCCGTGCGCACATCCAGTGGTGTAAGGCCGTATGCAGCTAATCGCTGCGGATCCATGCGCATGCGGATAGCCAGTTTTTTCGAGCCCCACACATTTACCGAACTAACTCCCGGCACTGTTTGCAGGCGTTCTTTGAACGTGTTTTCGGCATACATGCTCAAGTCAATCAACGAACGCTTCTCGCTACGCAACGTAACACCGAAAATAGGCTGCGAATCGGCGTCGGCTTTTTCGACCACCGGTGGGTCGACATCTTGCGGCAAGCGACGCATGGCTCCCGACACTTTGTCTCGCACATCGTTGGCCGCGGTTTCCATATCCACCTCAAGTTTAAACTCTACGGTAATGCGGCTCGACCCGTCACGACTCACACTCGAAATAGAGCGTATGCCCGGAATCCCATTGATAGCCGATTCCAACGGTTCGGTAATTTGCGTTTCAATCACATCGGAATTGGCGCCGGGGAACGACGTGCTCACCGTTACAATCGGTTGGTCAACGCTCGGATAGTCGCGCACACCCAAGTAGGTAAACCCGATAGCGCCCAGCAACACAATGATAATATTGAGTACTGTGGCCAGCACCGGACGTTTTATGGAGGTAGAAGAAAGAGACATTTTAATGTGCGAATGTATTAATTTTGTTAATATACCAATGATGCGTAGATTTCCAGTAATCGGTCAGTTTATTACGTGTTTCCTGTCCACCATGCCTCGTTGAAGTATGTGCGAATCTTCTTGCTTTCGAATAATTTTATAGTACGCATAAGATACTCGTTAGACTATTTTTCAGTTGTCCGAAAAAATCGGACAGCTCAAATCCGTAAATTGTAAATCAAAAAATCTGTCAATCAATTCACTTTTACCGCCATGTTTGGCCGCAACTGCATGATGCCGCTAACTACTACCGAGTCGCCTACCTGCAAACCGGACGTTACTTCCACCATCTGTTCGGTACGGCCGCCTGTTTCCACCGGAGTAGCCACCGCATGACCATTACGGACTACCCATACACTTACGCCGCCCATTTCGGGAACAATTGCTTCCGATGGCACTTGAATGGCGTGTGTACTTTCACTCGTAATCAATGTCACGCTGGCAAACATGCCGGGCAACAACAATCCGCGGCTGTTGTCGTATCGGGCACGAAGTGCTATGGTACGTGTTTTTTCATCTACCTTAGGTTCCACCGCATACACACGTGCATGAAAATCTTGCATGAACCCTTCGGAACGGAACACCACCGGCTTGTTGAGCAACGGCAGGGCAATGTATTTTTCCGGTATTGAGAATTCTACAATCAACGACTGTTTATTGACCAAGCGCGCCACTTTGGTGCCGGGCTGTACAAAGCTGCCATCACTAACATACCGGAACCCGATAACGCCGTCGAACGGGGCGCGTATTTCTGTTTTGTCGATTCGCACACGCAGTAATTTCAAATCCGCTACAATCATATTGTAATCGGTTTCCAACTGGTCGTACGCCTCACGGCTGATAGCATCTTTTGTGAGCAATATTTTTTGGCGCTCCAGTTTCTCGGCCAGCAATTTTTCCTGAAACTCGGCACGTACCAACTGCGCCTGTAAATCCTCATCGTTTATTTTGATAAGCATATCGCCCTTACGCACCGCGCTGCCTTCGCGGAAATAAATGTGAGTAACCTTGCCTGCTACTTCTGTGGTTATTTCGACCTCCTCGCTCGGCACCAGCGAACCGGCCGCACGGATGCCATTCGAAATATACGACGGTTCGGCTACGTACACATCTACCGGAACACGGTTTCCTCCGGTGGTTTTAGCAGGAACAGCAGGCTGTTTTTCAGCGTCATTGGTAGTTGTTTTTGTAAAAATGCGCGGAATAAGCACAGCGCTTGCAATGACTAGTACAATGCCGATGTATAACAGAATGCGTTTATTTTTTTTCATAATCCGGATTCACTTTTCGAAAATAATTTTTTACATAAACGGATTGCTCAGTCGTTCGTGCCCAATAGTGGTCGAAGGGCCGTGGCCGGGCAACACCAGCACATCGTCGGGCAACGCCATCAACTTCGTGTGGATGCTTTCAATAATGTCGTCGTAGCTGCCCCCGGGCAGGTCGGTACGGCCAATGCTTTCGGCAAACAGCGTGTCGCCCGTAAGTACGAATTTATCGGCTGCCGAATAAAGGCAAATACACCCTTTGGTATGCCCCGGCGTGTGCAACACTTGCAACTGTGAATTTCCGAATCGCAACGGTTCATTTTCCGTAAGCATTACACTGGCTGCAGGCGGTTGCTGCACACTCATCCCGAACATGGCCGACTGTTGCGCCACTTTGGCCAACATCGGCACATCGGCTTCGTGAATGGCGCTTGGAATGTTGTACGTTTGTATCACAAACAGGTTCCCCATCACATGGTCGAAGTGCGCATGAGTATTAACTAACAACACAGGCTTCAAATTATTTTCAGCCACAAATTTCACAATACGCTGCTGTTCGCTGGCGCTTTCACAGCCCGCATCGACAATAATACATTCTCGCGTTTCGTCCCACAAAATGTAAGTACATACACGGAGTTCATTGAAATAAAAAGTTTTTACGTTTATCATTTTCTTAAGGTACAAAGGTGAAAAGGAACAAGGGTGAAAGGGCCTAAGAGTACTAAGGAATTTTTCCCTTTCCCCTTTTCACCCCTGAACCCTTTATTCTTCTTATTCATAAATTAAAATTTTATTAGGCTCGCTGTTAATTGCCCACCGTGCTATATTGCCTTCCCTTCCAGCATCGGTACAAAGCTATAATCGCCATGTGTAGTTACTTTGTAATCCTTTTCCGTCAGGCGTTCCACCACCGTCATTGTTTGTGTATTGTCGCCCACCGGAATCACCATACGCCCGCCAATGGCGAGTTGTTTCAAGAGCTTGTCGGGAATAGCCGGAGCACCGCAAGTAATAATAATTTTATCGAACGGCGCCAATAATGGTTTGCCTTCGTAGCCGTCGCCATAACTGAAAAGAGCTTGCAGCCCTATCGTATGCATATTCTGCTGTGCTTGCAGATACAACGCTTGCTGCCGTTCGATAGTATGTACTTTAGCGCCCATTGCTACCAGCACCGCTGTCTGATAGCCACAGCCCGTACCGACTTCCAGCACCTTATCCCACTTTTTTATTTGCAACAAATGTGTTTGCATTGCCACTGTGTAGGGTTGTGAAATAGTCTGTCCCGCTTTGATTGCCAAAGGGCGGTCGTCGTAGGCAAAATTATCCAATGTTTTATCAATAAAAAGGTGTCGTGGGATTTGCCCCATGGCTTTCATGACCTGCTCATCGAAAGGGAATTTTTCACGCAGCAGGTCAACCATTTTTTTTCGTCGCCCTTTATGTAAAAAGTTGTCTTGCATTTCATACTCCCAATTGGGCGCACAATAGATTAAAAGTACCCTCCTGATACATTTTTACTAATTTCTCGACATCGCGATCTTCGCCGTATTTATCGTACGGTTTTTTCAAATCGGCTCCGAAAAACCTGGCAATCCCTTGCCAGAAGAAAGCCTTGAAGCCGCCTTTCAAATCTTTTATTACATAATAAGATGTTTGCCCCACTTCGCGGTCAACCAGTTTAAGTAACAGCCTTCCCTGGGAGTAGGTAAGGTTCCGGATCGGTTGTTCGAAGTCGCTGAACAAATCTTTTTCGTATTGGTCTATCTTTTGTTCGCGTTCTTTTTTCGATTTAATCTGCGACAATTCCTCGTCCATCTTATCCATTCGTTCTTTGGCTGCCAATGCATACGGATATACTTTCTTGAAATTATGTACCAACTTGCGGTATTCTTTCCAACTCTTGGAGTTGTACTTCGGGACAGGTTGCCAATACACAGGGTTGAGCAGGTATACACGCACCGTATCCTCTCCCATCACCACGTAAGGAGGATACTGGTCAACTTCCTGTGCATGCACTTTTGCACAAAACATAGTGGCCAGTAACACTACACAAACAGTTAGTATGAATTTTTTTCTATGCACAGGCTAATTATCACTAATTCCTACGCTCTTGCGGCTTCCATTTCTTCGACACTCAACGGTAACGCAGGGCCTAAACGGCGTGCACCGTCTTTGGTGATCAAATAATCTTCTTCGCCGCGAATACCGCCAAAGTCTTTATATGTTTCAATTTTGTCGTAATTCAAAAATTGTGCCAATTTCTGCTCAGCGTTCCATTGGTCAATAAATTACGGAATAAAATAAATACCCGGTTCAATGGTGTGCACAAAACCTGTTTCGAGCGTACGTGCCAACCGCAATGAACCCAAGCCGAACTGCGTGCTGCGCGGCTCGCCATTGTAGCCTACCCACAGTTCGCCGAGGTTTTCCATATCATGCACATCAAGGCCCATCATGTGGCCCAAGCCGTGCGGATAGAACAACGCATGCGCGCCGGCAGCTACCGCTTCGTCGGTATCACCTTTTGTCAGCCCAACGGTTTTCAATCCTTCAAAAATAGTTTTGGCCGACAATAAATATACATCCTTAAACGTAACGCCCGGTTTCAAAGCCGCCACCGCTGCACGGTGCGAGTCGTAACGTACCTGATAAATCGCTTTTTGCCGTTCGGTGAACTTTTTGTCGACAGGGAATGTCGACGACAAATCGCCGGCATAGTGCATGACATTTTCAGCGCCTGCATCAATTAACATCAAGCGCCCGCTTTCCAACGTATTGCCATGGTAATGGTTGTGCAACGTCTGTCCGTTAATGCTGGCAATGGTGGGAAACGACAAGGTGCCTCCGTGGCGCATTGCTATTTCATTCATAGCCGCCGCTATTTCCGACTCTTTCATACCCGGACGCGCCATGGTAATCGCTTTCAAGTGCATTTCTACGGTAATCGCTACTGCATTTTCTATCTGTGCAATTTCTTCATCGCTTTTGTAATTACGTTGGTTTACCACCGCCTTCACAAAATCAACCGAAGCGGCTTCCTTTTGCTTGGCAGGTGAAATACTCAACCAATCGAATAATTTAACTTGCTGCTCGGCGCGGTAGGGTGGCAAGTAGTGCACTTTACGGCCTTTGGCGATAGCATTTTGTAAATAGTTCTTCAGCTCGGCTGATGGACGTATTTCCTGAACGCCGATCTGGGCGCACTTGTCGCGCAACGTAGGCTGCGGCCCCATCCATACAATATCATCCATGGTCAGTTCATCACCAAACACGATTTCCTTATTTTCGTCAAGGTCAATAATTGCATTTAACCCGGCGTAATCGTTGCCAAAATAATACAGGAATGTAGAGTCCTGGCGGAAATCATAGGTATTGGCCACATAATTCCGCGGGCTTTCGTCATTGCCCATAAACAACAGGACACCACTATTAACCGCTTTTTTGATAGTGGCGCGGCGACCAGTGTATGTACTTACAGAAAACATGATAGCTAAATTTTAAAGATTAATAATCAAAACAACTTACAAATATAGCAAATTTTGCGTGGGAATACAAAACAAAATTGCAGGGCTTTAATTTAAAATTCGTACTTTTGTTGCGGCTTAGATAAAACCTATGCAAGAGAAAAAACTTTACCCGATTGAAATAATTACATTTATTTACATGGCGCTCACGGCGCTGTACGTTTCTATATTCTGGAATCATATTAAGGATGGCGCTGCCGGTCAGTTGTTGTTTATGCGGGTGGGGTTTGCCACTGTCATGGGGGGATTGTATTTGTGGAATCGCTACAGCACTATGCCGCTTATTGCTGTGTTGCGCCAAGTGGTGCCGCTGGCTTTCATTATTCATTTTTATCCCGAAACTTATTATTTGAATAATGTTGTTTTTACGGAGTACCTGGACCCTCTGTTTATTGCCATTGACCAATGGCTGTTCGGTTGCCAGCCGAGTACGGTGTTTAGCGAAGCGGTGCCCTATGCCTGGTTTAGCGAGTTGATGAATTTTGCTTACATGTCGTATTTCTTTACTATCCTCGGAATCATCCTGTATTTCTTATTTCACAATAAGCAAAATGCCTACCGCGCGGCCTTTATTTTGCTGTGTTCATTTTTTGTGTACTACATTATTTTTATCATAGTGCCCACCGCAGGGCCGCAGTTCTATGTGTTCGACCACGACACGGCATTGTCTGTACAAGGCCCGATGCGCCGGCTGCTATTGTTCTTCCATTCGGTAGGCGAGCAGCCTACGGCCGCGGTACCCAGCTCGCATTGCGGCATTATGGCTATCTACATGACATTATTGTGGCAAGATGGCCGCAAACTTTTCTGGTGGATACTGCCGTTGTCTATTTTGCTTTGCCTTTCTACTGTATACATCCGCGCGCACTATGCGGTGGATGTGTTGCTGGGCTTTGCTACGGCGCCGTTCATATACCTGTTCAGCAATTGGTGCTGGAAGAGAATGAGCGTTTTGCGTAATTAATAAGGAAACTATAAATTACGAACACATCGAAGAGGCACTCCTGTTCCTCTCGACTCGCTATCGGCATCAATATATATATCGCCTGCAGTAACTCCTCCTGCAGAGCAGCAGTAATGAAATCGATATACGTTTTGAGTACTACTATTTATAGTTCCAGTCCACATGAATAGCCCCGTCTCAACCCTTGTTAAACCACCACTTGGAGAGCAGTATCCAGCGCATGCACCATTCCATTGATTTGATATGTATCTGTTATAACTCGAAACATCGCCATCTCGATTGTTGCAATTTGCTCTATTGTTAAGTGTTTTATCTAATGTGCAAAAATCATCGTATGTTGGCACACGCCAACCATTGGGGCACAGTTGGCTGGCATATTGCATTACCATGCACCAAGAGAATAAGTCGCCATAAGTACTATTTGCTATTGTACTACTACTGTTATTGGAACGGCAATCAGCATTGAAGGGGCTTGAACTGCCTCCGTTGTAGCTTGTTTTCCGGCAATAGGTAGCAGTTACAGGAGCGCTCCATTCCTGCGTTCCAACCTTCCATGTAGTTGTACTAACGAACCCCGCACTTCCTGTACAAAAGGAAGGATTGCTACATCCGGAATACGAAGGAATGATTCCAAGGTTACCTGTTGCATCGGAAAAGGAGGTTAGTTTTTTTGTTAATGTATAATTTTTACTTGTTGCTGTTGCTTTTGAATCATCGCAATAAGTTAGAGCAAATGGCAAGGTACCTTTGAACGTAACATCTCCCACAAAGTTTGACACTTGTGGCGGATAGTCGGTCGCAAAAGCACACCAATTGAATCGCGAAACGCTGCCCGTATTTATTGGTACCGTAACACGCGAAACCTGTCCATTGTAGCTGCCCGTAAGGTAAAACCCTGTGCTATTTCCCGCAGCATACGTCCCGGTAGTGTAGCTCACTGTCCCATTGAGCGCCGCGCGTTGCCAAGCTTCAACGGGCTTGCCCGCCGAGTTAACTTCACAATAGTCCACAAAAATCCACGCTTTGTAAAGATGGTTGCTGCCATTGCACGTGTTCCATGTGACGTCGAAGGTCACGGTTTTGGTTTTGTAGTTTGTGCTGATTTGCTTTATCGACATACAGTTCTCTGCCAAAATGGTGTGAGCACATAGCAATATCAATAATAAGAGGTGGATTTTTTTAGCTGCGCTGAACTCACAGCCGTGTTTTGTTTTTAGTAGAGTTCGGTTCATAATTATTAATTTTTTAGTTTAATTATTAAATTTATAGTTATTATTTAGCAGCGGTTGGGACTGCTTTGTTTTTACAAACAAACACAATAGAATTTAACTTAACAAAACAATCCCCCGCTGCATTTTACTATGCTGCCTTTTTCGTTTCAATCCGTACATCTCTTAGCCACTTGTTAGCCTCAATAGTTATTGAGGGAGTCAGTAAAAGAAGAAACGCGGACTAATTTTATTTCTATAGAGGTTCTGGAATACCCTAACAATAAACAAAACCAAGCCCACGTTATTATGAATAGCTTGATTATTCTTATTGTTACGAAATTTTCCAGATTTCTATAGAAGAATAAAACTCAATCGTAAAAGAACGTTAATTACACAGCAAAGAAAAACAATTATTTTTTATTGTGCAAATTTAATTTTGGGTTGATACTAAAAAAGCGGCTTCGAGAGAAACCGCTTTCAATTAATTCGTGTCAATCGTTAAATATTCTTCAACCAATTTCTTAAATTCACGTGTTCATCGATAATGCTGCGAAGCTGCGCAATGGGTACACGTTCTTGCTGCATGCTGTCGCGGTGGCGGATGGTAACGGCGAACTATTCTTCATTTTCCTTGTCGCCGATACTCAATGCATTTTTTGCATTTAGTGAACTGACGACTTTTTTACCTGTTTCAGCTTCCAATTTCATACGGGCTTCGCGAGCAATGTTTCCGCCGCGACGGGCAATGTCTTTGTGCTCCGACATTGTTCCAGGGCCGACGCATTTAGAAATTAAGTAATTTGTAAAGGAAGTCGATATCCCACGCCGCTTTTAATCTTTTTGTAACAAGGCTCATGTTTTTTGAGCCTTCTTTCTTTAATATATTTAGGGTTATTTTTCGCACCACCGCA
>JAVBNJ010000115.1:0-4523 GCA_031551625.1 Bacteroidales bacterium | reverse complement strand
GTCAACCGTCATGTCGACCGGAGGGTTTGGCGGAATTTGTGCCAAACACGAAGTGGAGACATCTCCTGCGGAACGTACTCATTTATTAATTCCATAGTTAATTAACTAAGTTTTTAGTTTTATTTACGTAGCAGTGGGGTTGTTTTCAAATCCGCGTAAATCCGTCTAATCGGCGTCATCCGCGTTCTATCAACAAACAAACACAACAACCCCTTGCTACGATTTTATTTTCGCTGTCTTTCTGTTTCAATTACTCAGTTACTGAAATAAAGAAACGTGGACTTTTATTTACACATTTAGAGGTTCTAGTCAACCTTCAAGAAAAATAAACAAAACCCACGTTTATCATAGATTTATTCTTTTCTTGATATGGAAATTGACTAGATTTCTAAATGTAGAATGAATAGAGCCTTGGCTCTATTAAGTATTGTAAAGAACGTGTAATAATGGTACAAATATAGGATAAAAAAGTTGTCTACCAAATAGTACAGTGTTAAAACAGCGTTAAATTTTTGTATCTTTGTGTAAGCGATGGGCGTTTTTCATAAAATATTGCAGCAATATTGGGGCTACAGCGAGTTTCGTCCGTTGCAGGAGGAGATTGTGCGGCAAGCTCATGAAGGGCGTGATGTATTGGCATTGATGCCTACTGGTGGCGGCAAGTCTATTACCTTCCAGGTGCCGGCGCTGGCTAAAGACGGCATCTGCCTGGTGGTAACGCCGCTCATTGCATTGATGAAAGACCAGGTAGAAAACTTGAAAAAGCGCGGTATCAAAGCCATTGCAATATATTCCGGTATGACGCGCCACGAAATGGACGTGGCGTTCGACAATGCGGCTTATGGTGAATATAAATTTTTGTACCTGTCGCCGGAACGCTTGGCCACCGATCTTTTTCGAGCACGGGTGCAGAAAATGAATGTGAATTTATTGGCGATTGATGAGGCGCACTGTATCTCGCAGTGGGGCTACGATTTCCGGCCATCGTATTTGGAGATTGCAAAGGTGCGCGAACTGTTGCCGGATGTGCCGGTGTTGGCTGTAACAGCTACGGCCACGCCCGAAGTAGCGCAGGATATTATGGCGAAGCTGCATTTCAAGCAGCCGAATTTGTTGCAGAAAAGTTTTGAGCGGAAGAACCTTGTGTATGTGGTGCGCGAAGCGGAAGACAAGAACAAGCAGTTGTTGCGTATCTGTCGCGGTGTACCGGGCACGGGGGTGGTGTATGTGCGTAATCGCCGCAGTACGCAGGAGATTGCACAGTTGTTGAATGCCAGTGGCATCAAGGCCGATTACTACCATGCAGGGTTGAGCGCCGAAGAGCGCACGCAAAAGCAAGACGATTGGAAAGAGAATCGCACGCGGGTAATGGCTTGTACCAATGCATTCGGAATGGGCATCGACAAACCTGATGTGCGTTTTGTGGTGCACATGGATTTGCCCGACAGCATCGAAGCTTATTTTCAGGAAGCAGGCAGGGGAGGGCGTGACGAGAAAACGGCATACGCTGTGTTGCTTTACAATGGAACCGATAAGCAAAAAGTGGAACAACGCCTGCGCGTGGCTTTTCCACCAATAGAAACAATTCGCGAGGTGTACCATCAAGTGCATGCATACTTCAACATTCCTTATGGCGCGGGGAAAGGAGCCGTATACGATTTCAGCCTGATAGATTTTGCGGTGAAAAATAAAATTCATACAACAACTGCTTATAGCGCCCTGCAATGTTTGCAACGCGAAGGCTATTTGGAATTGACCGACGAGTTGGACAATCCTACTCGGATACTTTTTACGGTGGGGCGCGACGAGCTTTACAAAATACAAGTGAAAAACGAAGACCTCGACCGGTTTATCAAGTTGTTGTTGCGGGTGTATACGGGATTGTTTACCAACTATGCAGCGGTCGACGAGATTTACCTGGCAAAGTTGATGAATGTGCCGGTGAATGACGTCAATGAATTTTTGTTGCGGTTGGCACGCATGAAGGTAATTGACTATATTCCAAAGAAACGCACACCGCTATTGATATTCAACGAAGAGCGGTTGGACGACAAGAATCTGCGCATCTCGCACGAGCAGTATGGGGCGCTGAAAGAGCGCTATGAGCAACGGTCGGCGGCCATGTTGCATTATGCCGATAGCACGACAAAATGCCGTAGCCAGCAGCTGTTAGCGTATTTTGGCGAAACAGATACGTACCGCTGTGGCCGTTGCGATGTGTGCACCGAGCGGAACGAACTTGATTTAAGCAAATATGAATTCGACCAATTGCTGGATAAAATAAAAAAAACGATTCGAGAAGATGCAGTTACAGCCCGGCAGTGTATTGATGGTATTCCGGGAAACCCCGATAAAACAATAAAAGTTTTGCGCTGGCTGATTGATAATGGAAAAGTAGTGGAGATGGCCGGAATATTGAAATGGTTGGAGAAATAATTTTTTTTGTAAATTTATAGCCTCAAAAACAGGAAAAGTGCCGCAGATACAGCTATACGACGATAAAGAACTCTGTAGACGGATTGCCGTGGGCGATGAGCAGGCGTTTCAAACGCTGTTCCGCTTGCATCGCGACAGGTTGTTTGCATTTGCTGTTCGTTTCACGAAGTCGGCTGCGGCAGCTGAAGACATTATACAAGATGTGTTCCTGAAGCTATGGGAGCAGCCTGATTTGTTGGAAAAAGCGGAGAACCCGCCGGCCTATATTTTTATTTTGGTGCGTAATAAAACGCTGGACTATCTGCGTAAAATAAGCAACGACCAGCGCTTGCAGCAGGAGGTGTGGCTTTTTATAGCCCATGCGCAACGGCAGGCCGAAGATACTTTTGAAAAAGTAGACGCCAAGGAAACCGAGCAGTTGATTAATGAAGCAGTACAGCAATTGCCGCCACAACAGCAAAAAATATTTATATTGAGCCGCACCAAGGGCTTGAGCCATGAACAAATTGCCGAACAATTGGGCATTTCGAAAAATACGGTAAAAAATCATTTGATAGCAGCGCTTGGAACGATACGTAAATACTTGAATAAACGCCATGCGGTAGATATTTATTTTCTGATTATGGCTTTTTTTATAAACTAGAGTGGGCTACTAGTCCTTTTGGGAGGTTTATTCGTCTTTATTCTATGACAAATATTTAAAACTATATATTTATGAACTACAAGAAAAGAAATTTGTTATTAACATTATTAGTAGCTGCATTTGCAGTATGTGTGTCGTGCGGCGCTAAGCAAGGCCCTGTAACCATTAACGGCGTGGCCGATGGTAAAATGAAAGAAATGGCGCTCTTTGGCGTGAAAGACGGGGAGCTCGTAGAAATGGCTAAAACGGCAGTGGATACCACGACCGGAAAGTTCTCATTTACTTTTACTGCCCCATATAGCGGGTATTATGTAATAGGTTGGGACTCGCCGTTAGCCCCAGCATTCAAATATGAATTTTATTTTGAACAGGGTCGTCAAGACCAATTGGATGTAAAATTGGGTAAAACAGGCTACGAACTCTTGGGCGAGAACAATAGCAAGGAAAATAAATTGCTGATGGAGTGGTTTACCTATTCGCTCAAAGTTCGCCAGAATGCGCTGGGAGAAGTATATCCGCGGATGACTTATGTAGAATTTTTTCCGTTGATTACAGATTTTTCCAAAGGCGCTGCTACATGGCTGGACGGAAAAAAAACCGGAAATAAAACATTTGATGCCTTGATGCAACAAACGGTCAAAAATAAGACATTGCAATGGGCGCTTAATTTCATGTCGTTACCCAACAATGTATTTCCGAAGCAAAACGACTACGTCGGCACCTATTATGAAACGATTGATGTACCTGCTTTCACCACCGATACATCATTGTTGTCCATGCCCTTTGGTTTCCGGATAATGCGCACCGCGATACCCATACAACAAAGTGTTAAGACGGGTCAAATGATGCAGCCGTTGGACGAGATGTTGGCGCAAATCATCCATCCTCGTTTGAAAGAATTATTCATGATAAAACGTATTTTATCAATGCGCTCGGTGGAAGAAATTGACGGTACAATGGCCAAATACGGCTCGTTGATTACTTCACCAGACTACTTGCAGCAGATCGAAGAACGGAAGAGCAAACTGCAAGCGAACCGGAATATGATGGAGGCTGCTAACTTTACGTTTGTGGACATAAAAGGAAAAAATGTAAGTTTCAGTGATTTCAAAGGAAAAGTAATTCTCATTGACATTTGGGCGACCTGGTGCGCTCCTTGCCGTGCACAAATTCCTCACCTGATTGAATTGGAAAAACAATACCACGGCAACAAGGATATTGTATTCATCGCGATTTCTTCAGATAAAGCAACAGACACAGCGAAATGGGAAAAAATGGTGAAAGAGAAAAACCTCCCCGGTATCCAGTTGTTTGCAGGTGGTCCTGATAAAATCCCCACTGCCTATAATCTTCAAGGTATTCCCCGTTTCATTCTATTCGGAAAAGATGGGAAGGTAGTAGAGTCCGAAGCACCGTACCCTTCGACCGGTCTGCTACAACCAAT
>JAVBNJ010000130.1:0-12905 GCA_031551625.1 Bacteroidales bacterium | reverse complement strand
TGTCGACCGTTCGATTAAAGATCCGTTTACATTTGCGAAAACAAACGTGATGGGAACCTTGTCGATGTTGCAAGCCGCTAAACACTACTGGAACGGCCAATGGGAAAATAAATTGTTTTACCATATTTCGACCGACGAGGTCTATGGATCGTTGAGTAACGAAGGTTTCTTCTTGGAAACAACCAAATACGATCCACACTCGCCGTACTCGGCCTCCAAAGCGTCCAGCGACCATTTTGTACGTGCGTTTCACGATACGTTCGGCATGCCGGTATTGGTCACCAACTGCTCCAACAACTACGGCCCATATCAGTTTCCTGAAAAATTGATTCCGCTGTTCATCAATAATATTCGCCACAACAAACCGCTGCCCGTGTATGGCAAAGGCGAGAATGTACGCGACTGGCTGTTTGTCGAAGATCATGCACGTGCTATTGATGTGATTTTCCACAAAGGTAAAATTGGCGACACGTATAACATCGGCGGATTCAACGAGTGGAAAAATATAGACTTGATAAAAGTGTTGATAAAAGTAGCCGACCGCCAGTTGGGACGCCCCGAAGGTGCTTCGGAGAAATTGATTACCTACGTTACCGACCGCGCCGGGCACGACTTGCGCTATGCTATTGACTCCACCAAGTTAAAAAATGAATTGGGCTGGGAACCGTCGTTGCAATTCGAAGAAGGTATTGAGAAAACCATTAAATGGTATTTAGAAAACCAAGCGTGGCTGGACGAGGTGACATCTGGGGACTATCAGCATTATTATGAAAAAATGTACGCCAATAGGTAATTAGGAATTTAAAATTTAGGAATTAGGAATGCGGATAACTATTGTAGGAACAGGATATGTGGGACTCGTTACCGGCACTTGCTTTGCCGAGATGGGAGTGCATGTCACCTGTATTGATATTGATGCGAAGAAAATCGACGGATTGAAAAACGGTATCATTCCTATTTATGAACCCGATCTGGATACTCTGGTGCATAAGAATATGAAAGCCGGTCGTTTGAAATTCGACATCGATTTAGCAGCTGTTATCAATGATACCGATATAGTGTTCAGTGCGGTGGGCACGCCCCCCGACGAAAATGGCAGCGCCGATTTGAAATATGTGTTGGATGTGGCGCGAACCGTGGGACAGCATATCACAAAATATATTTTGTTTGTAACTAAAAGTACCGTCCCTGTTGGAACCGCAGAGTTGGTGCGGAAAGCTATTGCCGAAGAACTGCAAAAACGCGGCGTTGATGTGCCGTTTGATGTAGCCTCAAACCCTGAGTTCTTGAAAGAAGGTGCGGCTATTAATGATTTCATGCGTCCTGACCGTATTGTAGTGGGAGTGGATAGCGATAACGCTAAAGGCTTGATGGATCAACTTTACAAGCCATTTACACTCAATGGGCATCCGGTTATTTTTATGGATATTGCATCGGCCGAGATGACAAAATATGCCGCCAATGCCATGCTGGCTACGCGCATCAGTTTTATGAACGATATTGCGAATCTTTGTGAGCGCTTGGGGGCCAATGTACACGAAGTGCGCAAAGGAATCGGCAGCGACCCGCGCATCGGCAGCAAGTTTTTATACCCCGGTTGCGGTTATGGGGGGTCTTGTTTCCCGAAAGATGTGAAAGCATTGATAAAAACCGCCGAAGAGAATGGTTACCCCATGCGTGTATTGCAAGCTGTAGAAGAAGTGAACGAAACACAAAAAGAAGTGTTGTTTCAAAAGCTGAACAAGTACTTTAATGGGGAGCTTAAAGGGAGAACAATTGCCTTATGGGGATTATCGTTCAAGCCACAAACCGATGACATGCGTGAAGCGCCGTCGTTGGTTATCATTGAAAAATTATTGGCTGCCGGTTGTACTGTGCAAGCCTATGATCCCGTGGCAATGGAAGAAGCCCATCGCAAGCTGGGCGATAAAATTACCTACGCAAAAGATATTTACGAAACCGTGCAAAGTGCCGACGCAATCCTGCTGGTAACCGAATGGAAAGAAGTCCGCTTGCCCGACTGGTCGCAAATCAAAAAGGCTATGCGAACTCCGCTGATTATCGATGGAAGGAATATCTATGACCCGGATACATTGCATAACGAAGGATTTAGTTATTTAGGTTTAGGCGTGAAATAAACTCGTGAGAATTATGAAAAGGATATTAGTTACCGGAGGCGCAGGATTTATTGGTTCTCATTTATGCGAGCGCTTGCTCAAGGAAGGGCACGACGTGGTATGTCTCGATAATTATTTCACCGGCAGCAAAAATAATGTTTCCCACTTGATGGGTAATCCCCACTTCGAACTGGTACGGCACGATGTGATAGAGCCATACATGGCCGAAGTAGACGAAATATACAATCTGGCTTGTCCCGCTTCGCCTATACATTACCAATATAACCCGATTAAAACGGTAAAAACATCGGTGATGGGCGCTATCAATATGTTGGGATTAGCCAAGCGTGTGAATGCAAAAATTCTGCAAGCCTCTACCAGCGAAGTATACGGAGATCCCCATGTGCACCCACAACCCGAAACGTATTGGGGAAATGTAAATACTATCGGTATCCGCTCGTGTTACGACGAAGGTAAGCGTTGTGCCGAAACACTTTTTATGGATTATCACCGGCAGAATGATGTGCGTATTAAAATTGTACGTATTTTCAACACCTATGGGCCGCGCATGCATCCCAATGACGGACGTGTAGTGTCGAATTTTATTGTGCAGGCATTGGCAGGAAAGGATATTACGATATATGGCACTGGCCAGCAGACACGCAGTTTCCAGTATGTCGACGATTTGGTAGAAGGAATGATACGCCTGATGAATACGCCTGATAACTTTCTGGGTCCGGTAAATATCGGAAACCCCAACGAATTTACGATGCTGCAGTTGGCAGAATTGGTCATTAAATTAACAGGCACAAAATCAAAATTGGTATACGAGTCGTTGCCGAGTGACGATCCGAAGCAACGCCAACCCGACATTGCATTAGCGAAAAAACAACTAAACAACTGGCAACCTCAAATCCAATTGGAAGAAGGGTTGAAGCGCACAATTGATTATTTCAAGAATATTGAAAACAAAAAATAAATTTTTAAACAAATAATTATTATGGCAACACAAATTACAGAAGCAAACTTCGATGAATTAGTAAAATCAGGCAAACCCGTATTGGTTGACTTTTGGGCAGAGTGGTGTGGCCCTTGCCGTGCAATCACTCCCATTGTAGAAGAATTGGCAACCGAATACGAAGGCAAAGCTATCGTTGGTAAATGCGATGTAGACAGCAACAACGCTATTGCAATGAAATTCGGCATCCGTAACATCCCGACTATTCTGTTCTTCAAGAACGGAGAATTAAAAGACAAAGTAGTAGGCATGACGAAAAAATCGGATTTAGTCGCTAAATTGGATGCTATTTTGTAGTATCGGTCGAATGAATTAAACGGAATGTTAAATCCCTTGAAGGGTTTCAAATCCTTCAAGGGTTGTTTCTATGAATGAGTTAAACGAAATAAAAAAATTGTTGGGCAACGATTGGACGCAGTTCGACGTGTTCTACAAAGAAACGTTGCGTAGCGAAGTTGAGTTGCTCAACACTATCAATAATTATTTGCTGGAGCGTAAAGGAAAACAGCTGCGTCCGTTGTTGACATTGCTGTCGGCGCGCATTAGCGACGGATGTAACCACCAGTCGATACTGGCCGCTACGGCAGTGGAGATGATTCACACTGCCACGCTGCTGCACGATGATGTGGTGGACAATGCCGACCAGCGCCGTGGTGCCGCTTCAGTAAAATCCAAGTGGAAATCGACTATTGCCGTGCTCACCGGCGACTATTGGTTGTCGCAAGCGTTCCTGCTGCTGGTCGATAACAGGCAAAACGATTTGCTGCCGTGGTTATGTGATTGTGTAAAAATCATGAGCGAAGGCGAATTGTTTCAACAAGAAAAAACACAAAAACTCAATAGCTCCGAAGCGGATTATTTTGCAATTATCGGAAAAAAAACGGCCGTGCTATTAGCTACCAGCCTGGCAGTGGGAGCTACGTCTGCCGGCGCCGACAAACAGTTGGCGCAAACCATGTATGACATTGGCTACACCATGGGCCTGGCATTCCAGATTCGCGATGATATTTTCGATTACGAAAAAAATAGCCAGTCGGGAAAACCTGCCGGCAACGATGTGCGTGAAAAAAAAATAACGCTGCCCCTCTTGTATGCCTTGCAACAAGCCGATGAAAAGGAACGCCGCTATATGCTGAAGCAAGTAGAGCGCGCCGAAAAAAAATCGCGAAGTGTACAACGTGTCGTTGATTTTGTTTATCGCCAGCGCGGCTTGGAATATGCCGAAAGTGTGATGCAGCAACACAGCACGAAGGCAATAGAAATGCTACACTCTTTGCCCGAATCGGAAGGGCGCGATGCGATGATCTCGTTGGCACACTTTATGACTACACGAAAAAAATAGAGCCATAAAGTATACACTTGGGATTGGAAAATGTTCCCAATGGGCATATAGTACGATGCGTTCGATGAATATCATTAGTGTCTCAAAATATTTCCGTAATTTCGCAGCATGGTTGAACGGTCGTTTATACAAGATTTTTCCTTGCTGGGTAAGCAAATTATTGCATGGTTGAATGATGCGGAAACATGCCCGGTGTTGAGTTGCGCGGCACAACAAAGTGTTTCTACTAATAGTTGGTTTACGGAATCAAATATCCGCCAATCACTTTCGGCTATTGCTACGGCGTTCCTGAGCGAACAGAAATTGCAGGCATGGCTTTCTCAATATATCATAGCACCCAAACCCAAAAGAATAGGAGTGGTGATGGCTGGCAACATTCCGTTGGTAGGTTTTCACGATTTTTTGTGCGTACTGGCAAGTAGGCATTATTTTGTGGGGAAATTATCGCATAAAGATAAATTTTTGTTGCCGGTGTTGGTCGAAATGCTATGTGCTATCAATCCCGAATGGCGTAACCGTATTACATTTGTAGAAGAAATAGACGTAACAAAAATAGATGCATTCATTGTAACCGGTTCGGACACCACAGCTGATTTTTTTAGTCGGTTATCCGCATCCCTCCCACCCTCGGGGAGACAGAGTGGGGCGCTTATCCGCCACAATCGCCGCAGTGTAGCGATACTTACCGGCAACGAAACGCATGATGATTTACAGGGCTTGGCAGTTGATATGTTTAGCTATTTTGGTATGGGTTGCCGCAATGTGTCGATGCTGTACGTACCTAAGGGCTATGATTGGAAAGGCTTGCTGAATATTTTTTCAGCGCAACAACCATTCAAACGTTTAGAACCCTTGAAGAGTTTATTGCAACACGCCGGCTATGCCCACAATTATCGTTACCAGAAAGCGCTGCTAACCTTGCAGGCACAACCGTTTATTGATGCCGGTGTGGCATTACTGTACGAGAACGAAAACTTGCAGGCGCCACCGGCTGTAGCTCATTTTTGCTATTATGAAAAAATAGCCGAAATGCTTGAATGCCTTGAACAACAATGCGAGCAAATACAATGCGTAGTAGGTAATACAGTTATTTCGAATAAATTTTGTACCTTTGGTACAGCGCAGCAGCCACAGTTGGATGACTATGCCGACGGCGTGGACACTATGCAATGGCTGGCTGATTGTTGATTTTGGTTAACTTAAGGTTTTATGATATACCGTTTTAAAGCTACATTTGATTCCCTGAAAGGGTTTATGCGCCAGTATGAATTACGAGGTGGCAACACGTTGTACGATTTTCACGAACATATAGTGGAAGATTTGAGTTTTGCACCCGACCAGATGGTGGTTTTTTATAGTGTGGACAATAAAGGCAAGGTGTTGCGGCAATACGGCCTGTTCAATATGGGCGATGGCTCGATGGATGAAATTACGATCGAACAATTGCTGGATCGCAAAGAAACAACATTGCTCTATGTATTCGACATGCGCGACAAGCGTTCGCTACGTTTATCGTTTATGGAAACCGACGACGAGTTGCCACGTAAAAGTTATCCGCGTACGGCTGATGAAAAAGGGACGCCTCCATCGCAGTTTGTCAATAAGCAAACGACTTCCGATTTCGACGATGATATAGCTGAAGATATTGTAGATGCTTCGGAATTAGATGGTGCCATGAATGAAGAATAGATTGCTGGTCCTCTTAGGCCCCACGGGCGTGGGTAAAACCGCCCTGAGCCTGTCGCTGGCGAAACGCTTTGCTACGGTAATTGTTTCGTCCGATGCCCGGCAAGTATTTCGCGAAATGAAAATAGGCACGGCTGCACCCGGTGAAGAAGAGCTGGCGGCCGTGCCGCATTATTTTATCGGCAATCATTCCATCAACGAACATTACACCGCCGGCAAGTACGAGTTGGAAGCATTGGAATTGTTGGAAAAATTATTCGAACAGCATAAAACTATACTTTTAGTTGGTGGGTCGGGATTGTATATTGATGCGGTATGCAACGGTATCGACGATTTTCCAGATACCGATTTAGCATTGCGCAAAAACCTCATGCAACATTTGGAAACAGAAGGTCTCGATAGTTTGCGTTTCCAGTTGAAGCAGTTGGACGAAGCAACATATCAACGCATCGATTTGAAAAATCCGCAACGGATATTGCGCGCCCTCGAAGTGTGTATTGCCACCGGAAAACCTTATTCAGAATGGAAAACAGGCGTGACTAAGAAACGTAATTTTGAGATTGTAAAGATTGGTTTGACACGGCCGCGTGAAGAATTATACACACGCATCAACTCCCGCGTAATACAGATGATGAATGACGGGTTGTTGGAAGAAGCGCGGAAACTCTACCCATACAAAGGGCTGACGGCATTGAAAACTGTGGGTTACACGGAACTGTTCGATTACTTTGAGGGAAAAACGGATTTGGAAACGGCGGTGCAACTTATCCAGCAACATTCGCGCAACTACGCAAAAAAACAGCTCTCCTATTGGGCGCGCTACAAAGATATCCGGTGGTTCGAAGCTCGATTTGCAACGTGCCGAAAAATTGTGTAACTTTGTTGAGTACCAAGCATGCGAAACAGAATATGTGTGCCCGACAATCATCATCAATCGTTTATCCACCGTCCTCATCGCCGGTTGATATTGAGCAGATTATCGCTGCAAAGAATCCGCAGTTGGTAAAGTATTTGCCGCGTTTTATTTTGAATTATATCAAACGCACTATTCATCAGAATGAAGTGAATTATGTGCTCAATACCTACGGACATTTACGAGGTTTGGCTTTTAACGATGCCATCATTAAAGAGCACTGGCATTCGTGGTATCATGCACATGGGTTGGATGCTATTCCTACAGACGGGCGTTATATTTTTGCATCGAACCATCCGCTGGGCGCGTTCGACGGGCTTATCCTGATGAGCGCTATAGGAAACCGTTTTGCGGATATCCGGTTTATCGTAAATGATTTGTTGATGTATCTCACACCATTCGATCCATTGTTTGTGCCGGTTAACAAGCACGGTCGACAATCGGCGGAGTACGCGCGGCGTATCGACGAAACGTATGCATCAGACCGGCAAGTGTTGTATTTCCCGGCCGGCCTGTGCTCGCGGCGTATTCATGGGGAGATAACCGACCTCCCGTGGAAACCGAGTTTTATCCAGAAAGCCATACAGTATAAGCGCGATGTGGTGCCGGTATTTTTCGAAGGACGCAACTCTAATTTTTTTTACCGTTTGTCGAACTTCCGGAAATGCGTGGGGATAAAAGCGAATATAGAAATGTTTTATTTGCCCGATGAGTTTTTTAAGCAGAAAAACCGTACGTTTAATTTATATTTTGGAGAACCTATCCCTTACGAAACCTTTGACAAAAGCCGTAGTGTACAGCAATGGACGGAGTTTGTGCGGGAGCGATCCTACGGTTTGCAAAAGCAACATAAATTAAGAATTGAAAATTAGGAATTAGGAATTAGTAGATTGCTTCGTTCTTCGTAATGATAGTAATTCCTAATTCTTAATTCGTAATTCCTAATTAACTAAGAATATGGAACAGGTAATACAGCCGATAGCTAAAGAGATTTTGAGAGCGGAATTGACGCCCGAGAAATTTGTGCGCTATACCAACAATGGCGGTAATAAATTGTATGTGGTTACGGCACACGATTCGCCTAATATCATGCAGGAAATTGGCCGGTTGCGCGAAATATCGTTTCGTGCGGCGGGTGGCGGCACCGGCAAGCGGGTGGATATTGACGAGTTTGATATTAGTGAGACACATCCCTACAAGCAATTGATTGTGTGGGATCCGAAGAACAAGGAAATATTGGGCGGCTATCGCTATATCCATGCAGGAGTGGGCGAAGTAAAGGACTTAGCTACGTCGGAGTTGTTTACTTTTTCAGACAATTTTGTAAACAAATATATTCCGCGTACCATAGAGTTAGGACGTTCATTTGTACAGCCGAACTATCAAAGTACGCAATTGCGCAGCAAAGGATTGTATGCACTCGATAATCTCTGGGACGGTTTGGGCGCATTGGTATTGCGCTATCCCGAAGTGAATTATTTTTTTGGTAAAGTAACTATGTACCTTTCGTACAACGACGAAGCTCGCAATATGTTACTTTATTTCTTGCAAAAACATTTTGAAGATAAAGATAAGCTCGTAATACCTATCCACCCATTGAAGGTAAATATTGACGAGAATCACATGGCCGCGCTATTTACAGGTAAAGATTATAAGGAAGACTATAAAATTCTCTCGAAAGAAGTGCGGTCGCTGGGGGAGAATATTCCGCCGCTCATCAATTCCTACATGAACCTTTCGCCGAGTATGCGCGTGTTCGGCACCTCACTGAATCCCGGGTTCGGCAGTGTGGAAGAAACAGGCATCCTGATAAAAATCAGTGATATCTACGCCGAAAAAATAGAACGCTACACAGCCCCTGTCCGCCGCATGGCGCAAAAGTTACGCGCGCGCTGGTGGATACAAAAATAGCAATGGACAATTGATAATTGACAATTGAATATGAAACAGGATGAGTTGAAAAAGCGAGTAAAGCAATATGCTCATCGCTGTGTAAAATTAGTGTGTAGTTTGCCGGACACAACTTTGGGAAAACATTTAAGAGGCCAATTAATTCGTTGTTCAACTTCTGCTGCGGCTAATTATAATGCCGCTTGTGTGGCGCATACAAAAGCTACATTTATTGCCAAATTGAGTATTGTAATTGAAGAGTGTGACGAATCTATATTTTGGTTGGAATTTATTGTTGATGAGTGTTTTTATACTTTTGAGAAAGTAGAACCACTATTAAAAGAGGGTCGTGAATTATGTGCTATATTTATTTCTGCGCGTAAAACTGCCAAAGAAAATAGTATAGCGAAGATAAAAACAATTGTCAATCGTCAATCGTCAATCGTCAATTAAATGTCTTCTTTTCTTCATACAGTTGCAACCGATTTACTTGCTCGCTATGGGGAGCGCATTTCCGGCCTCACCCTTGTTTTCCCCAATCGCCGGGCACATTTGTTTTTTTCAAAAAGTCTTTCGCAGATTATTGCAAAACCGCTGTGGCAACCGGTTTACAAAAGTATCGAGGAATTGGTAAAAGGCGCTTCTCCGTTACGGGTGGCCGATACGTTTACGCTATTAGTAGAACTCTATGCTATTTATGGCGCCGAGCGCAAAACCGACGAGCCATTCGACCGCTTTTATTATTGGGGCGAAACATTGCTGCACGATTTCGATCAGCTTGATAAATATCATGTGAATGCCGCCGCTTTGTTTACCAATCTTCGCCACGCAAAGGAAATGGAAGGCGACTTCACATTCCTGACACCGGAACAAGTGGCGCATATCCAACGTTTTTGGAATACATTTTCGGTAGAGAAAGAAAACCGGTTACAGCAAGACTTTGTGGCAGTGTGGGAAGTGCTGTTACCTATCTACGAAAAATTTAATTCACGATTAAAAGATAAAGGCATTGCTTATGAAGGCATGGTGTACCGCACGGTAGCCGACAGTCTGGAAGCCTGTGCTCCCGGGCACGATGGAGGCTTTTCCGGTCAATATGTATTCATCGGGTTCAATGCACTTAACGAATGTGAGGAAACACTATTCCGTTTCTTGAAAAATTGCGGACGGGCTGAATTTTATTGGGATTATGACGCCTACTATGTAGACAACAAGCATCAGGAAGCCGGTTTATTCCTCCGCGAAAATATAAAGAATTTCCCCTCGCCAATTGATAATTGTCAATCGTCAATCGTCAATTGTCAATTGTCAATTATAAGTTGTCCTTCGGATATCGCACAAACAAAGGTGGTTCCACAGTTGGTACAAGACATGACCGACACGCCCGACGAGCGCACGGCCGTGGTACTGGCCGACGAGCAGTTGCTAATTCCTTTGCTGCATGCATTGCCCGCAGTTGCTTCGCAAATAAATGTAACAATGGGTTACCCATTGCGGCAAACAGCAGTATATTCGTTGGTAGAACTGTTGTTGCAATTGTTTGGCCACATGCGTACGTCCACTACCGGCGAAGCAGGTTATTATTATCAAGACGTGCAAGCGCTGTTAGCTCATCCGTACATGAAACAACTATTGTATGGCGATACGACCGATTATACTAAAGATTTAGTTATACGCAACAATGTATACGTGCCGCATTCGTTTTTTGCCAGCAACGATGCGCTTAGCTGCTTGCTGCAACCGGTGGGCGATTTCCGCGAGGTGTCGGCGCGCCTGCTGTCGTTGGCTGACAGACTAAGCGCCGATGCTGTACTTGCCGAAACGGATCCGTTGTTGCGCGGATTATTGCAACATGTGGTGCGGCAAATCAATCAACTGACCGAAGCGCTGGCGCAAAGTTCGCTCGACATTTCGTTGAAACTATATAGTAATTTGTTGCGAAAAATATTCCGCGACGAGGCCATTCCTTTTACCGGCGAGCCATTGGCTGGCATTCAGGTAATGGGTTTGCTCGAAACACGGAATTTGGATTTTGAAAATATTATAGTGCTCTCGGCCAACGAAGGCGTGCTACCTCGTGTGAGCCGGGCCGTGTCGTTTATTCCTTACAACTTGCGCCGTGGTTTCGGCTTGCCTACGCCGGAACAGCAGGAAGCCGTGTGGGCCTATTATTTTTACCGGTTGCTGCAACGTGCAAAGCAGGTGAAGTTACTCTACAATGCGAAGACAGATGGCATGACTACCGGCGAACCAAGCCGCTATTTGCTGCAACTGGAGCTGGAAAGCGGCCTTCCGGTAACAAAAGAAACGCTGTCGTTCAATGTAGAAATACCCGACACGCAACCGATTGTGGCGCAAAAAACAGCCGAGTCATTGGCGGCCATTACGCGGATTTCGCCCAGTGCGCTTAACATGTACCTGGCATGCCCGCTGCGCTTTCACTTCCGCTATGTGGCGCATTTGAAAGAACAGGAAGATGTGGCGGAACGAGTGGATAGCCGGCAGTTCGGTAACTTGCTGCACCGCGCTATGGAGTTGGTTTACCAACCATGGGTGGGGCAGGAAGTAACAGCTGCTATGTTGGATCAACTGCTGAAAAAAACGGAAACAATTACGCAACTGGTGGACAAAGCTATTGCCTGCGAATACTACCAGGCACAAGAGCTGCCGCCCGACTATGCCGAGAACGGCGATTTGCAGATTGTACATGGCATCCTATGTCAATACATCCGGCAACTGTTGCTGGTTGATAAAAAGCACGCGCCGTTTGTGCCCGAAGGTATTGAGTTGCCGGTGGAACATACCTTTCATTTTATAGTCGGCGGGCAACCGCGGCAATTGGTGTTGGGTGGGGTGATCGACCGTTTGCACCGCAAGGGCACTATGTGGTATGTGGTCGATTACAAAACGGGACATCCCGATAATGAATTTGAAAGTGTAGTTGCTCTTTTTGGCGACGATGCGCGCAAACAACACCCGGCTGTGTTGCAGACGCTGCTGTATTCTTTGATTGTGCAGCACGAAAAGCAGCAGCCGGTAACACCCCTGCTCTACTTCCTGCGCGAAAGCCACAGCGACGAAGCTGACTTTGCTATTCGTGACAAATCCGAAAAACAACCGGTTGTTGACGTGGCTAACTATGTTGGCTCATTAAACGAAATGTTGGAAATTAAATTCTCTGAACTGTTCAATATTGAGCAACCATTCGTGCAAACCGCTGATAGCAAGACTTGCGAATATTGTGCCTACCGGACAATATGCAACCGCTGACCGGTTTTTAACAAATTTTAACACTCAAAATGTTTGGCAAATAAAAATAAAGCAATATATTTGCAATAACAATGTACGTTCTTTTTAATCAGGAGTAATTTTATTCTAACTGAAAAACATCGACAGTTTTTTGTGCGAAAGAATAAAGAGAACTCACGTTAGTGACGTGGATTTTACTTATTTCGCACAGGTAGTCGATGACCTTTCAGCAATAAGTTTATTCCACGTTTCGGTTTTTATTCACAAATTAGTCCGTATATTTATCCACAAATTTCACAGATGTGAGAACAGATTACACGGATTAACACAAATCAGAACAGAAACGGCAGTAGTTGCGAAAACGCAGCAGGGGTTTTTAATTGATAATTGATAATTGGCGCAAAGCGCACCAGTAAGGATGGACAAATTTCCGCCCGAATAGAAATTAAAAAATAGAAATGGTTAACGATAGTAGCCCGTAGGCCTTTGATAGCACAAGAAAAAATGAAATGACTATCCGCAATACTTTATTGAATAAAATAGCCCTGAATAGGCTAAAAAATGCAGGCGTATCTTCCCTCTCCCTGTGGAGAGGGATAAGAGGGAGAGGTGGAAATGCGGATAATCATAAAAATAGGACATTAACAATAATAATAGTAGCCGCGGGAACCGGTTTGAAAAAAGGTTTGT
>JAVBNJ010000111.1:0-4836 GCA_031551625.1 Bacteroidales bacterium | reverse complement strand
ATTACAGCCAACCACGGTTGTACCGGCCGCTATAGCAGCCGTAGAAGAAGACACGGTTGCCTATATGAACGGAACAGTCATGGATGAAATTAGCAATAAACCATTGGTAGCAGCTAACGTAATCATCAAAGACCTGGTAACCGGCCATGAACTCCATACGACAACCAATAAGGAAGGAGTATTTGAGGCGACCACTCCTGCCTATAATGCCTATACCGTAACAGTAGAGAAACCCGGATACCAACCGTTTGTTTCGGAAATGCCTTCGTATGGGCCTGGCGTAAGCATGGGAATGGGCATCCCGATGCAACCGGCTGCTAAAGCCCCGGCTTTGACGGCTAATGCCACCAACACAAAAACACAGGATAAGTCGGCTACCGCTGCCACAACAACCAATGCCACTACGGCTAAACCGGCCACAACTGACGCTTCGGCAAATAAAGGCAATTTGTCGGCCACCACTGCAACTAGCGAAAAAACAACTCCGGTGAAATACGACAAGTTGGTATTGACTATTTATTTTGACCTTGATCGTGCCGGATTGACCGATGAAGAGATTGCAAAAATAGCTCACATCTCTGATGCTGTGAGATCCAACGCGATTCAATTAGTGGGATATACCGACGAAGTGGGCGGTAAAGGCTATAACTATCGTTTAACAGAGCGGCGTATGGATGCTATCTTGTCGCAGTTATTGGTAAATAACATTGCACGCAAAAAAGTGGCGACTACAATCAAATATCAAAAAGATAAATCTCTGACAAGTACAAATCTACCGGTACGTCTCGACGATAACCACGTGGAAGTATGGATAAAGACGAAGTAATATAGCTAGTCGGTAAAAGATTTAACAGCGGCTGTCCGGATTCGGGTAGCCGCTGTGTTGTTTAAAATAAAATTTGTCGATTAAAAATTTTTATTTACATTTGCCTTTGTAATCGTTCTTTTATCGTTAGGGATTAGTCTCTGTAAAGAAATCTGGAAAATTTCGTTATCAATGGAGAAACAATTAATCACAAAGCTTCGAGCGTGGATTTTGTTTATTTCATTGATAGGTATTCCAGAACCTCTTTACAAAGTAAATAAAGTCTACGTTTCTTTATTTAGTAATAAAATGGTTGAACAACTGAGTAATTGAAACAAAAAGGCAGTGCATGAGGATTTGCAGCGCGAGGTTGTTTTATGAAACTCTATAGTGTTTGTTTGTATCATAAAACAACCTCAATAGCTGCTGAATTTCAATCATTATAAAGAACTAATAAATTAGTTAAACGAATTAAAAACAAACAAAAACAATATTTAAAATTAATTAATCCTGCCAAAAATCTACTATTCATTATTCCGGAACCATTACAGGTTTTGCTACGCATTGCAATGTGTTGTTAATAGCAGAAAACTACTTTATATGTTGTGGACGGTTCTTTCTATAAGCCTCTTAGGATTAGCTTCCGCTACTGCACAAACCAATATCCGCTATACCAGTGGCACCTATAGTAGTAGCCCGCGTGTATCGTTCACCGTGTCGTGGATGGGTGCTAACCGCGGCGATAAAGGTAATGGCAAAATTTACAATTCTAAAGTGTGGGTGCTGATAGACTACAAAAAGAGCGATGGTTCGTGGGAACGCGCTACAATAGCCTCTCTCAACAGCGCTACACAGGGTACCCTGAGTTTTGACGGCAGCAACCGCCGCGGATTTTGGCTCAATGGCGGCAGTGGAAACGTGACAAGCCAAATTATAGTAACACTTAGTGGAGTGCCCAGTAAATTCAGTTGGTGTGCTTATGTAAGCGACCGACCGCCGGTGGCCTATATTACGAGTAGCGATGTGCGTTTTAGCGGCACACCTCCGTTTACTGTTAAATACTCCGACAATAGTAGTGGTACATTTACCAACAAAACAGGAAATGTCGTAATTAAAGCTATAGTTTCACTTACTGATAAAACGGACTGTCCAAGCAGCGACGTGCAGTGCATGGTAAACACACCGACACTGAGCGGGGCTAATTTTGTAACCAAAGGTACAACTACCCAGATAACAGCAAATCCAACCGGTGGTTCGTGGAATACGGATAACGCGACAATCGCTACTGTTAACACTTCGGGGGTCGTCACAGGAGTATTAATCGGCCATGCAACAATTAGCTACAGTATTACACAAAAAGGATGCGCTTCATCTGCAACTAAAGATATAGTTATAATTACTCCCATTGTTCCTTGTAGCAATACATTTAACTTTGGAACGGTAAGTTTTACCAGTAGCGAAACGGTAACTGTTAGCGGCAATGGTATAACCCAATACTGGAGCATGCCTGTAATAGCTAGTGGTTGCCGCAAAACCAGCTTCAATGGAGGTTCTTCGGCCCCCTACAATGTAGATTGCCGTTCCAACAACGGATCTAGCACAACCGTCAATTATACCTATGGAGATTTGTTCAGTTGGTGTGCCGTGAATAACTACCAAACAACCCTTTGCCCCAACGGTTGGCGTATGCCGACTAAAGATGATTTTGTAAATTTAGACAAAGCATTAGGTGGTACGGGTGAAAACCGCGGCGGCGCCAACACTTTTGCAAAATATACAGCTACTAGCGGCACTTCCGGACAGTTCTGGAAAGGCCAATATGGTGGTGTATGCAATAACAGTGGCGGGCTCGGCAGTCAGACTACGCACGGACTCTACTGGTCGGTAACAGAGGCTACCGGCACTTACGGCTACGGCCTGTACTTTTACACTGCGGATATCTCTGTTTACCCTTTGTACAATAATGGTAGTCCGAAGAATTTTGGCTACTCGTTGCGTTGTATAAGGAACTAATCATTCCATTAAACTTAGAGTATTTTTTTGCTGTCGCCATAAAAAACACCGCGGGCGGAGAAAAATCTCCGCCCGCAATTACTTAATTTATTCACCAAAAGTTAACTGTTGCGCACACGCTCGTTTTTCTTCATCATACGTTTTCCTATATCCATTTTAGGAGAATCTTGCCGGTTATCGAAAAATACTTTTTGCTCATCAGTAAGCAGGGCGCGGATTTTGAGCTGCATTTCCACACGCGCCTTCATTTGCTTATTTTGCAACTCCGTCATTTCATCAATCGTTTGATTGATCGCTTTCATATCGGGCTTATCCTCCCCTTTCAAGGTTTGCAAATGAGCACGTTTTTCGCGTACTAAGTTTTTAGTTTTAGTTGCATCCTTAGCATAGGCCACACGGATATCCTTAATTTGCTTCTTTTGGTCGTCCGTCAAATTCGGAATACTCTCATGATCGCCTTTAAATTTAAAGGTACGATACATTTGCACCGGTTTTCCATCTACCGTCACGTTGTCGCCGTCTACCGCTATTTCGCGAGTTTGGCCGTCTTTGTCCACGGTAATAGTACGCGACATGGTGCGCATTTGTTTTTGAGGTTGCGCCATAGCGCTCAACGTAAATAATCCCACTGCCGACAAAAGAAGAATTTGTTTCATAATGACATGTTTTAAATTGTGATTTGTAACTAAGATGACTGAAAAAGTAAAAAGTTTAATGCAAAACCAGAAAATCGCTTAAATATTTTGTATATTTGCATCCCGTAAAATTGAAACTTATATTCATTTAAATAAATAATTTATGGCAGAAAAATTATTTGCAGAGTTTCCACCGGTTTCCACAGAACAGTGGGAGGCGGTGATAACTAAAGACCTCAAGGGCGCCGATTATGAGAAAAAACTCATTTGGAAAACACAGGAAGGCTTTAATGTACGGCCTTACTACCGCGCCGAAGAATTAAAAAACCTTACTTTAGTAACCAGTGCAAAAACCGATAACAATTGGTTGGTGCGCCAGGATTTTGATGCGCGCAATGACGCCGCAGCCGCCAACAAGCAAGCGCTCGACGCACTAGACAAGGGCGTGGATGCAGTGGGCTTCCGCGTGAAGAAAGAAGGTATCAACCAAAAAGATTTCGATGCGTTGATGAACGGTATTTCGTTACCGGCCGCCGAAGTGAACTTTACCGGCGCATGCTGCACCTCGACCGATTTGGTAAAACTATTTGTCGAAAAAGCCAAAGCTTCGGGCGCCAAAAGCGACGATATCCGCGGTTCGGTGGACTTTGATCCGCTACGCAGGCTGACATTGCACGGCAATTTCTGTACCGACGAGAAAACAACGTTCGAACAACTGAAAGCAGGAGTTGAAGCAGCTCAACCATTCCGCCGTTTCCGTACGGTAAGCGTAGGCGCTTCTATTTTCCACAACGCCGGTTCTACGATTGTACAAGAACTGGCTTTCGGCCTGGCTATGGGTAACGAATACCTGGCTCGCCTAACCGATGCCGGTATGAATATTGATGATGCGGCGCATGCCATCAAATTTACGTTTGCCGTAAGCTCGAACTATTTTATGGAAATAGCCAAATTCCGCGCAGCCCGTATCCTGTGGGCGAACGTGGTAAATGCTTACAAACCGGCCAAAGAATGTTCGACCCGCATGAAAATCCATGCCGTAACATCGGCCTGGAACCAAACCGCCTACGATCCGAATGTAAACATGCTGCGCGGCACTACCGAAGCCATGAGCGCCACGCTGGCCGGTGTTGATTCGCTCGAAGTATTGCCTTACGATAAGGCTTTCCGCACACCGTCGGAATTCTCGAACCGTATTGCCCGCAACACACAGATATTATTGAAAGAAGAATCGTATTTCGATCGTATTGTAGACCCGGCAGCCGGTTCGTACTACATCGAAACATTGACCGCTTCGATTGCCGAAGAAGCCTGGAAACTTTTCAAACAAGTGGAAGAAAAAGGCGGTTAATATGCCGCTGTAAAAGCCGGATTTATACAGGA
>JAVBNJ010000063.1:0-17557 GCA_031551625.1 Bacteroidales bacterium | reverse complement strand
GTTTTAGTTTAGGAACTAATTTTTTAGTTTATAGTTGCGTAGCGTAAGGGTTGTTTTAGATCCGCGATAATCCGTCTAATCAGCATCATCTGCGTTCCATTAACAAACAAACACAACAACCCCTTGCTACGATTTTAACTTATGGCCTTTTGTTTCAATTTATTTGATAAATGTTAAATAAAATAAAACGTGAACTTTGTTTATTTCAATTGAGGTTCTAGACTACCTGTAGTATTATAAATAAAGTCCACGCCTAATAGAGTGGTCTTTTATTCTATACTACACATGAAATTGTCTAGATTTCAATTGAAAGAATAAATCCGGATTTTAAAGAACGTATGATACCACAAATATATAAGGTTATTTTTTAATAGCCAAATTTATTTGCGTACTTTTGTAAAATATTTATTCCTACCTATGCCCGAACAACACAACGTAGAATACAAACAAAGTTGGCACGACGAATACTTGAAAGAGATTTGTGGCTTTGCCGATGCGCAGGGCGGTGTGTTGTATATTGGAAGAAATGACACAGGGCATATAGTCGGCTTTGCCGATTATAAATCGTTAATGGATGATATTCCTAATAAAATCAAAAACAATTTGGGAATTACGTCGGAGGTAAATCTTTTGCAAGAGCAGGGTAACTATTTTATTGAAGTTATTGTCCACCCTTACACGGTTCCCATTTCGTTGCGGGGGCGCTATTATTATCGGAGTGGTAGCGTTAAGCAAGAGTTGACGGGCGCTTCATTGAATGAGTTTTTGCTGAAACGCTCGGGCTACACGTGGGACGAAGTGCCGGAAGCAAGCGCTACATTCGATGATATCGACGAAAAAACGGTTGTTTCGGTGGCTAAAGATGATATTACATTAAAAAAAGAGCTTAACTCACGTCAACGGAACGCAATTGAGTATGTGAAAGAGAACGGGAAAATAACAAATAAAGAATATCAGGAAATTAACGAATGTTCACATAGGACAGCTACGCGAGATTTAATAGATTTAGTACAGAAAGATTTGTTGCAGTCGAATGATTCAAAAGGTGCTGGTGTATTTTATGTGCTAATTGAGCCGTAATTGAGCCATAATTTAATAACAACGATACAATGAGAAACTTATTACTGTGCGCAGTCATTGCTCTACTTGCCGTGGCTTGCCAAAACAATCAACCAACAAAAGCAACTACTACAAATGATATGAAAACATTTACCAAAATTGATGCCAAGGAAATTCCGGACAATGTGGTGAAACTCATGGCCGACGACTGGATGCTGATTACTGCCGGCACGAAAGAAAAATTCAATACCATGACCGCCAGCTGGGGGACGCTCGGGCATTTGTGGAACAAGCCGGTGGCCTTTGCATTTATTCGTCCGCAACGCTATACTTACGAGTTTACAGAGGCGAGTGATCTTTTTACATTAAGTTTTTTTGATGAGTCGTACAAAGATACATTGGCTTATCTTGGTAGCGTGTCGGGTCGCGATGTGAACAAAGTAGAGAAATCGGGGTTGACACCGCGTATTCTTGAATCCGGCACGGTAGCTTTCGAACAGGCACGCCTGATTATTGAATGCAGGAAAATATATGCCGAAACTTTCAAACCCGAAAATTTTGCGGATACCAGTATTGCATCAAAAATATATCCAACCAAGGATTTTCACAAAATGTATATCGGCGAAATTGTGAATGTGTGGATGAAAAAATAGTTTAAAGTTTAAAAATTGAAGATTTAATGGTACTTTCAATCATTGTAGCTGTGGCGCAGAACCACGCAATAGGCAAGGAAAATCAATTGCTTTGGCATATTTCCGAAGACTTGAAATATTTCAAGCAAATTACCTCGGGGCATACGGTTGTAATGGGGCGCAAGACATTTGAATCGATAGGCAAGCCGCTTCCCAATCGCCGTAATATTATTATCAGTCGCAGTATGGAACCGCGCGAAGGTGTTGAAGTGGCTGCAAGTTTAGACGCCGCCGTGGCGTTGTGCAAAAATGAAGATGAGGTGTTCGTTATCGGCGGTGGTACGATCTATCGCGAAGTATTGCCGCTGGCGAACAGGCTTTACTATACCGAAGTACATGCCGATTACGATGCCGATACGTTTTTCCCGGCTATCGACAAAAATAGGTGGAAAGAAATTTCGCGGCAAGACTTTTCGCATGGCGACAAATTCCCGACGCCTTTCTCGTTTGTAGTCTACGAAAAACAGTAGAACAGGTTTGTCCACGAATTACTCGAATGGCACGAATTGAGATACCCATTGAGACACTAAAAAAGATTTCACGAATATATTTGTTCGCAAACAACAATTCGTGAAATTCTATTTTGACCCTTTATGTTGTTCTAAAAAATTCGTGCCATTCGAGTAATTCGTGGACAACGAAAAGTTATTCGGAATTTCGTTCTTGCGCGCGGCGCAAATCTTTCTCTTTGATGCTTTCGCGTTTGTCGTATACTTTTTTGCCGCGTGCCAGTGCAATGTCGAGCTTGGCATAGCCGTTGTCGGCAATATAGAGACGGGTGGCCACAATGGTCAATCCTTTTTCTTTGGTACGGCGGTACAGTTTGTTTAGCTCTTTGCGATTGAGTAGCAACTTGCGGTCGCGGCGCGGGTCGTGGTTGTTGAGGTTTCCCCACCAGTATTCGGCAATGTGCATGTTCTTGATGAACAGTTCGCCATTCACAAAATAGGCGTACGCATCGCCCAGCGATGCCTTGCCTGCGCGGATAGACTTTATTTCTGTGCCCACCAGTACAATGCCTGCCGTAAATGTTTCGAGGAACTCGTACTCGAATGAGGCGCGTTTGTTCTTGATTTCTATTTTCGTTTTTATACGTGCCATAACAAATAATTTGCAAAAATAGTGTAAATTTGTGGTTCTATGAAATATGATTTACTTGCAATAGTTGGCCCAACGGCTGTCGGCAAAACGGCAGTGGCAGCCCGCGTGGCTTTGCAGCTCGGCGGCGAAATACTGTCGGGTGATTCACGGCAAGTGTACCGCGGCATGGATATCGGTACGGGTAAAGACCTGGCCGACTATACAGTAGATGGACTTGCCATTCCGTATCATCTGATAGATATTGTTGATGCAGGTGAAAAATATAATCTACATCAATATCAGAAAGATTTTTTGCAGGCATACAACAGTATTTGCGAACGTGATAAAACGCCCATCCTGTGCGGCGGATCGGGGATGTACCTCGAAGCGGTAACCAAAGGTTATGAATTGCCCGAAGTTCCAGCCAACGAAGCGCTACGTCGCGAACTGGAAAAAAAAAGTGACGAAGAATTAATTGCTATGCTCGAATCGATGAAAGCGATGCACAACACTACCGACACGACCTCGCGCAAGCGCACTATCCGTGGCATTGAGATTGCAATGCATTTAGTTGAAAGTGGAAAGTTAAAAGTGGAAAGTTCTCCATTGGCACAACTTCGTACATTATTCATAGGCCTTACATTGCCGGTGGAGCAACGCCGCGCTCGCATTGCCGAACGCCTGCACCAGCGCTTGCAAAGCGGCATGATTGAAGAAGTACAACAGTTACTAAATAATGGCATACCTGCCGACGATCTTATTTACTATGGTCTCGAGTACAAATTCATAACGTTGTATCTTGCCCAAAAACTTAGTTACGATGCAATGATTGAACAGCTCAATATTGCCATCCGCCAGTTTGCCAAGCGGCAGATGACATGGTTCCGCGGGATGGAGCGAAAAGGTACTGCTATCCACTGGATAGAAGCCGGCTTACCGCTGCCCGAAAAAGTAGATAAAATTGTGAAGTTGTGGCAACAATAATGATCAATATACGCCGCATACTCCGCGTACTTACTTATACTCGTCCCAACTTTTAATCGGAATATCGTCGGCGCTGATGGTACAGAATGCGTAGATGAACGCTGACGCTAAACGGGCATTCGTAATCAACGGAATGTTATAGTCGATGGCTGCACGGCGTACCCGGTAACCATTTGTCAGTTCGCGTTGCGAAAGGTTTTTGGGAATATTCACCACAAAATCAATTTTCTTTTCGCGTAGCAAATCCAATGCTTGCGGATGCTGTCCTTCTTCGTTAGGCCAATAGGCTTGAGTAGAAGGCACGCCGTTTTCTTCCAAAAACCGATGTGTACCGTCGGTGGCATATAGCTCATAGCCTTTCTTGTACAACAACCGTGCGCTTTCGAGCATTGTTGCTTTCTGCCGTGCGTCGCCGGTTGAGAGCAGAATCGTTTTCTTCGGGATACGATAACCGACCGAGAGCATAGAGGTCAATACCGCTTCGTGGCTGTCATCGCCCAGGCAGCCTACCTCGCCGGTCGAAGCCATATCTACACCCAACACCGGGTCGGCTTTCTGCAAACGTGTAAACGAGAATTGCGAGGCTTTCACGCCCACATAGTCCAGGTCGAATGCATTCTTATTCGGCTTCTCAACAGGCATGCCAAGCATGACTTTCGCCGCAATTTCGATGAAATTTATTTTCAAGATCTTTGAAACAAACGGGAAACTGCGCGATGCACGCAAGTTACATTCAATTACCTTAATGTCGTTTTCCTTGGCCAGGAATTGAATATTGAACGGACCCGAAATTTGCAACTCCTGCGCTATTTGCCGGGCGATTTTCTTGATCCGGCGCGCTGTTTCCACATATAGTTTTTGCGGCGGAAACTGAATGGTGGCATCACCGGAGTGCACACCGGCAAACTCAATGTGCTCCGAGATAGCGTAGGCTACAATATCGCCTTTGTCGGCTACGGCGTCAAGCTCTATTTCCTTGGCATTTTCGATGAATTCGCTTACCACTACCGGGTGTTTTTTCGACACGTTGGCGGCCAGTTTTAAGAACAATTCCAGCTCGGTAGTATTCGAGCACACGTTCATTGCCGCACCCGACAATACATACGACGGACGCACCAATACCGGAAAGCCGACTTCTTCGACAAATTTATGAATCTCGTTCATGCTGCTCAGCTCTTTCCAGCGCGGCTGGTCTATTTTCAAGCGGTCGAGCATCGACGAGAACTTGTGGCGGTCTTCGGCATTGTCGATACTCTTGGCCGAAGTTCCCAAAATAGTTACATTTTCCGCATCGAGGCGCATGGCCAGGTTATTCGGGATTTGTCCGCCTACCGAAACCACCACGCCGTGCGGGTTTTCAAGGTCGATAATATCCATCACGCGCTCGAACGTCAACTCGTCGAAGTACAAGCGGTCGCACATATCGTAATCGGTCGATACGGTTTCTGGGTTATAGTTGATCATTACCCCGCGCCAACCTTCTTTACGCATGGTTTGCAGGGCGTTCACACTACACCAGTCGAACTCTACTGAACTGCCGATACGGTAAGCGCCGGAACCCAGTACTATTACCGAACGGTGGTCGCCCAGGTATTTCACATCGTTGGCCGTACCATTGTAGGTCAAATATAAGTAGTTGGTTTGTGCCGGATATTCGGCTGCCAGCGTATCTATTTGTTTTACGACAGGCACAATATTTTTTTGCTTACGCAATTCACGCACTTTGCCAACGGCTTGTTCGGTATCTTCTTTGTCTTTCAACACCAATCGGGCCACCTGAAAATCCGAAAAACCCTGCTGCTTGGCGGTACGCAACAATTCGTCGGGTAGGCCGTGCAGAGTCGAATGTGTTTCCAATTCTTCCGCCGTAGTAATAATACGTTTCAGTTTATACAAAAACCATTTATCGATTTTGGTCAGGTCGTGTACCTCGTCAACCGAGTAGCCTTTGCGGAGCGCTTTCGATACCACGAAAATACGATTATCGGTCGGTTCGCGCAACGATTTATTAATGTCATCCACCTGTATTTCCTTGTTGGCCACAAAGCCGTGCGCGCCTTGGCCAATCATGCGCAATCCTTTTTGAATAGCTTCTTCGAACGTCCGGCCGATAGCCATCACTTCGCCCACGCTTTTCATGCTGCTACCGATTTCGCGCGACACGCCATGGAATTTCGACAAGTCCCAGCGCGGAATCTTACATACAATATAATCTAACGCCGGTTCAAATAATGCCGTGGTGGTTTTTGTTACCGTATTTTTCAAATCAAACAATCCATAGCCCAATGCCAGCTTGGCTGCCACAAAGGCTAACGGGTAGCCCGTCGCTTTCGAGGCCAATGCCGACGAACGGCTCAGACGGGCATTTACTTCAATTACCGCATAGTCCTCGGAATTAGGGTCAAGGGCATATTGTACGTTACATTCGCCCACAATGCCGATATGGCGCACAATGCGGATAGAAAGTTCACGTAGTTTTTGAAACTCGCTGTTGTTAAGTGTTTGCGAAGGCGCCACCACAATACTTTCGCCCGTGTGGATTCCAAGCGGGTCGAAGTTTTCCATGTTACACACCGTAATGCAATTATCAAAACGGTCGCGCACCACTTCGTATTCAATTTCTTTCCAGCCTTTCAGCGATTTCTCTACCAGAATTTGCGAAGAGTATGAGAATGCTTTTTCGGCCAGCTTGTCCAGTTCTTCTTCGTTGTCGCAGAAGCCGCTGCCCAAACCGCCCAACGCATACGCTGCCCGGATAATAATCGGATAACCCAAATTTGCAGCCGCTTTGCGCGCATCCTCCATGTTCTCGACAGCAAAACTCTTGATTGTTTTTACATCAATTTGGTCGAGTTTTTTAACAAATAACTCGCGGTCTTCCGTGTCCATAATGGCCTGCACGGGAGTGCCCAATACTTGCAAATTATATTTTTTCAGAATGCCGGATTGGAATAATTGTACACCGCAGTTGAGCGCCGTTTGTCCGCCAAACGAAAGTAAAAGGCCATCGGGCTTTTCTTTCTGGATAATTTTTTCCACAAAAAAAGGCGTTACAGGCAAAAAATAAATTTTATCAGCAACACCTTCCGACGTTTGCACTGTGGCAATGTTCGGATTGATGAGAACGGTTTGTATACCCTCTTCGCGCAGGGCTTTGAGCGCTTGCGAACCGGAATAGTCAAACTCGCCTGCTTCGCCAATTTTCAATGCGCCGGAACCCAGCAACAATACTTTTTTTATGGATTTTTCTTGCATAAAATTAGAACTTCAATTTTATAGGATTTTGTCTATTATCAAATAAGCCCATGTTCTTTGTAAAATTGAGTTACCTCTTCCTTCACTCGTCTTTCAAACTCATCGCCAGTCATATACCCTTCGGGTATTTCAAAAGATTCTTTTGCCACAGGCGCAGCACTTTTACGATAGCGCAGCAGGCTTTTACTATCAGTTGTTGTATCAGTGCGTGTCATGATTTATTGAATTGTAACTCTAACTTACAAAGTTAGCAAAATTTATTCTATTATGAAAATCTATTTTGCACGTGGGAATTTGCTACTATTGTGTATGCATGCTATTACAAAGTCATTCGGCAAACTAAAATAATTCCGGCACAATGTTACTTCTGCCGGTTGGCAAAGTGCAATTGTGCATGCATGATAATAAAAAATCGTTCGGCAAACTAAAATTGTTCCGGCACACTATTTATTCCGGCAATTGGAAAAATGAAATTGTGTGTGCACAAAGTTAGAAAATCCGTAATTTTTGTATCTTTGCACTCGTAACCGATAACCCAATTTGCCTATGGCTCAATAAACAACACTACTAACACTTCCCTTGAAATTAGGGAACATATATAAAAAGCGTTAGCTTTAGTTCTTGCTTTCAAATCTTAGACACATTTTTAAGCCTTCAAGAGTAAAGCGTAACGCCTGCGGTAACACGTGGGCTTTACTCATATATTTGAAGGCAGGTAGTCTAAGACCTCGAAAGCAAATAAAAAAGTGAAGTTCCACGTTTTTTATTTCTACAAACTTACAAAACAACTTAACTAAAAATGAAACAATGAAAAACTACAGCGAAACTGAAATAAGCGAAAATTATAAACCTGGATTTCATGTGGGAAAAAATTGTGCTTTTACTCTGTACAGCCCTGAATTTGATGCTAATATTTGTACTATGCAGCTTAAGAATTGGCAAAAGTGCGAATATGGTTTTACTGTTAAAATGCGACTTTTGTATTTACCCATTCCGTCCCGTAGTTCTGGTGAATGGATTATTTGCGATTGCATGCGACTTAAAAGTAATAGATGGCGACTACAAAGATTTGACGATGCTGATTTACACTATGGACTACAGTTTACAGGTGCATTAGAGGCTGAATATTTGATGCGCTTACATTATCGTCCGTCTGAAGATTGTGAACTTGAATACCGTGACCAATACACAAATTTTAACGGGGAGATACATATAGTGCACTAATAAGAAGTGAAAAATATAGCAATAATAAAATCATTCTTTTAAAATACAACTTCTAACAGTGAAATTATGAAAAACGTTAGTTCCACGTTTTTATTTTTACAAACTTACGAATTGCCTTTGGGACAAGGCAAATAAAATTATTTATTTTATGATCATTTTAAAATTAACAACATTAGTAGTAAATGAATTTAACGATTTTTTACTTGTTCAGGAGGAAGCATTGCGTAATAATGATATGATGCAGTTTCCTAAAAATATTGAATTATCTAGTAGCACTATTTTATATCTCTACGATTTACATACTAAGTACAAAAATAGACCTCAATCTGGCTTTGTGAAATTTATGGTAGAAAAAGCATTTGAAGAGCGATTCCCCGAGGAAAAGGATATGTTCAATAATGAGGCCATAAAAGACGAATCTCCCATAATAAATACACTTAAAGTGTTGTTTATTCTATGGGAGGATTGCTTAATTACGCATTCTCTTATGGTAGAAAAGAAGGAAAATATTAAAGAGATTAAAGAACAGATAGAAGTAGAAAAGCATGTCTTTGGATTAATCATGAATGCCATCAATACAAGAAAATGGGATCGTGATGACTCTGTTAAAAGCATGGATAAAACATTTATGAATGTACGGAATCAAAATTCTATTCATATTTTACCCGTATAAAACCACTTTGAAATAGTAAATAATACAACAAAATACAATTATGACTAATTTTTTAAAATGTAATCGCCAACCAGAGCGGAACACAAGTACTAAAGTTACCAGTGAATGGGAGCCTACCAAAGAGGTAAAAGAAGTAGTATTGAATAATATGACAAAAACTACTAAAGAAGAGGAAGACCGGTTAAAAGGAATTACTATTTATAGCGATTTTAACCAAAAGTATATATTGAGCCTTGTTGATGGGCATTTAAAACTTGCCAACTACAATAGGAATGGGGCAGATATGAAATATTACAATTTGCATGATAATGCTATAAGCATTGGTGTCCAGCAGTCTATTGATAGAATTGCTTTCCCAGATAAAAAATTTTCATGTGTGCCGTTACAAGTAGAACCTTTTGGTGGTTATATTTTCAAATATCGAACAGAGGACGATGTCGATTGTTTTATTCGGCTTTACGTTACCGGTTACAAATTAGATAGCAATGATAGTTTGAAATCAATTACTGTACAATATAATTTAATGGATACAAAATGAAAAAACTACAACTTACAACACTATTAATTGCCGCCCTTGCATTGTTTGCCGCCTGCGGCAAGAGCAACGACAGTACCGATGATTTCGGCAACAACCGCGACAATTCCATTCGAATTACGGAAATTCAAGAAAAAGTTGGGGATGTGTATAAACCGTACTTTCAATTTGTGTACGACGATAAAAACCGCATTTCAGAGGTGAAGTTCTTCGAATGGAGCGAAGACGGAACAACGAAAGAAATTTATTGCGACGGTGCGGTGAAGTGGCTTTACTCATGGGGGAGTGATGGAAAACTAAAGAAGATTTTCGGAATTGCAGCAATGCATACTGAAGATAATTACCGATGGAAAAACATAGAAGATATTCCATGGGGAGACGATGGAGTATATATTGTGGGTTACTCCGGAAATAATATTTCTCAAGTTACATTTGATAACGGGTATAATAATTTTAAATATAAATGTGTGTGGGAAGATGGAAAACTTGTGAAAATAATACACGACGACGAAAATGAATATACTTTACTTTATAATAGTGAGAATAATTGTTTTTCTGTAAAGCGTGACAATAAAGCTATTCTTAGCTATACGTACGACATCGGCCATGACAATTATCATTCATACCTGCCGGTAGAGTGCTTTATGGCAATGGAGCAAATTTGGAGTGTGGATGTATTGGGAATTTTTTTCTCTAAAGAAAATACAATTAATCAAAACTATAAACAGGTTGAAGATACCACTTTTGAATACACCTACGAAAATGGCAGGACAACCGGTTTTACAAGAACTCTTAACGGACAATTACCTGTCAGTTGGTATTTCAAAATTATCTACAATAAATAACTCTTCGTAGTAGGAAAGAAACCACCGGCAATTTTCGCGCGATGTACAGGCTATCTTTCAACAGATACTTGCAAAATAGAGCCGCCCGAACTTGAAAAAGTTCGGGCGGCTGTTATAAAATGGTTATTTGTGGCTAAAACATAGCGGCTATTTTTCGAACTTCACGCAGACGCTTGGCAAGTGTTTTGTCTTTGGTAGCTACTTGTAGGTTGTAATCTGTTTGCATGCCCACCAGCATGTAGGCCGGTACACCTAATGCAGCTTCTATAAGTAATGCAAAGTCGGTTGTAACGGGGCGTTTGGCGTTTAGTATTTCATTTAATGCCGTGTACGGCAAACCCAATTTCATAGCAAACGACCGTTGCGAAATATGGCGGCACTCCAACTCTTCTTTCAATAGTTCGCCCGGATGATAGGGGCGAAACGGAAATCCTAAATTACCCATAACCTTTTATTTATAATGGTTTGTAATATCAACTAGTGAACAAATTTCTATTTTGTCAAGTGTATCATTCGAATTTGTCAGCACATGAAATTCGAGGCGGTATTGGTCGTTGACACGCACCGACGAAAGCCCTTGTTTAGTACCTTTCAGTTTCTCGTAATTCAACGAATTAATTAAAAATAACTCTTCCGTTCGATTCAATCTCTCCAAGGCTCTGACACATTTCAAATACCCATTGACTACTTGCGGTTGAAAACGATGCTTTTTGTCCGTCGTTTTACCGGTTTCGTATAATTCGCGCAGGTATTCTTTCTCGAACTCAACTTTCATAATTGCTATTTGTTCGCCACAAAGGTACGATTATTTTTTGTATTCACAAAAAAAGTGAATGTGTTTTTGCTACCATAGCCTGAAAATCATTGACGATTTTCGCGCGATGCGCAGGCAGCCTTTCAACAGATAGCCGGTGTGCCGCGCGAAATGCATTTAATGTCCTACGGACAATGGTAGATTCCCAATGTTGCTTTCTATTGACATTATTCTCCTACGGAGAAGGCCTTGCTCATAGGGCATTAATAAAAATGGCTACAGCTCCTGTAAATAATCTTGCTAGTGGAGTTTTTACAAATGCTACTGGATTTTCTAAAGAAGCTTGTGAAGATGCTTAAAAGAAAGGTAGAAAACAGGTATTACAAATACTGATAATCTTGATTACAGTTAATAGATAAATAATAGCTTGTGTATGTACGCCCCAGTTTGTGACATAAAGGCACTCCTCCTTGTTTTCCTTACATTTTCCTTTGGCAATCTCAGAAAGAGTACTTACCTTTGTACTCGGAAGTTCTCCGTCATAATAGAGTTCGGAACCGCGGTCCGGCATAACTAACAAGAGAAAATCCAACAAATAAATAAATTGTTGTATTTTTAAATCATTGTTAGTTTTATGAAAAAAATTCTTTACAGAAATTTTGCTTTGTTGAAAAATCCAGAGCATATTGAATTGATGAGTAGCCTATGCCCTGTAATAGGTACCCACCCTATGGTATCGGAATTCCAAGAAACATTTTCGGAATTCCACGAATTGGTGGAAAAAGAGAAAAAGGCCATGCAAGTGACACCTGGTTCGAAATTTACTCCTGCGATTACTCAGCACGATGACACGCGAGATGCTTATTTTCGCGCATTGAAACAACATGTCAAGGCCGATCTGTTGCTACCTAAGCACACAGATGAGTACCAAAGTGCATTGCAGCTGCAACGGGTTATTAAGGCTGCAGGCGACGTGGTTCGAAAAAACCAAGAAGCCAAAACAGGCGAAATTCACACTCTGCTGGGCAGAGTGAGAGCCGAAGCGATTTCGCCAATTCTCACGGCCGAAACGCAAAAAAAACTTAAAAAATTAGCACTATCTAACTACGATTTTGAAGCCGATTGGCAGAAACGAAAAATCGAACGTGCAGAGAAAGTATCGGGTGAAGTAAAAGCCGCTCGAGAAAAAGTCGATGAGGTGTTTCGGCTGTTGATGGAAGAAATCAATGTAATGGCTCGTACAAAAAAGGAGTTGAATGGCGAGTTACTTATAGCCAAAATTAACTCGATTATGCAGGAGTACCACATGCTGCTGAAAGGCCGCCGAACGAGAAAGAAAAACAAGGCGGCTAGTGGAGGTGGTAAAACTTTGTTGGAAAACGGCGAAACGCTACAAGGCGACACTGCGAAGGAATCTACCGTAGAAGTATAGTACTTCTCGTAGCTAAACACGCGCGCGGCTGCCCGAAATTCGAGCAGCCGCGCGGGTGTTTTAGGCCCAATGCAATTTTTCAAATGACCAATTGTATAATAAATTTTCGTACTTTTGTAGTTTTCAAATTCATAATACGTAAGATATGTCATTGATAAAATCTATTTCCGGAATCCGCGGAACCATTGGCGGCCAGGTTGGCGACGCCCTCACACCTCTTGATCTGGTGAAATTTTCGGCGGCTTATGCCGCGTGGCTCAAGCAACGCAAGCAAGGCAAACTGAAAGTGGTAGTAGGCCGCGATGCACGTATCTCGGGCGAGATGGTGCAGCGCATTGCGTGCGGCACGTTGATGGGATGCGGCATTGATGTGGTGTATGCCGGGCTGGCTACTACGCCCACCGTGGAACTGGCCGTGACACATGAAAAAGCCGATGGTGGTATTATCCTTACGGCATCGCACAATCCGAAGCAATGGAACGCGCTGAAACTGCTGAACGAAAAAGGCGAGTTCTTGAACGATGCCGACGGCAAAGCTTTGCTGCAAATGGCCGAACAAGGCACCTATGCATTCTCGGAAGTAGATGAGCTGGGCTCGTTTGTAGAAAACACAACTTTTACCGACAAACATATCGAAGCGGTGTTGAATTATCCGCTGGTTGATGTGGAAGCCATATACAAAGCGGGGTTCAAAGTAGTAGTTGATGCAGTGAATTCCGTGGGTGGTATTGCAATTCCAAAGCTATTGGAAGCATTGGGTGTACAATGTATTAAACTGTACTGCGAACCCGACGGGCAATTTGCGCACAATCCTGAGCCGCTACCCGAACATTTGGTAGAATTATCGAAAGCAGTTGTTGCCGAAAAAGCGCAATGCGGCATTTCGGTTGACCCGGATGTGGACAGACTAGCATTGGTTTGTGAAGACGGCACCATGTTCGGCGAAGAATATACGTTGGTAGCAGTGTCCGATTATGTGCTGTCGAAACGCAAAGGCAACACAGTGTCGAACCTCTCGTCGTCGCGCGCGCTGCGCGATGTAACCGAAGCACACGGCGGACAATACGTGGCATCGGCGGTAGGCGAAGTAAATGTAGTGGCCGAGATGAAGCGGGTAAACGCTGTAATTGGCGGCGAAGGTAATGGCGGCGTTATTGTGCCCGACTTTCACTATGGCCGCGATGCGTTGATTGGCGTGGGTTTATTCCTGTCGCATTTAGCGCATAAGAAAATAGCCTGTTCGCAACTGCGCGACAGCTATCCGAAATATTTTACTTCTAAAAATAAAGTATCGCTCACGCCGGAAACCAATATTGATGCGCTATTAGAAAAGATGAAAAAATGGTATGCTGTTCAACGCATCACCGATGTAGACGGCGTACGCATCGATTTCGACAGCGATAAAAAGTGGGTGCACCTGCGGAAGTCAAACACCGAACCCATCATCCGCATCTACGCCGAAGCGCCGACAGAAGCTGCTGCCACTGCATTGGCCAAAGAGGTGGTGGAAGCGGTAAAAGCATGAAGGGATGAAAGGTAAAAGGGTAAAGGATGAAAGGAAAAAAGGCACAAGGGCTTTAAGTCCAAAGGACTTAAACTATAATAACCGCGAGTGAAACCTGTGGAAAGAAGCAACGCTAGGCAATACAACCCCGGAAGGGGTTGTATAGAAACGATTGATACAAAAGAAGAATTTAGGAATTTACTAAAAGAACACGGAATTGAATTTGACGAACGCTACCTGTTATGATTCTATTCAACCCCTTTGGGGTTGGGGTCGGCTGGCCACATGCTACCACGGGTTTCACCCGCGGTTATTCACATATAATCCCTCCGGGATAGCCTTTAGGAAAGACAAGAAAGCACATGAAAAAGAAGCCCGAAGGGCTTAAACTATAATAACCGCGGGTGAAACCCGTGAAAAACAATAACACCTGCAAACACAGCCCCGAAAGGGGCTGAATATAAACATCATTTTTTAACTAAATTCTTTTACTCATGAGAAAAAGACAAAAAAAGAAACTGCCTGTCGTCTGTTTCCGGCGGTGGAAGCGAAAGCGGTATGCTGTTTTCGCAAGCTTAGGGAAACAAATTAAAATCGGCGTGCTGTGCGCAAGCTATTCGATGCTTACGATGAATGTCCAAACAGCTGCGGCGAAAGGAGTGGTAGCCGACACTTCATCAGTCGACAAAACGCGCACACTTGACGAAGTGGTTGTTGCCAGTGAACGGCCCCCCCAACTGGCCCCTTTGATGCAGGTGGTAGCTGTAATCCAACGCAGCGATATTGAACGGGCGGCCGTACAAAACCTTCAAGACCTGTTGCGCTACATCGCCGGCATTGACCTGCGGGCGCGAGGCAACAACAACGTGCAAGCCGACATCTCTCTCCGCGGCGGCACATTCGACCAAACGGTCGTTCTTCTCAACGGTGTAAATATCACCGACCCCCAAACAGGGCACTATTCCCTGGACATTCCGATTAACTTGAATAATGTTACACGTATTGAAGTGCTGCAAGGCCCTGGCGCATGGACTGCTGGTGCAGTAGCCTACAGCGGCGCTATCAATATTATTACGGCATTACCCGAAAAGAATACAATCAAAGCCGACTTTGCTGCCGGCGCTTATGGTTATTTCGATGGAGGCATTGCCGGCGGTATTTCCACGGAGCCATTTCAAGCAACCCTATCGGCTAACCATAGCCAAAGTATCGGCTATACCGACAATACCGATTTCAGGGTTGACAATGTGGCTTTACAGGCTCGTTACCATACTAAACAAAACGGCGCTATCGACGGGCAATTCGGCTACCAGCAGAAGAATTACGGCGCGAATAGCTTCTATACACCCGCCTATCCCAAGCAGTTCGAGCATACTGAAACATGGCTCGGCAGTTTACGCTATTCTTTCGACCGGCAGGTATGGGGTTTTATTGTTACGACCTCTTTTCGCGAGCATTTCGACCGCTATGAGCTGACACGCGATAAACCGCCCTATAACTACCATCGTACAGATGTTGCGGGTGCTTTATTGCAGGTTTATTATACCAGTCGATTCGGCACTTCTACCGCCGGTATAAACTACCGTTACGAACATATCTTTAGTAACAAACTTGGAGAACCATTGTCGCAACCCATTGCCGTGCACGGCGAGGAAGATACCGTGGCATTTTACACCTGCGCAAAAACACGCCAACATGCTACCGGCTTTCTACAACACACCTTTCGTATTAATAAATTCAGCGCTACGCTGGGTTTGATGGGCGCGGGCAACAGCGACTACGGGTTTCAGGGCTATGCAGGCGCCAACCTGAGCTACGACTTTACCTACGAATGGCAATTGACGGCTTCGGGCAGCAACAGTTACCGCTTGCCGACCTTTACCGACCTATACTATACCAGCCCTTCACAACAGGGAAACCCCGGCCTGTTACCCGAAGAAGCCGTTACTGGCGAACTGGCCGCACGCTATCGGAATGACGCATGGCGTGGCATGGTGTCGGGATTTTACCGCTATGGGGTTCGCATGATTGACTGGGTACGCCGTCCGGGCAATACAAAATGGTATGCGGAAAATCTTACCAATGTGCATTATTGCGGAGCAAATATAGTCGCAGAATATACCCCGCAAAAACAATTCCTAAAAAAAGCAGCCATAAACTATGGCTATTTATACATGCAACCCACCGAAAGTGGTGTGGAGTCGAATTATGCGGTCGATTACCTGCAGCACAAACTGAGCGCTACTTTGCAGCACGGTATTTGGCGCTACTTGTCGGCCGCTTGGCAATTGACCTTCGCCTCGCGCGCCGGTACCTATATGGCCTACCCGTCGCAAACAGAAACCGGTTATAAGCCGTATTGGTTGTGCGATTTAAAAATATACTGGGACGCAAAATATTACAATATATTCGTGGAAGCAACCAACCTGTTCAATGTAGATTATTCCGATATTGCCAATGTGCCGCAACCGGGGATCTGGCTAAAAGCAGGTATTGCCGTACAAATTTAGAATGAACGGATTTTTTTATTAAAATTAAACCTTTTCCTTTTTCGCGTGTCATAGTATACAAAAATAGGTTTTCATAGGTTTAGGTTAGGAAAGCGGGATGCATTATGTATCTCGCTTTTGTTTTTTTTGTATCTTTGTTTTCTTACTATATTTCGTATGGCAATAATTCGCTTAACAAAAAAATTTACGTTCGAGATGGCCCACGCATTGCCGGGCTACGATGGCAAATGCCGTTATATTCACGGACACTCTTATATATTGTATGTAACCGTAAAAGGAACACCTGAATCCGATGAAACAAGCCCGAAGTACGGCATGGTAATGGACTTTACGGAATTGAAATCAATCGTTAATAAATTAATTGTCGACCGGCTTGATCATGCGTTGGTACTGCGCTACGATGCTCCGTTGGCCGACGAATTGCAACACGCTTATGATAAAATTGTAAAAGTTCCCTATCAACCGACTTGCGAGAACATGGTTACTGACTTTGCCGAAGCGTTGCAGGAAGCATTGCCCGATAGCGTACTGCTCCACAGCGTACGCCTGCATGAAACAGCTACCTCGTATGCCGAATGGGTAGCCCCCCTGTCCCCCAAGGAGGAATAGATACAAGTGGTCGATAACAAATACGCTATCCGATGTACAACAAAATATTTTACCTTCAATGAATATACATAGCAATGCCTCTCATCCCCCCTTGGGGGGCAGGGGGGGCCGAACACTATACCTCCTCGACGGCCATGCGTTGATTTACCGCGCCTACTATGCATTTATCAAACGGCCGATCACGACTTCGAAAGGCGTTGACACGTCGGCCATCTATGGCTTTACCAAAACATTGATGGAGTTGATGCGCAAGGAAAATCCCTCACACTTGATAGTCGCTTTCGATCCCGGCGGTAAAAATTTCCGGCACGAGAAATACCCTGACTATAAAGCCAACCGACTGGAAACGCCCGAAGTAATTAAGGAATCTCTGCCGGTAGTTAAACAAATAATTGAAGCGT
>JAVBNJ010000103.1:0-32681 GCA_031551625.1 Bacteroidales bacterium | reverse complement strand
CCAAATTTGTGAATTGATTATTCTCTACCCATATTACATCCAAAATCGTAGTGTCGGGTATGTGCAGTGTATTTAGTTGATTGTCGTGGCACCGTAATACTTGTAAGTGTTGGCAATTGGATAGGCTTAGTTCTGTTAATTGATTATCAGCACATCTTAAAGTTATCAAGCTAACACATTCCGATACATCAAGAGTTTTCAACTTATTCGTATCGCAACGTAAGTGTAATAGTATTGGTTTTATTTCGTCGGGTATAGTCAAGGAGGCGATTTGATTTCTCATGCAATATAATTCCATCAAATTTGGGCAATTGCTAAGGTCTATCGTGTTTAGCTGTGTGTTATTTTCACAAGTTAAACTATACAAATCAGGACACTTTTTTAGTACTATTTCACTAACATCGCCAGTAGTTTTTGAAAGCTTGGTTAACACTTCCGCTGTGATAGTAATGCTTTGCAGACTATTGTTTGCGTAATTATGGCTGCATGTTTTTGCGATATTATCCGAATCGAATACATCTGTTGTGCCATCTCCCCAATCAATAGTGAACTTCTTAGCATTGACACTAAAAGCAATATTATTGTTTACGGGATAGGCTTTAATCACTATGTCAGCTTTAGTGGATTTGCCGTTGTTGTTACTGGGATTATCATTGTCTTTTGCACAGGAAAAGTTGATGATTCCCAATAAATTAAGCCTATTAAGGCAAGTAGGTTACGTTTTTTCATGGTATTATAATTAAAAAATATAGCTTACTCTATCGTAGGTTTTCTGCAATCCCTAACACCATGAAAATAAAAAGGCATGGTGCTTACCTTTATTTGCATTCAGAGGTATCGCCATACCGTACCACACAATAAAAGAAAGCCCATGCCTATACACAGCACGAGCATTCATTTAAAGTTGCTGTGGCTTTGAAAATTGGCGATTTCCTGAATGCACAAGCAATAAATAAATGCTTTACTAAAAACACTTCAAATTTCTACGTTTCCATAGTCTGTTTGTTTTATAGTTTGCTTACAAAGGTACATTTTTTTTACCAACTACAAAACACTATGGTAGCATATAAACCCGATGCGTTTCTTCTATATAAGCACGGACTAAATTCCGCTAAATAAAGTACAAATGACGGAAATTATTTTTTCTTTTTAGGGGCATCATTACAAAAAATCGACAGGATAAAATAACTTATGTATAACTTTACCGCGATTGTCAATATAGCAAAGAGTATTTTCATATTTTTTTGAAATTTTTACTACTAATTTTTACAATTATTCGATAAACCAGCGATACTCGTGGCTACCATTTAAGGCTTTACTAATGCCATTGGCAAGTTGTGATACATTCAGTGAACGATCAAGGAAGTTATCAATATAGCTGCTTTTATTAGCCCCTGTGAGCATATTATAGAACTTCCTTTAGCAATAGGTCTCGGTTTGGGCAGCTGATTTTTGGGCGTTGTTTTTGAAAGTCCCAGTGTTCCAATTTTACAGATAGCCCTAAACTCTGATAATTGCGCTTACCTGCTTTGGTTGACCTAATCATAAGGGGATATTCACCATTGGAAATTTTTTTATGCTTGTAACACACTACATTAATAGTTGCATTCATCGTAATTCTGGTTGACATCCTGGTTGACATGACACCTCCTAAAAGCACCAAAAAAACGGTCATTTCAAAAAAAAGTTGTAGTAGTGAAAAAATTATCTTACCTTTGCGCCCCTAAGGATAGAAAGCCCTTATCGCTTCATCGGGGTGTAGCGCAGTTGGCTAGCGCAGGTGCTTTGGGAGCATCAGGTCGCAGGTTCGAGTCCTGTCACCCCGACAAGAAAAGGTCTGATTGTACGGCAATCAGGCCTTTTTGTTTCCGTATTTATTTCCGATATTTGCAAAAATATTTTATAAAAATATGAAAATTCTTTTTGCCACCGGTAACCAACACAAAGTAGATGAAGTACAGCACTTGCTGGGCAATGCTTTCGAAATAGTAACGCCTGCGCAGTTGGGCTACACTGCCGATATTCCCGAAACGGGCGATACGCTCGAAGCAAATGCATTGCAGAAAGCGCGTTTTATTAACGAAGAATTTAGTTTGTCGTGCTTTGCCGACGACACAGGGCTCGAAGTCGATGTATTGAACGGCGCGCCGGGTGTGTATTCGGCCCGCTATGCGGGCGAAGAAAAAAGTTCTTTGAAAAATATGCAATTGGTGTTGGAAAAGATGAAAGGAACTACAAACCGTGCTGCCCGCTTCCGTTGTGTGATTGCACTTATCTTCGACAATAAAGAATATCTGTTCGAAGGAAAAGTAGAAGGCGAAATACTTACAGAACCACATGGCAGTGGTGGGTTCGGCTACGACCCGATTTTCCGTCCGGCTGGTTACGACTGCTCGTTTGCCGAAATGTCGATGGACGAGAAAAATAAACTTTCGCACCGCGCGTTGGCTGTACAAAAGTTGGTTGCATTCTTGCAAAATAATAAAAATTAGTAGGGTGAAAAAGTGCAATGGGCTGGTACCTTAAACCTTTTTATCCTTGCACCCTTTTACCTTTTCACCCCGGAAACCATGTTACAAAAGCTCACCGCCATAGTCCTGCACAGCATGAAGTTCAAGGAAAGCAGCTTGCTGGTTCATGCCTATACCGATGTATTCGGGCGGCAAACCTATGTGGTGAATGGTGTGCGGAGCGAGAAAAACAAGGCGGGCATGGCGCTCTTCCAGCCGCTCACATTGCTTGATGTGGTGGCCTATTGCAGTACTAAGAGCGACTTGCAGCGTATGACGGAATACCGCTTGGTGCAACCATTGCAGAGCATTCCGTTCGATGTGACGAAAAATGCATTAGCCTTGTTTATGGGCGAAGTGCTCTACAAAACCATTCGCGAACATGAACCGAATGAAGAGTTGTTCGGCTTTCTCTACCGTGCCATTATTGACTTGGACGGGTTGGGTGAAGGCGCTGCTAATTTCCATTTATATTTTCTGGTTCACCTGGCACGTTATCTGGGCTATGCACCGGGCAACGATTTTGCCGGTGAGCCGTATTTCGATGTGGCGGCTGGCGAGTTCACGTCGTTGCGTCCACTGCACGATTTATTTTTTGATGCATCACAAACGCAACTTTTTGCCGCTTTGCTGGACGCCGTTCCCGAAACGCTACAACAATTTGCGCTCAATCGCGAACAGCGTAACCGTTTTGTTGAAAATATATTACGTTTCCTCAATCACCATTTCGACACGCCGGTGCCTATCCGTTCAGCTGCTATATTGCACGAGATTTTTAAATAATACGTATATTTGTAACGATAGTACGTAGTAATTACTAACTAAATTTATCGTTATGAAATCACAAATTATCGAAGAAGTAAAAAGCGCCGTGAAAAACTGGTGGCTGTCACTTGTTTTGGGCGTGCTGTTTATTGCAGTCGGATTTTTATTGCTGTTAAATCCGGCTGAGAGCTACATGATGCTGAGCATTGTGTTTGCCGTGTGTATGTTTGCTGCCGGTATTTTTGAAATTACGTTTGCAACGGCCAATCGTTTTACGCTTTCGGGTTGGGGCTGGTACCTGGCTTGCGGTATTATAGACTTACTGCTCGGCCTTTTCCTGATGTTGTACCCCGGTGTAGCCGCCACGATCCTGCCGTTTGTGCTGGCCGTGTGGTTGCTATTCCGCGGTTTTTCGTCTATTGGCTTTTCGATAGACCTTAATAGCTTTGGTGTGAAAAACTGGGGCTGGTACTTGGTGTTGGGTATTCTGGCCGTTGTTTGTTCATTTGCCATCATCTGGTACCCTTTGGCAGGTGCGTTCAGCGTAGTTTACATCGTGTCGTTCGGCTTTTTGTTCCTCGGGATATTCCGTATTATGCTGGCTTTTGTCCTGCGCGATTTACACAAGCATGGTGAAAAATTGAAAGAAACACTAAACGAGTTGAATAAAGAGTAAAGATGTGGGCTAAAAGATAAAAAAACGGCAACTAAGAAAATAGTTGCCGTTTTTTTATCTTTTAATATGCACAAAATTTATTCTTCCTTTCCTTCATTGTTCAATTTTATCCATTGCCCGTCTTTTTTACAGCATACATATTTTTTTCCAACCACTTTACCTGTTCGTAAACCAACGGAATTGCACTGTTTCCAGACTTATCAATATATCCCCATTTGTCATCTTTTTTAACACCTGTAAACAGTTCCTTATCGTTCCACGAATACATATCGTCGTAAATAAATGGAACTTTTTCTTCACCGTGCTTGTCAATGGCGCCCCATTTTCCATTCTTTTTAACAACGGCTAAGCCGCCCGAGAAGGTATACATAAATCCACGAAGTGTTTTTTTACCTACACTTTCGTAACTAAACGAAATGACAGGTTCTCCTTTTTTATTTACGAATCCCCATAAATTATCTTTCTTCACAGCTGCTAATCCTTCGTAGAATAAATTGACGTTATCGGTAAAAATAGCCTCGTATTCACATGGAAGGACTGCAACATTGTCTTTATTTCTCATACCCCATTTCCCATGCCGTTCTACTAAGGCTATATCATCCACAAAATACTCTATGTAGGGTGGCTCCTGCCGCCAGGCCGTGGAGTAATCGAAATCATAAATATTGTCGTACAAACAAGGAATAATCTCCATGTTGTCATTGCTAACAATACCCCATTTCCCATTTTGTTTAACTTTATAGTAAGGAAAATAAGAATATGAAGAATAAAGGTCGCTGGCAATGCTGTCATAGATGCATGGAATAATAATAGCCCCTGCCGTATCGGCAATACCGGATTTATTATTTTCGTGAATCAACTTACGTTCGTATGATTCATATAGAGGTTCCTGCTTCTGATTTTGTAGTGTTTTATGTTTACATGAGATAGGCACAACGTAACATATCAGTGAGAGCAAAAAGAAAATGATTGTAAATTTTTGCATGGTACATTTTACTAGAATATTTCTACAATTTTGCTTTCACCTGCGCAATCAATTCCGCATATTCGGTGTCTGAAAGATATGTTTTTTGCGGGTTCATTTCAAACGTGCTGCCGTACGATGGACCGTCTACATATTTTGGAACAAGGTGAAAATGCAGGTGCGGTAACTTGTCGGAATAGGCGCCATAATTGATTTTTACCGCACCGAATGCTTCTTTCATAGCTCTGGCTACACGCGCTACATCGGACATAAAGGCGTTGCGGTCGGCATCGGAAAGTTCGAACAATTCGTTCACATGGTCTTTATAGGCTACCAGGCAACGCCCGCGATAGGTTTGTTCTTTAAACAGGTAGGCGGTGCTGGCGGTGAGTGGCGCTATTTCCATCATCAAGTCGTGCAGCCGCTGGTCTTTGCTGCAATAGAAGCAATCGGAGAATGCCGTCATAAGAGTAAGTAGGTTTAGTGATGGACAAAGATACGAATTTTCGCTAACTTTGCATTTATGAATAAAGCAGCGCTTACTCAATTGATAAAGGAAACAGCTATTGCTGCAGGCTTTGATGATTGCGGTGTGGCACAGGTGGCTGAGTTGTCCGGCGAAACCAAATATTTGCAGCGGTGGATTAGTGGTGGTTATCATGCCGGAATGGCTTTCATGGAGCGGAATATCGACAGGCGCGGAAATCCGGCATTGCTGGTCGACGGTGCGAAATCGGTAGTAATGTGTTTGGTTACTTACAAACCGCCGCACACACAACCCGCCGATGTGCCGCAAGTAGCTTACTTTGCCTATGGTCGCGACTATCACGATTGGCTGCATGAAAAGTTGAACGCAATTATTGACGCCGTAAAAACAAATTTTCCTGTTGTGCAGTTGCGCGGATTTGTCGATTCGGCGCCGGTGTTCGAAAAGGCTTGGGCGGTGCGTGCCGGACTGGGCTGGATAGGTAAAAACAATTTGTTGATTTCGCCCCGTTTTGGGTCGTTTGTATTTATTTCCGCGCTGCTGCTCGATGTGGAGTTGGAGTACGACACTCCTGCAAAAATGCCCTCGTGCGGCGCCTGTTGCAAGTGCCTTGATGCTTGTCCCACCAATGCATTGCGGGAACCTTATTTGTTAGATGCTAATCGTTGCATTGCCTATCAAACCATCGAAAATAAAGGCGACACCACTACCGATACATACGGTTACTGCTTTGGTTGCGACCACTGTCAGCGCGTTTGCCCATGGAATAACCATACTCCGGCACACTCGCATAACGATTGGCCAACTGTTAACGAAATTATTAGTTACACTACTGTCGACTGGCAATGCTTGGACGAAACGACTTTTAACCGTATCTTTGCCGCATCGCCGATTAAGCGTCCCGGATTCCGCAAACTACAATTAAATTTAGCCACATGCAACTGCAAACCATTATAGATATACCTGCATTTTCGCAGAAAATAACCTATCAAACGCCGGTACTGTTTATCGGTTCGTGCTTTGCTGCTAATATTGGCAATGCCATGTTGCAACGACGTTTTCCGGCAATGGTTAATCCGTTTGGCGTGGTCTATAATCCACAATCGGTGGCGCAAAGTTTGCAACGTTTGCGTAGCGGAATGCCGTTTATTGAAAGTGATTTAGTATGCTGCAATGGCTTGTGGACTACTTTTGCGCATCATAGTTCGTTTTCGCATCCCGATAAAACTAAATTTTTAGTCGATGCTAACGAAGCATTGAAAAAAGGACACGAAGCGTTGAACCGGGCACAGTATATTGTTGTCAGTCTCGGCACCTCGTGGGCCTATCGTCACCGCGAACGAAATGCGGTGGTGAGTAACTGCCACAAATTTCCGGCGGCCGATTTTGAGCGGGTATTTCTTTCATCGAGCGATGCAATGGAAATACTGGCACGTGAAATAGCCGCTATGCCACATGTTACATGGATTTTTACCGTGAGCCCTATCCGCCATTGGAAAGACGGGGCACATGGTAACCAACTAAGCAAAGCTAATTTGCTAATAACTGTTGAGCAGCTACAGCAACGCTTTCCGAATGTGTACTATTTTCCCGCTTATGAGATAATGATGGATGAATTACGCGACTATCGGTTCTATGCCGACGATATGTTACACCCTTCGGCGCAAGCGATCGACTATATTTGGGACCGTTTTTCGGATGTTATATTCGACGACGGGACAAAGAAAATAGTGCGCGAAGTAGAGAGCGTTGTGGCCGCCCAGCAGCACCGCCCGCTGCATCCCAATACCGATACATATAAAAAATTTGCAGACACTTTTGAGCGTAAAATTACCGATTTGAAAACTCGCTATCCGTTTTTGAAGATATGATCCTTTAAGACGAGGCCTCCAAAACAGGTTTAGTTACACTCCCACAGCGTTTACTACGAGATAAACTCCGGCAGCTAATAGTGCACTTACAGGAATGGTCAGCACCCATGCCCACAGCAGACTTTTAGCCACGCCCCAGCGCACGGCCGAGAAACGTTTTACAGCACCCACCCCCATGATGGCTCCGGTAATAGTATGTGTAGTGCTCACCGGAATTTTGAGCCATTCGGTAAGGAACAATGTTAAAGCACCAGCGGTTTCGGCACACACGCCCTCAAGGGGTGTAACTTTTGTGATGCGCGAGCCCATGGTTTTTACAATGCGCCAGCCACCCATCATGGTGCCGATAGCAATAGCGCTGAAACACGTGAGTGGTACCCAGTCGGGCATGGCTTTCACCGAATCAATTTGTCCTACGGCAATCATCGCCGTAGCAATAATACCCATTACCTTTTGCGAATCGTTGAGACCGTGTCCCAAACTGAATAAACCTGACGATACCAACTGTAATTTCTTGAATGCATTGTCGGCCTTGTGCAACTTTGTTCTACGGAAAGCCCACAACACACCGATGGTAATGGCCGATGAAACAAGCATCCCGATAAGTGGTGCCAACACGATAAACGATGCAATTTTAACAATAACGCCTACGTGGATAGCTTGGAATCCTGCGGCGCAAATAGCCGCACCGGCAAAGCCGCCAATCAATGTATGCGATGATGACGAGGGAATACCCAACCGCCAGGTGAGCAGGTTCCACGAAATGGCTGCAATTAACCCCGACAGAATAATGGGCAGTGTAATGAAATCGTGGATTACCACTTTAGCGACTGTGTCGGCAATACCAAACTCGCCAATGATGTATTTGGCTACAAAAAAAGCGATGAAGTTGAAAGCGGCTGCCCACAGTACGGCCTGAAACGGCGTAAGAACTTTGGTTGATACAATAGTTGCAATGGAGTTCGCCGCATCATGAAAACCATTGATAAAATCGAAAATAACCGCCAGTACAATAACGGTAATAAGTAATGTCATAGCGGTAGAAGATTAAGAATATTTAACAAGTATTGTCTTTATCACCTTGCCTGATGTGTCCATTTTGTCCACCGATTTTTCCATGTCCTGGATAATTTCTTTGAGCTTCAACACTTCCAGGGGGCTCATTTCGTCATGGAATATACTGACAATAGCTTCTTCGTATACCATATCCGCTTCTTCTTCGAAACATTTTACTTCTTTGCAATACATGCTGATGTCCTTGCCGTTTTTCTTGATATTAGACAACCCTTCTACGGCTTGCTGCAAAGTTTTTGCCGCTTTTTTTACAACCCCCGAAAGCCGTACTGTTGTTTCGGGTAAGTGGGTGGGGGTATACATCAGTACTTTTTGTGCTGTGCGGTTGATGGCATCAATTACATCATCCATCGTTTCGGCTAATTCGTGGATGTCTTCCCGGTCGAACGGTGTAATAAATGTTTCATTGAGTGCTTTGAAAATCCGGTTCGATATTTTATCGCCTTTTACCTCTTCGACTTTAATCACGTGACAAAGCTCCTTACGTTTTTCTTCGTCGGCAGTAGCAAACACTTCTTCAATCACAATAGAGGCTTGCACCATGACCTCCGACAATTCTTTCAGTAGCGGAATGAATTTTGCATCTTTAGGCGTAAATACGCTGAAAAGGGTGTTAATTTTCATTTATAGTTGGTTTAGTTTAACATTACAAAAATACAACATTTCTATTATTTAAATATTACGAATTTGTTAAATCTGTTTTCTTCGCTTTTTGTTTACCGCGAACAAACTCTATCACAATGGGAATGTTAGACAAGAGAATGATGCCGATGAAAACAAATGTTAAATTATTCTGGACGGTTTCAAATCCACCGAAAAAAAATCCCCCGTATAGTAGCAGCAAGGTCCATGCTATACCACCTACTACATTAAACAAGAAAAACCGATGGTAGGTCATATGTCCCATGCCTGCCACAAATGGGGCGAATGTGCGCACGATCGGTACAAAGCGGGCAATGATAATGGTTTTCCCGCCATACTTTTCGTAGAATGTATGAGTTTGTTCGAGGTATTTTTGCTTGAAAATTTTCGACTTTGGATTGCTGAAAAGTTGCTTCCCGAAAAACTTCCCGATAGTGTAGTTCACCGCATCGCCTATAATGGCGGCTGTGGTTAAAAGCAAAAACAACCAGTGTACGCTTAAATGATTGGTAGGTAGTGATGCCAATGCTCCTGCGGCAAACAACAGTGCATCGCCCGGCAGGAAAGGTGTTGCGACCAGCCCTGTTTCGCAGAATACGATTATAAATAAAATAGCATAGAGCCACAAGCCATAATTGGCAAGTAATCCGGCCAAGTGCACGTCAATGTGCAAAAGTACATCAATAATAAAATTAAGAAAGTCCATTTATTTTATAGGCCAACAAAGATACAATTTTTTGTTGTAGCGGCTATAAAATTTTTTCAATCATCGGAATTAATGTAATATAGAGTCCTGTGATAATGGCCGTAGTGATTACCCCCGATATGTTGGCACCCAACGCTTCGGGAAGAATCATGGCCGATGAATTATCGTTTGCTACAATTTTTTGTGCGACCTTTGCCGTTGTAGGAACACAGCTAACCCCGGCAATCCCAATAACCGGGTTGTATTTTCCTTTAGTAATAAAATACATGACGTAGCCGCCCAGAATGCCGCCTACTCCTGAAAGGAGTAGTGCTACGATGCCCAACACCAGCAGCAACAAAACTTTCGGATTCAATAACAAATTGGCTTCGCATAATACGCCCAGTAAAATGCCTAATATAAATGTCGAACCATAAAGCAGAGGGCCTTTAATGAAATCAATTACATGTGTCAGTCCCGATTCACGGATAGCCACACCAATGAATAATGAGAAGAATAGCGGCGATGCCACGGGAAACAGGAAGCATAGCACTACGCACATCAGTACAGAAAATGTAAGTTTTGTGGCGGCGCTATATTGCTTCGTTTTCTTTTTATGTTCCATTTTTATGGCGCGTAGCCGTTTAGGTACCATCAGTTTTACCAGGTAGGGATAGCCGCCATACGCTAACCCAAGGTACAAGTATGCTACTACAGTGATAGGGACAAATAAATCTTTCGACAACGACAGCGATGTAAACAACACCATTGGCCCGTCGGCACCGCCCACCATGGCGATCGAAGCACTATCGCGAAGGCTAAGCCCCATTGCATGGGCAATAGGTACGGTGAGGAATGTGCCTAACTCGGCACACAGCGCAATGAACATTGATACTACCGGGCGGGCTAGCAGAAAGCCTACATCAAGTAATACGCCGATACCCATGAAAATAAAACACGCAATCAACCCGTTGCTGAAAGCCAGAGTATAGACAGGTTGCAGAAAGTCAATCTGCATTAAATCGATTAATCCTACAGGATCGCTTGCCATTGGGTCTACAAATAAATTGCCTTGTATTCCACCCGGAAGGAAGAGAGTAGATGCATTGATGGTAGCCATCCCCAAGCCCATTGGTATCATAACCAATGGCTCGAGGACACCTTTGCGTCCCAGGTAAACCAATATAATTCCTAAAATAATTAAGCAAACACGTGCAATGGCAATAGGCGTTTCCGATGCCATCAGGGTAGAGAACCCTTGGAATAAATGACTCAAATCAATATTGTCCATAACGGTAGTGAAGGAAATGGTTGTCGGTTATTGAATTTAATGGTTTATTGTTTGCTTGGTACGAAAAATTTCCATCGGCTTGTCCCCTGCGATAATGCAACAATTCATTGTCTACATTGTAATCAATAACCCCGCTTGCCTGTTGATTAGGATACGAATAATCCAGTAAGATATCTTTCGAGTTTATTTGCATGGCTATAAACAATTGTTTTATTTGCACGGTACGTATTTTGTGGATATTGCGAACTCGTTTCATAGCCAAGAGGTAGTGGGTATACGAAAATGTTTCGAGCTTATTCAGTAAATTGCCGATGCCTTTTATAAGGAAGGCTACCGCAAAACCTATGGCAAAAGCACCAGCCATCATTGCCAGTGTGCTTAGCATTACAGTTATCATGATTATTGTTTTTTTATAGATTAAACGAAGATAGAGTTAACGTTTTTTATGCGCAAAATGTGCATAAGTCACATGAAATTAACTATGTGAAAACGTATGCTATCAACAGTTCAATCGCTGCAGCAGCACGCAATCCGGATGGTGGCAAGCTGTAGTATGGAGAACAACTAAAAGATTAGTAATAGACTGTTGTATCTTGTTCCAATGACTGGCCAGATTCATAGTATAGAATAGCCGGTCGTGTGATGATGATGTTTCGGACGAAGAAATCCGCGGGCAGCTTATACCGGGCGTTATCAAACAAGATACATCGACGAATGACGTAACAGGTGTATTCTCTCTGAAGAAATACTTTATTGTATTATCAACAGTTGCTGTAGCGGCATGCACAGGAATCATATTCCCAGAGGCTCCAATGCCTATAAAAGCACACAGCAATATGATCAGTGTTTTTTTCATTATTTTTTACTGCTGCAAAGATAGTAGAAAAAAGCTGCCTGTGCAACAGGTTCGACTATTGGTTCTATTTTTGTATCTTTGTCGCTCAAAATTAGTCAATACGTAATATTGTATGATAGCTACTACCGGTTTTTTTGACGGCGTGCATAAGGGGCACCGTGCGGTTTTGCAGCGAGTGGTCACCTTGGCTGGTGAGAAAGGTTGCGAGAGTGCGGTAATTACATTTTGGCCGCATCCGCGTGTAGTGCTTCACCACGATGCCGAGCGTGTGCGTTTGCTTAATTCGCTTGACGAAAAAAAAATGCGATTGCATCGTTTAGGTATTAAGCACGTCTTTGTATTACCATTTACTGAGGAATTTTCTAAACTATCGCCCGAGCAGTTTTTTGCAACCTACCTGCATCAACAGTTTCACGTCAATACACTGGTTGTGGGCTATGATCACCACTTAGGTGCTAATGCTGATGCAGGCTATGAGCAGATGCGCGAAATAGGGGCAGAGCTGGGTATCCGTATCGAACGGATCAAGGCTATTACCAATACAGCAGGGGCTATCAGTTCTACCAAAATCCGCGAAGCGTTGCTCAATGGCAATGTTGATATAGCCAATCATTACCTTGGCTATTATTATCGACTCGATGGTGTGGTAGTGGAAGGACAGCATTTGGGGCGTGTGTTGGGTTTTCCGACAGCCAACATGCAACTCTACGAACCGTTGAAGCAGGTACCGGCCAATGGTGTGTATGCCGTGCAAGTATTGCGTGGCGACAAAGTGTATGGCGGCATGTGCAACATTGGTACACGCCCAACGGTGCAGCAGGCTGCAGCCCGTACTATCGAAACGCATATCTTCAATTTCAACGAAGATATTTACGGGCAGGACTTAACAATTGAGTTTGTTGCCCGCATTCGCGACGAACGTCGCTTTGACTCGCTCGACGAATTGAAAGCTCAACTCCATTGCGATCGCGAAAGTTGTACAAAATTTTAATACTCGTTTAGTGTTTTTATGATTAAAATTTTGCATCAAGTAAAAATTGTTAAAATATCATAAAATATATCTAAAATAAAGAAAAATAGGTGTAAATCGTTGAAAAAATGGCAAATATTAGCATCTGCTAAATGAATTTAACATCAACTTAATATTGTCATAACGATAAATACATACTATAGCAGTACCTTTGCAGTTGAAAATAGGAATATTTTCATGGGTTAAATTTTAGGTTAGGTTAAAGGCGGACAGGGACTCTATCCCTGTTTCGCCTTTTATAAAGGTTCCTCTCCCAAGAGATGGGACGTTTTTCCGGCAAAAAGTGATGCAAACGAACGGTAAATAGCCGCTTGCGATGTATTGTTTTCCTGTTCGTAGGCGTATATCGTAAATTCGATAAGGCGTAGCAGGGACATTGTATTGGAACAAGGTTGATAGTATTGCTCCAGCGGTTCTACTTGTTGCTTCTTGACGAGATAATCTGTTAACGCTTTCCTATCGGACCATAGACCTTTGTTGATTGGATTGATATAACAAAGTATGTCGCCGAACGAATTTATGTAGGCTAACAGGAATAAACCCGGTAGGCATACGCCGTAGATGGGCAATCCTATTTGCTGTGCAATATGCAGGTACAATAATCCAAGCGAGGCATCGTTGCCACTCTTGGTTTCCAACACTCGGTTGATGCAGCAATAAGTGGGATTTAATGGTTCGTCGGAAGCGCCGAATTTGTGAAGACGGTAAAAAAAATTGTTGAATACATTGATGCGGTTGAGCGGTGGAAGTTTCTCGTCGGCCAGTGCTACCCAAATATCCTTGGTAATGTCGTCTACCAGCCGCTCCAATTCTTGTAATTGCAGTTTCGGATAATGTTCCTTAGCCAACCAGTATGCCCCTTCGAGCAAATTGCGGTGAGGCCCGTCAATCCATTGCTGCAAGCCGTGCATCACATCGTTGGTATGAATTTGCTGGATAAGGTTTTCGATACGTACACGTTTTTTCACATCTATTGTTTGCGTCCACACCTGTTCCAAGAATGGAATAGAATAATTCCCCTGTTCGAGAAACCGTGAGGCTACGGCATCGTATACAACCGTATCGGGGTCATCAAGTAAATTTACAAGAGTATGTAATTCCTGTGTGGACATAAATCAGCGGATTATTAATCTGTCAATGAAATCAGTTTGTTCAATGCCATTTCAATCATATCTTTCATTCTTATTTTGTAATCGGACATGGCTGTCAACTTCACACGATTGGCAATGATGCAGCAAATAGTTGCCGCATCGTGTCCCAGAAGCCTGGCCAAGCCAGCCAATGCAGAACTCTCCATTTCAAAATTCGTAATACATTGCCCGTTGTAGCGGAAATTTTCTATTTTTTTATTCATCGCAGAGTCGGCCAACGATAAGCGAACTACGCGGCCTTGCGGGCCATAAAAACCAGGTGCAGAGATAGTCATACCCGGCATAGTAACATCGGCAAACAAAGCAGCCAATTTTTCCGAAGCACGAACAAAATAAGGGGATGCAAGTTGCTCATTCCAATTCATGTGGCGGATAAAAGCCTTTTCATAATCGAGTAAACACACTTCATTGCGTCCACCGTAGAAATTCAATAACCCGTCAAATCCTATGGAGATAGTGGAGAAAACGTAATTGCCGATGTCAATGTGATTTTGCAATCCGCCTGATGAGCCTAACCGTACAAACGTCAATTTGCGATGTGCGGGTTTAATAGTCCGTGTTGCAAAATCTACATTAGCGAGGGCGTCCAGTTCGGTTACCACAATATCAATATTATCGGTGCCGATTCCGGTGGCTACTACTGTTAACGGTGTTTTTTTATAGCTACCTGTTACGCTTATGAATTCACGGTTTTTGGCCGTGTAGTCAATGTGATCAAAAAAGTCTGTCACGGTTTTTACACGACCCGGATCGCCTACGAGGATAATAGTATCTGCTATCTCATGCGGTTTCAAATGTAAGTGAAATACGCTGCCGTCATCATTAATAATCAACTCAGACGAAGGAATTACCCTTGTTGTTTCCATTTCAATTACTAAAAAGTTAATTTCGAAACAAAGTTAAAGGATTCTCCGCAATAGTTATTAGCAACTTTTACACATCCCATACCGGGAATTTGCGGAAAAAACCGTATATTTGTTGCATAAATTATTTGTGTCATGATTCAACGTATCCAAACTCTATTTTTGATGATTGCCTGCGGACTGTTAGTCTCGCTTTTTTTTGTGCCGTTTTATAGTATCGGAGAGCATAAAGTTGCGTATAGCGACTCTATACCCGTGCTGGTACTCATGATTGTAGCAGTGGTGTTGCCGCTCGTAACTATTTTCCTGTATCGTCGCCGGCCGCTGCAAATTCAGTTATGTACTCTTACTACTATTGTACTGCTTGCATTGCAAGGATTGTTGGCATATACCTTTTTCAGGGCTAATCCGGATTGTGCATTTTCGGTTACGGCAGTATTTCCTGTAGTGGCCGCAATCCTGACGTTTCTGGCATTGCGCTACATTGCCCGCGACGAAGCTATGGTGAAAGCAGCCGACCGGTTACGGAAATAATTCTATGTTCAAGATGTAAAATTACTTCGTATGCTCGCAAGCTCGGTTCAAGATTAGCTGGTACCGATAAATTATGTGGACAAACTGGCAAGATAGGGTAAACCCGCCGATTTAAATGATACAACCGGATACATACCGAACAATCGCAGCACCCTCCACCGGCTTATACAAGGAGAAGGGTAGCAAATTTTTGGCGTATGCATTTCCGGTAATGACTGATAACGAAGTTAAACAACATGTACAGGATTTAAAGAAAGAATATTTTGACGCACGACACCATTGCTTTGCTTACCGCATAGGGCTTACCGGCGAGCAGTGGCGCGCCAACGACGACGGAGAGCCGTCATCGACCGGTGGGAAACCGATACTGGGCCAGTTGCTGTCGCGCGAATTAATCAATACTTTAGTAGTGGTTGTGCGTTATTTCGGAGGCATTCAACTGGGCGTGCCGGGTTTGATCAATGCCTACCGCAGCGCCACCGCAGATGCGCTCGACAACGCTACGGTAGTGGAACAAATAGCGAAAGATGAACTGACTTTTTCATTTCATTACAATGATATGAATGCAGTGATGAAATTAATAAAGGACGAGCAGCTTGACATTATAGCACAGCAATTCGATAACGATTGTATATTACAGCTTGCCGTTCCGAAAAGTAAAAAAGAAAACATACAAAAAAAACTAATTAATATTGGCGCCAGCCAATCTTTAAATTTTTAAATCTTTGAATTCAATATGTTGCCGAAAAGTTTAATAGCTATCAATGATTTTCCGAAGGATGAGTTGCTGCACGTCTTGAACCGCGCAGCCGGCTTCGAGAAAAACCCACAGCAACAACTGCTGGCCGACAAGGTTGTTGCGTCTATCTTCTTCGAGCCATCGACCCGCACACGGCTGAGTTTCGAAACCGCAGCCAACCGTTTGGGGGCGCGTGTCATTGGCTTTTCCGATGCGGGTAATACCAGTGTTACCAAAGGCGAATCGTTGAAAGATACGATTATGATGGTTGCCAATTATGCCGATTTGATTGTCATGCGGCATCCGTTGGAGGGCAGTGCACGGTATGCATCGGAAATTTCGCGAGTACCGGTTGTCAATGCCGGCGATGGAGCCAATCAGCACCCGACACAAACGTTGTTGGATTTGTATTCCATCCAAAAAACACAAGGTACGCTCGACAACCTGCATATAACAATGGTGGGCGACCTGAAGTACGGACGCACCGTACACTCGCTGCTGCAAGCCATGTCGTTGTTCAACGCACGATTCAAGTTTATTGCACCGCCATCCTTGCGTATGCCCGACGAATACAAAACGTATCTCAACCAACGCGGCCTCACCTACGAAGAACATACTGATCTCGGCAGCAATATTGCCGGTACCGATATCCTGTATATGACACGTGTACAGCGTGAGCGTTTCCAAGACCCCATTGAATATGAGAAGGTAAAAGATGTGTATACATTAAGAAAATCGATGCTTGATGTAGCGAAGCCTACGATGAAAATCCTGCATCCGCTGCCGCGTGTCAACGAGATTCATACGGATGTGGATGATACACCTTTCGCCTATTATTTTGAACAAGCCCGCAACGGTGTGTATGCCCGCATGGCTATTATGGCTCATTTGCTGAACAAATAATTTTGAATTTTTACTATTGAATCTTGAATTAAAAAATATGGAACGCGAAAAAGAGTTTAAAGTAAGCGCTATTAAAAATGGTACGGTCATCGACCACATCCCGTCGACAGCGCTTTTCCGGGTTATTGAACTTTTAGGGCTGGAGCATTGCGTAAGCCAGCTTACTTTTGGTATGAACCTAGAGAGCAAACGTATGGGCAGCAAAGCAATCATCAAAATTACCGATACGTTTTTTGAAGACGATGATATAAACCGCATTGCTCTGATAGCCCCACACGCCAAATTCAACATTATACGCGATTACCAGGTGATTGAAAAACGCAGTGTAACCATTCCTGAAACTATTGTTGGCATTGCCCGCTGCGTAAATCCTAAGTGCGTAACTAACCACCAAAATATTGAAACCCGCTTTGATGCACAACTTACCGAAAGCGGCATCAAACTCACTTGCTGCTATTGCGAAAAAATTACGGATTCGCAGACGCTGAAAATTATCAGTAAAGCCAATTCGTAGCTCCCCGCCATTGCTAAAATAAAGGAACAGCCGCAATAGACGTCTAAAAACTATAGACCCATGGCTAAAAAGCAAGTTTTACCTCTCAAATCGGCGAAGGCACCGAAAATTCAAAAGCCGGAAGAAAATCTTTTTGCCGACATCCGTTTACTGATTGACCAAACACGCGGCCGCGTGGCGCAAACCGTCAATTCGGGTTTGACATTTATGTATTGGCAAATCGGTAAACGCATCAACGATGAAATTTTGCAAAATGAACGTGCAGAATATGGTACTCAAATTGTCGCGACATTGTCACGGCAATTGCAAGAACATTATGGTAAAGGTTTTGAAGAAAAAAGTTTACGCCGAATGATGCAATTTGCATCTGAGTTTCAAGATATTGAAATTGTCGTATCACTGGTACGACAATTGACATGGACCCATATAATAGCTATTCTACCCCTCAAAGACCCGCTGCAACGCGAGTTTTACATAGAAATGTGCCGCATGGAGCGGTGGAGCGTACGCACTTTACGCGACAAAATTGACGGGATGCTCTATGAACGAACAGCCATTAGTCGGAAACCCGAGAAATTGATAAAGCAAGAACTGGCCGACCTGCGTGATAACGATATTCTCTCGCCCGACCTGGTGTTCCGCAGTCCTTATTTTCTCGACTTCCTGGGATTGAAAAACAACTTTAGCGAAAAAACATTGGAAGAATCTATTCTTCGCGAGTTAGAACAATTCATTCTGGAATTGGGGCAGGGCTTTGCTTTTGTGGAACGGCAAAAACGCATGATAATAGACGGCGAAGATTTTAAATTGGATTTATTGTTTTTTCACCGTAAGTTGCAACGCTTGGTAGCTATTGAACTAAAGCTTGGAAAATTTAAAGCTGAATACAAGTCGCAAATGGAACTGTACTTGCGTTGGATAGAAAAACACGAAATGCAACCGAATGAAAACATTCCGCTGGGCTTGATTCTTTGCGCCGAGGGCAACCACGAGCAAATTGAATTGTTGCAGTTGGGCCAAGCGGGCATAAAAGTAGCCGAATATATTACCGAATTACCTTCCAAAAAATTGTTGCAGCAAAAACTCCACCAAGTAGTAGCGCAAGAACGAAAACGGCTGGAGAATAAATAATGACAAATTCAGTTGTCAAGGATTACTTGATAACTGCCTGAGGCGATAATTTAAAATGTGAAATATCATGAAGCAAAAAACAGAAATAAAATCAAATGAAATTAGAGATTATTCGGCTGTTTTAGATGAACGTTACGGAAAACAAGGAACAGAAGAGTATACAAAGAATTTAGAAAAAGCATATGCTTTTTTATTTCCCGATGTTGAAGATTGTCGTATCACTGATACGACAATTTAAAATAAATCTGCAGAAGAGTATTTGTTTATGGTCAAAAAAAATAAACATATAGGAACATGCAAGCTATGCAAAGAACATGGAGAATTGACTTTTGAACATATTCCTCCTAAAACAGCCTTTAATAAAAATACGAGATATTACTCAATTCTTCATGATGAATTTACAAAAATCAAAGATATATTCAGCTATAAACCTAAAGGCGCCGTCTACCAAGGAGGCATGGGTGAATACTGCTTATGTGAAAAATGTAATAATTATTTAGGACAAAATTATGTTCGTTCATATCAAAAGTGGGTTGGCTTGGGAGCATACTTACTTCAGTTAAATTCAAATGAAGATTTTGATGGAATTGATTTTGTTATCAAAGATATGAACCCATTGAGAATATTAAAACAAATCATAGCGATGTTTGTTTGCATAAATGAAATATATGTAATGGATTCATATCCTGAATTGCTTGAATTTATTAAACAACCACAATCTAATGAGCTTCCAGATAAATATAGAATTTATACTTTTTTAAATAATGAGGGCCAATTTAGAAGCATTCCGTGGTCATTTACAAATGATGTTGGAATACTATGTGAATTTGTATTCCCGCCGTATGGTTATGTACTAAATATTGAAAATTCATTGACACTGCCGAAGTTAACAGAAATAACGGGATTTAAGAATGCCTCGGATAACAATAGTCATATAATTTATTCGAGTTTATATAAGCATCCTACTTATTATTCTTTGATGCCTTTGGATTATCGAAAAAGAGAAGAGTTTGAATAATTTTCTTACGCATTTGATACTTGAAGTGTATTCACAGGAAAAATAAATTTGCCCATTTAAAAATATTTTCATTTCTTTGCATTGTAGATGCCGACTATTCGTGCATTTACAATGTTCCTTGCATGATACCAGAAATCTGAGAAATTTCAACCATAGTGGCGAACCCCGACATATTAGAGCGTGGGCTCTAACTTATCTCTATGGTGGGTTTCTCAGAACCTCTGGTGTCGTAAGTTAGAATCCACGTTTTCTTGTTTAGCACATAGAAAACGGAAACATAGCGAGAAATGGAGAGATTGCTTCGTTCCTCGCAATGACGGGCAGCGAAAAAAATATCGTAGCTGGGAAATTCTATTTGAAGTAGTGACGGGAGTTGGCAAAGTGTTTGTTTGTAATCGTCAATTCCCTGCACTACACAATTATAAACTAAAATATTAATAAATTAACTAAAAATTTAAGTTTTATGAAAAAAACCTATTTATTTATTTTGTGTGCAACGTTCGCTTGCACCGCATTTGCGCAAAATTATAAAATTACGGTATCGTCTACGAGTGGTAGTTACTCCACTTCAAAGATGGTCAGCTTTAATGTGTCGTGGACAAACCGGCTGGAGGGGAAGTATACCTCCAAAGTGTGGGTACTGGTTGATTACAAAAATCTGACAACCGGTGTTTGGGACCGTGCAACGGTTACAAGTGTTAACGCTGGAAGTTCCGGTTCTACTATTACGGCAGGTGGCCGTGGTTTTTGGTTGCAAGGCACAAGTACTAACTACAACCAAAAAATAACAGTAACGCTGAACACCGGAAGTGCTAGCAAATACAGTTGGTGCGCTCACGTGAGCGATTATCCGCCGAATGTAACACTTGATAACGGTATATTTACTTTCAAAGGTACACCGTCGTTTGTGACTTCGTCGCAAACTGTTTCGGGGAAAGCGATTGTAAAATCAGACTTAACCGTAAACGCTTCCACTACATTTACCGATGTCACTGATTGCCCTGGTATAGGCGGTCTTTATTGCCCTTATACCGGAAGTGATTTGTATATGGATCCGACTCATCTTTGCCGACAACGCACAAATGGTGCGCAAAATTGGGAAGCGTGGATAAAAGACACGCGCGATAACGAATTATATAGAATTGTGATGATGCCAGATAATAAATGGTGGTTGGCACAGAATGTTAAACTATCAACTTGTAATGGTTCAGCTATAGGAAAAGCTCTTAGCTATTGTTCAAAAGATAAATGTGGAAGAGCCTATACCAGTCCTGAAACGAGTAAAGCCTGTGGTGGAAATAGCGGATATGGGGCTAACAAGCAAGGTGTGTGTCCAGAAGGCTGGGTTTTACCATTAGGTAGTGACTTTACAACATTACGCAATTCGATATCTACTACAGCCAGTGTAGTGTGCCAAAGGTTACGTGCAATAAAGAGTCCTTGTTCCGGTGGTAACGATTATTATGGGTGGGCTTCGGTATACGTGGTTAATGGCAGTGACGATCCAAACTATTGTGCATATTGGAAGGCTAATGATTCTCCTTCGGGATGTTACATCGGACTCGGTTTAGATGCATTAGCGGGAACAGGTATGGTATGCGGTGCGATTCATCCCTCCGATTGTGGCAATTATGTGAACAATGTGTCAGCCGTTCGTTGCTTACGTCCATAGTTCGAGAGATTAAGTTTTTTACTTTTGTATGAATCAAAATACCTCTATTGTTGCTTAGTAAAGTTTACAGCCTCGCTTCCCTGCTAGCTGTTTTCTTCGCAAAAATTGATAAAAGTTACAAATTGTAAGCAATTTATTTGTTTCAATAAAAAATTATTCGTAATTTTGAAGGTTATTAGCGAAATTTGAAATAAAAACAATATAAACACTTAAAAAATTAACACATGAAAACAGTTCACAATTTCAACGCAGGTCCTTGCGTTCTTCCGAAAGAGGCTGTAGCAGCCGGTATCGAAGCTTTGAAAGACTTCAAAGGTTCGGGAATGTCCGTTATCGAGATTTCGCACCGTACTAAAGACTGGGAATCAACCATGGCCGAGTGCGAAGGGCTGTGGCGCGAGTTGCTCGGCATCCCCGAAAACTACAAAGTGATTTTCGTAGGTGGTGGCGCCAGCACACAATTCATGATGGTTCCTTTCAATTTATTGGAAAAGAAAGCCGCTTACCTCGAAACCGGCGTATGGGCTAAGAAAGCGTATGCCGAAGCCAAGTTGATTTTCGGCGACAAAGCTGTAAAAGTAGCTTCATCATCCGATAAGAATTTTACTTATATCCCCAAAGGATATGAAATTCCGAAGGATGCCGATTATTTCCACATCACTACCAACAACACTATTTACGGAACCGAAATCCACAAAGATATGGATTGCCCTGTAACGCTGGTAGCCGATATGTCGTCCGATATTATGAGCCGTCCGGTTGACGTAAAGAAATACGGTTTGATTTACGGTGGCGCACAAAAGAACGTAGGTACCGCAGGCGTTACGTTCGTTATTGTTCGCGAAGATTTGCTGGGTAAAGTAAGCCACGTAATTCCTACGATGGTGGATTACCGTACGCATATCAAAGAAGATTCGATGTTCAACACCCCGCCCGTGTTCCCGATTCTGATTATGAACGAAACGCTGAAATGGGTAAAAGCCAATGGTGGTGTAGAAGGCATGTATAAACGCAATGTAGAAAAAGCAGCCTTGTTGTACAACGAAATCGACCGCAATAAAATGTTTGTAGGAACTGCTGAAAAAGAAGACCGTTCGTTGATGAATATCTGCTTTGTGATGAACAAAGGGTTTGAAGATAAAGAAGACGCTTTCATGGCATTCGCCAAAGAACGCGGTATGATTGGCATCAAAGGCCACCGCTCGGTAGGCGGCTTCCGCGCTTCGACCTACAACGCTTGCCCGATCGAAAGCGTGAAAGCATTGGTTGCTTGCATGCAGGAATTTGAAAAAATGCACGCATAAAACATTTTGTTGATTTGGTTATTTGATGATTTGCTTAGTTGAAAACGGTCCGTTCATATTGGCCTGCCGAATAAGCAAATCATCAAATCCATAGATAAGCATTGCATGTATATCTATTCTTTCGAAAAATTAGAAGTTTGGCAACTGGCTCGTAAATTGGTTCAACTAATTTACAAGTTGACTGAAAATTTTCCGCCTGAAGAACGGTTCAACTTAACCGGACAGATGAGGCGTGCCAGTGTTTCTACAACTTCTAATATATCCGAAGGTTCGTCTCGCCGTTCATTGAAAGACCAAATTCGTTTTATCGAAATAGCTTATGGCTCTTTGATGGAACTTTATACACAACTGTATATTTCAATGGACTTGAACTATATAACGGAAGACGAAAGAGAAGATATCGCTTTGTTGATAAACGAGATTTCAAACAAACTGAATTCTTTGCAAAATGCCTACGAAGCGAAACTGAATAAGCAGCAAGGTTAATTTGCTTAGTTGGTTATTTGAAAACAGCCGGTTCTTGTTGGCTTTCTCAAATAACCAAGTCATCAAATCCACGAATCAACAGTAAAAGTAGCCAAATCAACAACAAATAAACAAATTATCAAATAAGCAAAAAACAATAAAAATGAAAGTACTTGTAGCAACAGATAAACCGTTTGCAAAAGCAGCGGTTGACGGAATCCGCAACATTGTGGAAGGCGCAGGCAACCAATTGGCGTTGCTCGAAAAATATACCGACGTTAACGATTTCTACAAAGCCGTGGCCGATGTAGATGCGTTGATCGTGCGTAGCGACAAAGTAACGAAAGAAGTAGTTGCTGCCGCTAAGAATTTAAAAATCGTAGTGCGTGCCGGCGCCGGTTTCGATAATCTCGACTTGGCTGCTTGCACCGAACGCGGTATTGTAGCCATGAACACTCCGGGTCAAAACTCGAATGCCGTAGCCGAATTGGCGTTGGGCATGATGGTGTACATGGCTCGTAACACATTCCAATCGGGCACCGGTTCGGAATTGAAAGGCAAAAAACTGGGGATTCATGCGTATGGTAACGTAGGTCGCCTCGTGGCTATGATTGGCAAAGGCTTCGGCATGGAAGTATATGCTTTCGATCCGTTTGTAACCAAGGAAGCGATTGAAAAAGACGGTGTGAAAGTGTGTGCTACTATCGAAGATTTGTACAGCACTTGCCACTATGTGTCGTTGCATATTCCGGCAAATGACAAAACCAAAAAATCAATTGGCCATGCACTGTTGTCGAAAATGCCGAAAGGCGGTTGCTTGGTGAACACAGCCCGCAAGGAAGTGATTCACGAAGAAGAATTGGTGAAAGTCCTGGAAGAACGTACCGACCTGAAATATGTAACCGATATTGCTGCCGACAACCAAGCCGTGTTGAACGAAAAATTCGGTACACGTGTGTTTGCAACACCTAAGAAAATGGGTGCCGAAACAGCCGAAGCTAATATCAACGCGGGTTTGGCCGCTGCCAACCAAATTGTAAAATTCTTCCAAACGGGAGATAAAACATTCCAAGTAAACAAATAGAAAATGGTAAAAATAAAACCTTTTGCGGCGGTACGTCCGCCGAAAGAACTGGCAAAAGAAGTAGCTTCGCGCCCCTACGACGTGTTGAACTCGCAGGAAGCACAAGCCGAAGCAGGTGAAAAATCGTTGTTGCACATCATCAAACCGGAAATCGATTTCAAGCCGATTATTGACGAGCACTCGCAAGAAGCCTATGACAAAGCGGTGGAGAACCTGAAGTTGTGGCAAGAACGCGGTTGGTTGAAACAAGATGGCAAAGAAATGTACTACATCTACGCACAAACGATGGAAGGCCGTACTCAGTATGGCTTGGTGGCCTGTGCCTATGTGGATGATTACCTCGAAGGCCGTATCAAAAAACACGAACTTACACGCAAGGATAAAGAAGAAGACCGCATGATCCACGTGCGCATTCAAAATGCCAACGTGGAACCGGTATTCTTTGCCTACCCCGATGTGGCTGAGATCAACGACATCGTGAAGAAAATTGTGGACAGCAAAAAACCGGAGTACGATTTCGTAGCTGAAGACGGCTTTGGCCATCATTTCTGGGTAATTGAAGATGATGCCACCAACAAACGCATTACAGCGATTTTTGCAGGCATTCCGGCTATGTATGTAGCCGACGGCCATCACCGCTCGGCGGCTGCAGCTTTGGTTGGTTTGGAAAAACGCAAACAAAACCCGAATCATACCGGCAACGAAGAATACAACTACTTCATGGCGGTTATTTTCCCCGAAAGTCATTTGAAAATTATTGATTACAACCGCTTGGTGAAAGACTTGAACGGATTGACTCCGGCGCAATTCATCGAAAAATTGAAAGAGTCGTTTGATGTAGTGGAAAAAGGAAAAGAAATTTACCATCCGACCGGTTTGCACAACTTTGCCATGTATATCGATGGTAAATGGTACTCGCTTACCGCGAAGAAAGGCACGTACAACGATGCTGACCCGATTGGCGTACTTGACGTAACAGTGTTGTCGAATTTGGTGTTTGATAAAATTCTGAATTTGGGCGACCTGCGCGTATCGAAACGCATCGACTTTGTGGGCGGTATCCGCGGTTTGGGCGAATTGCAAAAACGCGTGGACAGCGGCGAAATGGCAGCAGCCTTTGCCTTGTACCCCGTGTCGATGAAGCAACTGATTGACATTGCCGACACCGGTAACATCATGCCGCCGAAAACAACTTGGTTTGAACCCAAATTGCGCAGCGGTTTGACGATACATAAGTTGTCGTAATTTTATCCTAACAGGTCTTTGTTTTTTGACCTGTTAGGTATTCATAGGAAACAAGAGACCTAACAGGAGAAGATACAAACCTGTTAGGTTTTTTGTTTTAATACAAACTATATTTTTAGTTAACAACTTGTTTTATGTATGACACCTCGCGATGGCGAAATCCCAGGATGAAAACAATCCAGATGAAAATAAGTGATGAGAAATTGAAATAGGGGCTCAAATCGATGTTTCCAATTAATTTCCAAACAATGTCCTGCAAGGCAAATACCACAAGAATGGCGTTGCTCCACCAAATCCAACGGAAGTCGCAGCTATGGATAGTGGGGTTGTCGCGCTTTAAGCGGAGATACATGCGCACTACCATTGTAACTGTGTAGGCCTCGATGCTGATGTTGCACAACACTGCAAATATATGGTATCCAAAAAGTTGCTCGCCGGGAGCACTCACTCCTCTTATAAACTGCCGGATACCGGGCGCTATCATAATGAGTGCATACAGCACCAGCAGCGCCACAAATATGCGAACATAGGACCACGTAAGTCGCTTTGGCTGCATGAGCGCTACGAAATAAAACAGCACCAATAGGGCGCATGCAATAGAGGTAATGGAGAAGAATGGCGTTAAGAACTCACGCTGGATTCTGTCGAGGTAAAGCTGACTAACAAGGCCTGCAGTAAGAAGGGCACCCAAAATGAAAAAGAAAACAGCCAGATAAACTTGAGACAAGGTACTCCGCCGATGAAACACCAATAAAGAAAAAGCAATTATACAACTTACGATAGGAGTGATATAGAGAGTCAGTGTCAGGTTGTTCATAGGGGCGTATTGTATCTGCAAAGATACAAAAATGTGTAGATTTATATGACGGTTTTCCATTGCGTGATAATTTTTCTACATACTATTCAATCATTTCATTTTCCGCTTTTTCTCGTAATTTTTCTTTACAAAACGTAAATTATAAATATAAAAATGTAAAGTTTTATTTGCATATTGTAAAATTTAGTTATACCTTTGCAGCGTGAAATTAAAATAGCGAATACAATTATGAAATTTGCATTTTTACCTAATTATTTCAAGAAGATCGGTATCATCGGTTTTTGCGCATCGTTTCTGGTAAGTATTGTGGCCGGTACTTTTGCCGTTCTCAAAGCGCTGCCGAGCATTGAAACAGACGCTGCATATCACCAGGGCAGTTTTACATCGAGTTTTGAAATGGGGCAAGCCATTGGGCAAACATTCCTTACCGGCAATTATTGGATTATTCAAGTGTGTAGCGTGTTATTGTTGCTGTCTATCGCTTTTTATATGCTGGCAAAAGAAAAAGTAGACGATGAATATATGGATGTTATCCGCTGGGAGTCGTTACGGCTATCGTTGATTGTAAGCATTGGTATTGCTATCTTAGCAGCGCTTATTCATTGGAATATAACGGCAAAAAATATTTTGTTGTTGCAGTTTATCGTTTATTTGATCACATTTAAAATTAAAAAAACGGCTACTCAATCATGAAAATTGCATTCCTGCCCAATTGGTGTAAATATCTCAGTATCGCATTGTTTGTCGCGGCTTTTTTTGTTGATTACACGGAAAGCATCAAGGCTTTTACAGCAGGGTATAACGCTGCATTGAATAGTAATTATCATTTATCTGCACCACCTACTATTACTACATGGAAAACCGTAATGAGCGACTTGTTTATTTTTCTTTCCATGATGGTTTATATTTTTTCGAAAGACAAAACGGATGATGAATATATAAATAACATGCGAGGAAAAGCATTGCTGGTAGCACTACTCGTTACCATTGTAGTAACATTCATCTTTTATGTATTTGAAAAAAACATCGACGGATTAACAGTAGTACTGATACAATTCTTATTATACATCGTATTGTTTCAGGTCATGAAATTTGTGCTGCGAGTGAGAGTAGAGGGTATAGATGAGGAGGAAAATGTATGAAAAATTTGATACGCGTAGAACGGGCGCGGTTCAACCTGTCGCAGCAAGACCTGGCCGATAAACTGGGAGTTACACGGCAATCGGTCTATGCCATCGAGTCGGGCACGTTTGTACCTTCAACTTTGTTGGCTTTGAAAATGGCGCGATTGTTCAATGTGAAAGTAGAAGACCTTTTTGAACTGGAGAATACAGATTACACAAATTAAAAAAGAGGATTTCACAGATAAATAAATTTACTACTAAAAGTTTAGGTATTATGACTGTAAGGTATTCCAAACAACCACAACTGTTAATTGCCATTGGTGTGTTGTTAATAGCTATCGGATTGCAACTAACGAACCTGTTGCCGGATAACGTTCAGTACCTGCAAGGCTTGTTTTTTGGCCTGGGCCTGTTGTTGGAAGGGGCCGGTATGGGCTTGCTATTAAAAGAAAGACGTGAACAAAAACTTAATAACAATAATTAATTAACATGAAAAAAACATTTTTTCTTTTTGCTTTGGCGTTGGCTGTGGGCTTTACAGCCAATGCGCAGGATGGCAAAATTACGTACAAAGAGTACGATTTGCCGAATGGACTGCATGTGATTCTGCATGAAGACCACACAACACCCACTGTTATGGCCTCGTTAATGTACCACGTGGGTGCAAAGAACGAAGACACCACCCGCACAGGTTTTGCCCATCTTTTTGAACATTTGATGTTTGAAGGATCGGCTAACATCGGACGTGGCGATTATTTTAAGATTATACAAGCTGCCGGTGGAGAACTGAATGCCAACACGACACAAGACCGCACGTACTATTACGAGCACATGCCGAGCAACCAACTGGAACTGGCCTTGTGGATGGAGGCCGAACGCATGTTGCAAGCCAAAATCGACACCATTGGAGTGAATACGCAAAAAGGCGTAGTGATTGAAGAGAAAAAACAATCGTACGACAGTCGCCCCTATGGAGCATGGATGTATGAACTTGGCCGGCGCGCCTTTACCCAACATCCGTACCGTTGGCAAACTATCGGCTCGGAAGACCATATCCGCAATTCGACATTCAACGATGTATATAATTTCTATAAAACATATTATGTTCCCAACAATGCTGTATTGGTTGTAGTAGGCGACTTTGAAGAGAAACAAGCCCGCGAGTGGATTGATAAATATTATGCAGGTATCCCGAAAGGCACCTTGCCGATTAACCGCCCGACTATAGTAGAACCTGTGCAAACGAAAGAAATCCGCGATGTGGTATACGATAAAATACAAATGCCCGCTGTGTTTATGGGCTACCACATACCGGCCATGGGAACTAAAGATGCGTATGCAATAGAAATTTTATCGAAAATATTATACGGCGGAAAAAGTTCGTTGTTGAAGAATAATGTAGATGATAAGGGATTGACTATTCAATCGTTTGCTTTTCCGTTCATACAAGAGCATCCTGGTTTGTTGTATGTAGCCGGTATTGCCAATGCCGGCAAAACACCCGAAGAAGTGGAAAAAGCCATTGATGCACAGATTGAAAGTCTGCAAAATACGCTGGTGTCCGAAGATGTATTCCGGATGGTAATGTCGGCAGTGGAATACAAAATTGCCGGAAAGTTTACGAGTATTGAAAATATTGCTCAGGAATTGGCCAACAACTATACCTATTTTAAAGATGCAGGCCGCATTAATGAGGAGTTGAGTTTCTACAAAAATATTACCCGCGAAGATTTGCAGGCGGTAGCAAAAAAATATTTGACCAAAAACAACCGTACGGTGCTTTATTACTTACCCGAATCAGAAAAAAAATAACGGAATAATAGAATAACTGAATGTTCCATTCCAATTACTCAGTTATTCAACTACTAAAAATATATTACAATGAAAAGAATATTTACTATACTAATGCTGGCACTTTGTGCAGGCATGGTTCATGCACAAACGCTCGACCGCAGCGTGCGCCCATCGGCAGCACCGGCCAAGGCAATAGAAATTAAGGATGCTAAAACCTTTACGCTTTCGAACGGATTGAAAGTGTTTGTGGTGGAAGACCACCGTGCACCGATTGTATACTACTCCATCCGCTTGGATATTAAACCTGCGTTGGAAGGTAATAAAACCGGTATGCAGGATCTGTTTACAGCTGTAATTGGTACGGCTACTAAAACCCGTACGAAAGAACAATTGAATCGCGAGTCGGATTTGATTGGTGCGCAAATGGGCAGCAACAGTCGTGGAGTATCGGGTTCTGTATTGAAAAAATATGAACCGAAAATGCTCGAACTGATGGCCGATGTGCTGTTGAACCCGGTATTTAATCAAGACGAGTTGACGTTGAATTTAGATAAAGCAAAAAGCGGGTTGAAAATGATTGGCGACGATGCCGGCTCGCTTTGCGACCGTTTATCGACAGCGTTGATGTATGGAAAGGGTTACCCCGCCGGAGAGTTGGAAACGGTTGCTACATTGGATAATATTACTATTAAAGACTTGGATAGCTTCCATGCTACTTATTTTGCACCGAACGTAGCGCGCTTGGTAATAGTGGGCGATGTTACAGAGAAAGAAGCGAAGGCGAATGCAGAAAAATACTTTGGCAAATGGGCTAAAAAAAATGTACCGATAACCAAATATACGCTTCCTGTAGCGCCTGCACAAACAAAAGTAGCCATGGCCGAAAAGGCCGGTGCTTCACAATCGGCTATCAATGTAACCTATCCTGTGAGCATTAAGATTGGCGCACCCGACCAGTTGTCGACTGCTATTATGAGTTATATTTTCGGGGGTGGTAGTTCCAGCCGTTTGTTCCAAAATCTTCGCGAGCAACATAGTTATACGTATGGCGTGTACAACCGTCTTTCGCCGGGCGAGTTGTTCGGTACCTACGGACTGACTTCGGGACGCGGCGCCGCACAAGTGAAAGCGGCGGCTACCGACAGCGCTATTTATTTCATTGAGCAGGAAATGCGCGATATGATGAACAAACCGATTTCGGAACAAGAATTGAAAGATGCCAAATCTTTTATGGCCGGTAGCTTCGGACGCCAACTGGAGGATGCTTCGACTATTGCCGACTTTGCGGTGAACATCGATAAATATAAACTGCCGAAAGATTATTACAAAAATTATTTGAAACGCCTCGATGCGGTTACGGTGGCCGATGTGCAAGTAGCTGCAAAAAAATACCTTCGTCCCGACAATGCATGGATTATTGTAGCCGGTGACAAATCGGTTGCCGAAGGTCTGAAACGTTTTGCCGGCAATAAAACAGTGCAGTTCTATGACGAGAATGCCAATCCGGTAGAAGCACCTGTTGCGAAAACTACCGATGCCACCCCCGAAACTATTATCAATAATTATGTGAAAGCATTGGGCGGCAAGGATGTTATTGAGAAAATAAATGATTACAAAATAACGGCGGAAATGAGCGCTATGGGTCAAAAAATAGAAATGACTACTGCATTCAAAAAGCCCAACCACTCGCTTGTATTGATGGGCATGGGCGGACGTGTGATGCAGAAAATAACATTTGACGGTACGAAAATGAAAATGACTGGCATGCAAGGCAGCCAAGAATTTACCAGTGGCGATGAATTCGAAGCCACTAAAGCCGAAGCAGCCGTGTGTCCTGAAATGAATTATATGCAGAACGGTTATAAACTTGCCGTAAAAGGTATCGAAAAAGTAAACGGCAGCGATGCGTATGCATTGGAGGTGACGAAAGGGAAAGTTGTAACGGTGAATTATTACGATGTAGCTACCGGTCTTAAAGTAAAAAGTGTAACTACCGTGGACACCCCGCAAGGCCCGATGCAGCAAGTGTCGGAGTACAGCGATTACAAAGCGGTAGAAGGTGTTAAGTTCCCGTATAGCATCAAGCAATCGGCCGCCGGCATGGCAATGGACGCTACGGTAAAAGCGATAGATGTAAACAAAGGTTTGGAAAATAGCCTGTTCGAATAACACCCTCCCCAACCCCCTAAAGGGGGCTTAGGGCAGTGCAGACAAAAACGTGTGAGCATTTCGTAATTGCTCACACGTTTTTATTTAAATAATGGCGTAATATTTAAAATTATAGTTTAAATAGTGGCGTAAAATCGAAAGTTAAATTTGCAAATAATAAAAACACACTAATATCGTATACAAGATAGTTTTCCCCCGTTATCCCAACTCGCTCGAACACATCCTCCCTGAGGAACACTATAGTTGGAAGCACACCAGCGACCACCTAAGAATAAATTAAATACATTTGCCATACTTCCTCCACAACCCCAGGAACCATCACCTCCACAGGAACCATCGCTATCTATAAAGAATAGTGCAAATTCATCGTTGATAGATATTGACCAGCCTAATCCAATATATTGTCGATTATTATAAATGCATTTTATTTGTGTATGCGTAGGTATGCTCCAACCTGTCGGACAAAGATTAGGTGCTGATTGCGCATTGCCCTGGATAATATCTTTTATTTCAAACCCACAGCCTGTAAATGTAGAAGCTCCATCAGCGGTCAAATTCCGACAATAGCCATTTAAAGCCGTCAGCCCAGTTGCGCATCCGCACGAATTAGACGCTTTATCCCTGGCCCCGCCATCGTTAATAACACCGGTAAAGTTAGATGTATAGGCGCTGTAGCAAGTGATTCCAGTAGTAGTGATATATGACCGCACCTGTGCTATATAACTCCCGGCGGTTGTAGCTTTAGACGCTTTTGTTCGCGCGGTACCTGAACTTGCTGTTACGCCTGCCCCTGTCCACTGGTAGCCCGTTGCCCCGCTTACAGAAGAAGACGTAAACGTAATAGCCGTACCATAGCAGGGATTGGTTGCCGTCAATGTCGGCACCGCAGGCGTTGCCACAATTACTCCTGTTACATTGGAAGTATACGCGCTGAAGCAACTGATGCCGCTGGCGGTGGTATATGACCGCACTTGCGCTACATAATTTCCCGCGGTCGTCGCTTTTGAAGTCGTTGTCCGGCCTGTACCCGAACTGGCGGTCACTCCAGTGCCGTTCCATTGGTAGCCTGTAGCTCCCGACACTGCACTCGAAGTAAACGTGATGGCCGTTCCTGCACAGGTAGTGGTGGCGCTCAATGTAGGTACCGCAGGAACACTAACCACCGTTACTACCCACGAGCCGGTGGATGTAACCCAGGCCGTATTACACGTACCGTCTTTCGCTTGCCGCGTGTAGGTGCCCGCTTGCGTAGGTACATAAGTTGTAGCTGTGGCGCCACTAATAACACTTCCATTCCGTAGCC
>JAVBNJ010000122.1:0-9852 GCA_031551625.1 Bacteroidales bacterium | reverse complement strand
CGCCGTTACCGGCCGCATCCACCGGTTGAAAGTCGACGAAGCACCAGGCTTTGTTCAAGTGTGTAGTTCCGTTGCAACCCGTCCACGTCAGCTTAAAGGTGACCTGTTGGGTCGTGTAGTTGGCGCCGACTTTGGTGGCCGAGACGCAGTTTGCGGAATAGCCGCTAAAACAGCAGAGCAACGCCATGAATAAGAAGTAGATTTTTTTCATATCAAATTTAGTTTAAATTTTAACTAATTTTTTAGTTTTATTTACGTAGCATAGGGGTCGTTTAAAAATCCGCGTAAATCCGTCTAATCAGCGTCATCCGCGTTCCATATAGCAAACAAACACAACAACCCCTTGCTACGATTTTTAATCATTGCCATTCTCGTTTCAATCTGTGTTAATCCATATAATCTGTTCTCATATCTGTGTAATCTGTGAACAAATCCGTGAACAAAAAACAAAACGTGAACTTAATTTATCGTATCTTGAGGTCGTCGAAAACCCACTTCAAAAATAAACCAAGTTCACATTTTACTGTGAAATGATTATTCTTTTGAAGTGTTTGAAATTTCGACGTTTCAAGATACAGAGAGGAAACAAATTGTTTCCTTTTACCAAACCAAAAAGAGCATCTTGTAATGTTGCATGTATCTTTGTAAAAATTTACACATGCAGAATACGATACAAAAGTATGAAAATATTTTTAACTTGCAAATAAAATTACTTTATTTTCTTACCTTTGATCGGTATTAACAAAATGCGTTATGCTCAAAAAAGTTGTTGTAGCTGCTGACTCTTTTAAAGGTTCGCTATCGTCTCGCGAAGTGGCCGATGCGGTGGAAGCAGCTTTCCGCAAGGTGTGCGGGGCACAGGGTGAAATCGTTAAACTGTCCATTGCCGACGGTGGCGAAGGAACCATGCAAACCTTAGTCGATTCGCTCGATGGTAAATGGGTAACCGCCACCGTACACGACCCGCTGATGCGCCCTATAGACGTGCGATACGGAATAATTCAAGAGCATACTGCCATTATAGAGATGGCTGTAGCCAGCGGGCTTCCGCTATTATCCACAACCGAACGCAACCCGCTACACACTACGACCTATGGTACCGGCGAATTGATTGCCGATGCGTTGCAGTGCGGCTGCCGTCGTTTCCTGCTGGGCATTGGTGGCAGCGCCACTAACGACGCCGGTGTAGGAATGTTGCAGGCATTGGGGTTCCGGTTCCTCGACCATTCAGGGCAACCGGTAGTTCAGGGAGGTCAAGGATTGGCGCACATTGCCGTTATCGACGATTCGAATGTATTGCCGGCTTTATCCGAAGCGCAATTCACCGTAGCCTGCGATGTAAATAATCCGTTCTCCGGCCCGCAAGGCGCCGCTTATGTGTACGCTCCGCAAAAGGGCGCTACGGCAGCTATAGTCGAAACATTGGACAGAGGATTGCAGCATTTTTCACAACTCGTACGGAAATACAAAAATATTGATTTGGAAACTATTGCCGGTGCAGGGGCTGCAGGCGGATTGGGAGGCGGATTGGTTGCTTTCCTCGGCACACAACTGAAACCGGGAATAGAGGTAGTACTCGACGCCGTTGATTTTGACCGACAGGTGGCCAGCGCCGACCTCGTAATCACAGGCGAAGGCAAACTTGATGCGCAAACAGCCATGGGCAAAGCGCCGGCTGGTATTCTGAAACGAGCCGCCCGGCAAGGTATTCCCGTGATAGCCATAGGCGGTTCGGTCGAAGCAACAGAGTTGCTGAATGAACTTGGCTTCACGGCGGTGTTCCCGATCCTGCCCCACCCGGCCACGTTGGAACAGGCCATGGACAAGGCTTTCACAAAGGTCAACATTGAGCGCACAGCCACGCAAATTTTCCGGCTATTAAATAATTAGTTAACAAAAAAAAAGCCCGCCAATAGCGGGCTTCCAATCGTCAATTGTCAATTATAAAATTGTCAATCGGTCTTATCCGTTCATTGATATTAAAAATTCTTCGTTGCTTTGCGTATGTCCCATACGGTCGCGCAAAAACTCCATAGATTCTACCGAATTCATATCCGACAGGTACTTGCGGAGTATCCAGATTTTGTTCAGGGTCGGTTTGTCGAGCAACAAATCTTCGCGACGCGTACCACTGGCCGTTACATCCACTGCGGGGAATATGCGTTTGTTCGACAATTTACGATCGAGTTGCAATTCCATATTACCCGTACCTTTAAATTCTTCAAAGATTACCTCGTCCATCTTCGAACCTGTATCAATGAGAGCTGTGGCCAGGATGGTGAGCGAGCCGCCATTTTCAATATTACGAGCCGCACCAAAGAAACGTTTCGGCTTATGCAGTGCATTCGCATCAACCCCCCCACTGAGTACTTTTCCCGAAGCGGGTTGCACAGTATTGAAGGCACGTGCAAGGCGGGTTATTGAATCCAACAGGATTACTACATCGTGTCCGCATTCGGTAAGGCGTTTAGCTTTTTCGAGAACAATACTGGCTACTTTCACATGGCGTTCGGCCGGTTCATCGAATGTAGAGGCTACTACCTCGGCCCGCACGCTGCGTGCCATATCGGTAACTTCCTCGGGGCGTTCATCTATCAAAAGCACAATCATGTATACTTCGGGATGATTATCGGCAATAGCATTGGCAATATCTTTCAGCAGTACCGTTTTACCGGTTTTCGGCTGCGCTACAATTAGCCCGCGTTGTCCTTTACCAATTGGCGCAAACATATCGACTACGCGCATCGACAGGTTGTTATGCCCTTTACCTGTGATGTTAAACTTCTCTGTAGGGAACAACGGCGTGAGAAAATCGAACGGCACCCGGTCGCGAATATATTCGGGACTGCGGCCATTAATTTCGTGTACCCGCACAACCGGAAAATATTTTTCACCTTCGCGCGGCGGACGAATATCGCCGGTAATCGTATCGCCGGTTTTCAACCCAAACAACTTGATCTGCGATTGCGACACATAAATATCGTCGGGTGAATTTAAATAATTGTAATCCGATGAACGCATGAAACCATACCCATCAGGCATTACTTCGAGTACCCCCGTAGCTTTCACTACGCCATCGAAATCACTTTTCCGCGAAGAACCGTTATTACCATTTCCGTTTCCATTATCCTGCGTATTGGCATTATTGTTCGCATTATGGTTGGCATTCGCATTTTTAGATTGAGGCGGTTGTTGCTTTAGATGTTGTTGTTTGGATTGTTGTTGCGGTTGTTTCGGACGTTCTTCTTTGGACAACTGTTCGTCTATCGCAGGCAATTCGCCGGTTGCCACTACAGGCGCGGATTCTACCGATTTTGGCTGTTGTTGAGGTTGGTTTTGTGGAACAACCGGTTGCTGTTTTTTCGGACGACCTTTCTGTTTTTTAACCTGCGACACTTGGTCGGTAGCAACGGTAGCCTGCGGTGCAGCAGATTCATTGACCGGAGACTTTTCTACGGCTGGAGCAGCCTTTGCCGGTTTTTCCATACGCTCACGGCGTTTCTTTTCGCCCGCTTTTACGTCATCGGAAGCCGGTTTTTCGACAGGCTTTTTATTGATATTCCGGATAGCCTGTTCGTCCAAAATATGGTAAATAAGTTCTTCTTTTTCGAGGGAGTTGACCTTTTTTAATTGAAGCGAGTCGGCAATTGTACGCAACTCTTCAATTGTTTTTTGATTTAATGTTAAAATGTCGTACATAAAATATGATTGAGTCTTTTTTCGTTTACGTAATAAATTTGATGTATTTGGGGAATTTGCCCACCAATATCTGTGTGGTTAAATCGGAAGGCCAAAATTAGTATAGTGGAAAATCATTGTTTGCAAAAGCGGTACAAATTTACAACAAAAAAATAAATTACCAAATTTTTTTACATATATTTGCAAAAAAATTCATTGTAATGAAAATGCTTTCAGTATCCATGCTTTCAGCCGATTTCGGAAAATTGAACGAAGAAACGGAAATGGTGAACCGCAGCGCGGCCGACTGGTTCCACCTTGACATCATGGACGGACGCTTTGTACCCAATATCTCCTACGGATTCCCTGTAATTAAGTCAATTGCGGCCAAAGCAAAAAAACCGCTCGATGCCCATTTAATGATTGTAGAACCTGAGAAGTATATTGACGAATTCAGTAAGTTGGGAGTAGAATGGTTGTCGGTTCATTACGAAGCATGCCTACATTTGCACCGGACATTGCAACATATCCGTTCGTTAGGCATGAAAGCGGGGGTAGCGCTTAATCCGCACACGCCGGTGGCGTTGCTGAGCGAGGTGCTGCACGAAATGGATTTTGCGCTCATCATGTCGGTCAATCCGGGATTCGGCGGGCAAAAATTTATTGAACGTTCGCTGCATAAAATCGAAGAACTGAAAGCAATGATTGTGCGCGAAAAAGCGAATGTACTTATTCAAGTAGATGGTGGGGTGAATGCACAAAATGCCGCTCTGCTTTATGCGGCCGGAGCCGATTGCCTCGTCGCGGGCAATGCGGTATTCTCGGCTGCGAACCCGGAAGAAGCGATCAGGCTTATCAAACAATAGAACGCGGATGACGCGGATTGAACGGATCTGCGCGGATTTTTATTTCGACTATTTCATAATTTTTTGAGATAGGTTGCTTCAAAAGCAATAACTTCCGGAAAGAACTGCTGAAACAAATTTTGCAGTTCATCGTAATTTTTCTGTAAAAATTGAATAGTTTCGTCAGGATTGACGGGTAACGGTTTGTAGCGTGCCATGATGCTAAACGACTGGTGAAGCCCGCTGAATGAGGCGTAGCGGTGTAAACGGTTGGTGAAGATAAAGTGCCACATAAAACCTTTTACCCGTTCGGGCAGTATGCGGCGATTGCGCCACAGTGCCCAATAGAAGCGGCAGGCAAACGATCGCAACGGCATAGCTGAATACTCCGAAAAACGAACGGCCAGGAAATGGTCGAAATACAAATCGAGTACAACCCCCGCATACCGCCCAAAAGTGGGGCGTAGCAACGCCCGTGCCTGCTGCACTATGGGATGGTTGTCGGTAAACTCGTCGATAGCGCGATGCCGTAAAATTCCTTTTTTTATTTCTTCAGGAAAGTTTTCGTACTTCCACCCTTTCACAAAATCGCCGATAAAATTACCCACTTGTTCTTGCGGAGAAGAAGAAAGAAATATATGAGCGAGGTAATTCAAGATTCAAAATTTAAGATTCAATATTCAAAGCGCTTGTCGCTATTTGAATATTGAATGCTGAACTACACGAGCCCGCAACCTTCACAGTTGGCGCAGTCGTGTTCTTTAGTAGTTGTTTTACGCTTTGCTTTTTTCCATTTGCGCATCTCATCCTGCTTGGCACAAGTGATACCGAGTTTGCGCATGTTCTTGTTGCTACCTACTTCCGTTTCAGGAAATTTTCCGTTCTTGCGCAACAGCATACTAATGCCCAAACCTGCCATACACAAGGCGAGCACAATGGCGAAGACAATTATAACAGCTACGAGTTGCATTTACTTTAATTCAGAAATTAGAATTTTGGCGCGCAAGCAATTTCTAATTTCTGATTTCTAAACTCTAATTTCTATTTACTTTTAATAAATTCATCAATCGCTTTGGCGGCCTTGCGGCCTGCACCCATGGCGAGAATTACGGTAGCCGCTCCTGTCACAATATCGCCACCGGCAAATATACCCGGGCGAGAAGTTGCCCCGTTATCATCGGCCACAATACATTGGTGTTTGTTTATATCCAACCCTTTGGTTGTGGCAGCTATCAACGGGTTCGGCGAAGTGCCGAGCGACATGATAACCACGTCGACAGGCAGGTCGAATTCCGAATTAGGAATCACCACCGGGCTACGGCGGCCGCTGGCATCAGGCTCACCCAGTTCCATGCGTACGCAACGGATGCCACGCACCCAACCACGCTCATCGCCCAATACTTCTACCGGATTGGTGAGCATGTGGAATTCGACGCCCTCTTCTTTGGCATGGTGTACTTCTTCGACACGTGCCGGCAGTTCTTTTTCGGTACGGCGGTATACAATCATTACTTCGGCGCCCAGTCGCAGTGCAGTGCGTGCGGCATCCATTGCCACATTGCCGCCACCGACTACCGCCACCCGTTTCCCTACATAGATAGGTGTATGGTAGGCGCTATCGTAAGCGCGCATAAGGTTGTTACGTGTCAGGAATTCGTTGGCCGATACCACGCCATTCAGATTCTCGCCCGGGATGCCCATAAATTTCGGCAAGCCGGCGCCTGAGGCTATAAACACCGCATCGAATTTTTCGTCGTCGAGCAGCGAATCAATAGTAACCGTGCGGCCGATAACCACGTTTGTTTCAAACTTAACACCTAATTTTTTCAGGTTCTTTATTTCGTTTTCCACCACTGTTTCTTTCGGCAGGCGAAATTCGGGAATGCCGTATTGCAACACGCCGCCAATCTTGTGCAGCGCTTCGAAAATGGTAACTTCATAGCCCATCTTCGCCAAGTCGAATGCACACGACAGACCGGCAGGGCCGCTTCCCACGATAGCTACCTTATGGCCATTGCCGGGTTGTTTGTCTAAAAAGGCTACGTCATTCTCACGACTGAAATCGGCCACGAAGCGTTCCAACTTTCCGATATTCACCGGTTGGCCTTTCACGCCGAGTATGCAGTTGCCTTCGCATTGCGATTCTTGCGGGCACACACGACCACACACAGCCGGCAAACTACTGTCGGCAGCAATCACACGCGCCGCTTCGGCAAAGTCGCCCTGCTCTACTTGCTTAATAAATTGCGGAATCTGAATGCTTACCGGACAACCTGCCACACACTTCGGATTCTTACATTGCAGGCAGCGAGTAGCCTCCAGCATTGCTTCTTCTTTCGTGAAACCCAGGCATACTTCCTGGAAATTTGTTGCACGTACTTTCGGGTCTTGCTCTTTTGCTTCTATTCGCGGAATTTTATTGGCCATGATTTTTACTTATCTTTTCGTTAATCCGATTCTACATTTATGATCGGCTTCGATTTCGATGTGCTTGTACATCGTTTGGCGGCGCATGGCTTCGTCGAAATCAACCAGCGCACCGTCGAACTCCGGCCCGTCGACACAGGTGAATTTTGTTTGGCCGCCCACGGTAACGCGGCAAGCGCCGCACATGCCGGTGCCGTCTACCATCAACGTATTCAAGCTGACGATTGACGGAATGTTATAGTTCTTGGCGGTGGCCGCCACAAACTTCATCATAATCATTGGCCCAATGGCAATAATCGTGTTGTACTGTTTCTTCTCCTCGTCTATCAGGTATTTCACTACGTCGGTTACCAAACCTTTCCGTCCTTCGGAACCGTCGTCGGTGGCGATGTAGAGATTATCGCACACGGCTTTCATCTCGTCTACGTAAATCAGTAAATCTTTTGTTTTGGCGCCGATAATCACATCGACTTTTGCGCCGTGTTCGTGCAGCCATTTTACTTGTGGATATACAGGTGCTGTTCCTAAACCGCCGGCCACAAACAACAAATGCAGCTGCTCTAGCTCCTCGGATGTTTTGTGAATAAATTCCGACGGATGTCCCAGCGGCCCCACCACATCAAGCAAAGTATCGCCCTTTTCTTTATCCGTAATCATACGACTTCCGGCGCCCACAATCTGGGTAACCAGTGTAATCGTATTTTTCGCTGCATTGTAATCCGAAATAGTCAACGGAATACGCTCACTATGCTCGTCGGCACGGACAATCACGAATTGTCCCGGTAAAGCGGCCTTTGCTATGCGCGGCGCTTCGATGTCCATCAATATAATGTCTTTGGCTAATACTCGTTTTTCAAGAATTTTGTACATGTTATTTTAATGTGATAATTTGCTACGACTTTTTCACTTCACCCTCTTATCCCTCTCTACAAAAGAGAAACATTAATGAATATGTACGCCTATCAAATGCATGAACTCTTCGCGCGTGCGGCTGTCTTTCATAAATGCACCGGTAAAAGCTGAAGTAGTGGTTACTGAATTTTGTTTTTGCACACCACGGATTTGCATACACATGTGAGCTGCTTCGATAACCACCGCTACTCCCAACGGATTCAACGCATCCTGAATGCAATCTCGGATTTGCACCGTAAGCCGTTCCTGCACTTGCAGACGGCGGGCAAAGGCATCGACTACCCGCGCCACTTTGCTAAGGCCGGTGATATATCCATTGGGAATGTAAGCTACGTGCGCCTTTCCGTAGAACGGTAACATGTGATGTTCGCACAGCGAGTACAATTCAATATCTTTAACCAACACCATTTGCTGGTATTCTTCCTTGAATTTGGCCGATGCCAGAATAGCCGCAGGGTCCTGATGGTAGCCTTGCGTGAGGAACAACATGGATTTAGCTACCCGTTCGGGCGTTTTAAGCAAGCCTTCGCGTTCGGCATCTTCGCCAATCGAAGTGAGTATTGATTTATAATTTTCTTTTAATTTTTCTACCGTTTCGCCATGAAAGCGTTCTTCTTTTTCGAACCCACAGTTTCCCATTTCAAATGAATTGTTTAATTTTGACAAACTTTACAAAGGTACAAATAAATTTACACAACATAAAATTCAAAAAGGCACAATGAGCATAAGAAAAACAGATTATGAGTTCAAAATTTAGTAGTCGTTGTATCTTTGCAGATAAAATTTCAGAACTATGAAAATCCTGATTACCGCCGCAACCGACAATGAATTGCTTGCGGCGCAAGAAATAATTAAAGCTTCGGAACACGAACTAACGTGCGCTGTTACCGGTATTGGCGTAACGGCCACAGCCTATCATACTACTAAATTATTACTGGCCGGTACTTTCGACATAGCCATAAATATTGGTATTGCAGGCAGTTTTAATAACAAGTTGGATATTGGCACAGTGGTTACGCCAACTATTGAATATTTTGGCGACAGCGGTGTGCAAACGCCCACCGGGTTCAGCTCGCTGTTCGATGAAAAACTGTTGTCCGAAAACACTTTCCCATTTGTAGATGGAGCATTGAAAAATACTATACCTAAACAGTTAGTTGATGTATTGAAAAACATTCCGCAAATAACGGGGCTCACGGTACAAACAGCCAGTGGACAGCAACAGCGTATTGACGAACTGCAACAACACTTTGCTGCCGATATAGAAACAATGGAAAGCGCGGCATTTTTCTATGTTTGTTTATCACAGAAAACTCCATTCGTTGCATTACGCGCCATTTCCAACAGAGTGGAAGTACGCAACAAAGCGGCATGGAATATACCACTGGCTTTACAAAATCTTCAAAACGCACTGAAAAACATTTTAGCCACTAATTGCACGAATGAACACGAATAAGATTGCTTCGTACCTCGCAATGACGCATTGAGACACTAAGTAAATACACTAACTTATTAAGTTGGCAAAGCAACCGTTCGTGTAATCCATGACAAAAAAATAAATATTATGCTCCTCAACTTCTTCTTCTCGCCTTGTCCTAATGACACATTTGCATTTGATGCGATGGTGCATCATAAAATTGACACCGAGGGTTTGCAATTCACCTACCATCTGGCCGATGTGGAAGCATTGAACCATGCGGCTTTCAACGAAGAGGCGGCGATTACCAAATTGAGTTACCACGCTTACGCACATGTGGCCGGTAAATACAAGATTCTTCCGGCAGGTAGTGCATTGGGCTACGGTAATGGCCCGTTGTTGGTGAGCAAACGCAAAATTTATCCCGACGAATTGCCCGATGCAAAAATTGCTATCCCCGGCCGTTATACCACCGCAGCCTTGTTGTTAAAAATTGCATTTCCGCATACCGGCAATTTACACGAATATATTTTTTCGGACATTGAAGAAGCTGTTCTTAGCAACGAAATGGAT